>NZ_JBPSDN010000014.1:0-118892 GCF_052036135.1 Gordonia marina
CAACAATGACAGGCTCCACTCCAGCATCGGCACGGTCCCGCCCGCCGAGTTCGAGTCCGCCTACTACGCCGCCCTCAACCGAGAGCTGCACCCCGTATAGGAGCGGCAGAAAACCTGGGGTGATTCAGGGCCACGAATGCCGCGACGAGCACGCCTGGCGGTGTGCGCGTGTGACATTCGTCGTATCGGCTCGGGTTGGAGTGCGGGCTCGCGGAGCGATGCCGTGGGCTGGTCCGGAGGCGGTGCTGGACGGTCTCTTTCGCGGCGTTTCTCGTTCTCGTTCCCTCGGCCGAGGGAACGAGAACGAGAAACGGGTGCTGGGCCCCCTTGGTCGGGGGCGGGAGCGGCAGCATGCCCGACGGACCAGGCGTCGATCGCTCCGGACACCCGATAAGACCAGGTCATTGCCCCCGGCGGCTGGGGTTCACGCGCGCGGCTTCGAGGGCCTTGCGGGCATCCTTCTTGGACAGGTGGTCCAGGTCGAGCCGCTGCATCTTGTGGACGACGACGGGGCACTTGAGACACCGGGTGCGCTTTTTGCAGCACTTCTTCTTCGGCTTCAGGTGCGCGACCTTCGCCGGGTCCGGCTTCTTCTTCCCCATACCCACCAGGGTACTCCCGGGGCAGGGCCCGAATTGCGTGCAATCGCGCGACGGGCACCCTTGCCGGTACCCTGATGAGGTTCATTTTCCGCGCGCGGCCCCCCGGGGTGATTCCGGCGTGCGGGAAACTAGAGAGTAACGAGAGAGACCTTCAGTGAGCCCTGTCACCAACTTCCGCAACGTCGCGATCGTGGCGCACGTCGACCACGGTAAGACCACCCTGGTCGACGCGATGCTGCGCCAGTCCGGCGTGTTCGGCGAGCGCGCTGAACTCGTCGACCGCGTGATGGATTCCGGAGACCTGGAGCGCGAGAAGGGCATCACCATTCTCGCGAAGAACACCGCGGTGCATCGTCGTCAGCCCGACGGCACCGAATACATCATCAACGTGATCGACACCCCCGGCCACGCCGACTTCGGCGGCGAGGTGGAGCGCGGCCTGTCGATGGTCGACGGCGTGGTGCTGCTGGTCGACGCCTCCGAGGGCCCGCTGCCGCAGACTCGCTTCGTGCTCCGCAAGGCGCTCGCCGCGTCGCTGCCGGTGATCCTGGTGGTCAACAAGACCGACCGCCCGGACGCGCGCATCGACGAGATCGTGACCGAGTCGCAGGACCTTCTCCTCGACCTGGCGTCCGACCTGGACGACGAGGCCGCGCAGGCCGCCGAGCTGGCCCTGGAACTGCCCGTCCTGTTCGCCTCGGGCCGCGCAGGCATCGCCAGCACCGAGCAGCCGGCCAACGGCGAGGTGCCCCCGGGCGAGAACCTGGACCCGCTGTTCGACGTCCTGATCAACAACATCCCGGCCCCCAAGGGTGACGACGAGGCGCCGCTGCAGGCCCACGTCACCAACCTCGACGCGTCGCCCTTCCTGGGCCGTCTCGCGCTGGTCCGCATCCACAACGGCACCCTGCGCAAGGGCCAGCAGGTGGCCTGGTGCCGGGAGGTCAACGGCGAGCCGGTGATCGAGAAGGCCAAGATCACCGAATTGCTGGCGACCATCGGCGTCGACCGCGCCCCGGCCGAGTCGGCCACCGCGGGCGACATCGTGGCCGTCGCCGGCATGCCGGAGATCATGATCGGTGACACCCTCGCCGACGCCGACAACCCGCAGCCGCTGCCGCGCATCACCGTCGACGAGCCGGCCATCTCGGCGATCGTCGGCACCAACACCTCGCCGCTCGCCGGCCGGGTGAAGGGCCACAAGCTCACCGCCCGCATGGTCAAGGACCGCCTGGACAGCGAGCTGATCGGCAACGTGTCGCTGCGCGTCGAGGACATCGGCCGCCCGGACGCGTGGGAGGTGCAGGGCCGCGGTGAGCTGGCGCTGGCCATCCTCGTCGAGCAGATGCGGCGCGAGGGCTTCGAGCTGACCGTCGGCAAGCCGCAGGTGGTCACGCGCAAGGTCGACGGCAAGGTGCACGAGCCGTTCGAGCACCTCACCGTCGACGTCCCCGAGGAGTACCTCGGCGCGGTGACGCAGCTGCTGGCCGCCCGCAAGGGCCGGATGGACCAGATGAACAACCACGGCACCGGCTGGGTCCGCATGGAGTTCACCGTCCCGTCGCGCGGCCTGATCGGCTTCCGCACCGACTTCATGACCGAGACCCGCGGCACCGGCATCGCCAACGCCGTGTTCTTCGAATACGCGCCGTGGGCCGGCGAGATCCGCGCCCGCCACACCGGTTCGCTGGTGTCCGACCGCGCGGGCAGCGTCACCCCGTTCGCGATGATCCAGCTCGCCGACCGCGGCACCTTCTTCGTCGACCCGGGTGACGACACCTACGAGGGCCACGTGGTGGGTATCAACCCCCGCCTGGAGGACCTCGACATCAACGTCACCCGCGAGAAGAAGCTGACCAACATGCGGCAGTCGTCGGCCGACGTGATGGAGACCCTCGCCAAGCCGATGGAGCTCGATCTCGAGGGCGCGATGGAGTTCTGTGCCGCCGACGAGTGCGTCGAGGTGACGCCCGAGGTGGTGCGCGTGCGTAAGGTCAACCTGGACAGCACGACCCGTGCCCGCGAGCGTTCGCGGGCCAAGGCGCGCGACGCGAACGCCTGAGAGAGAAACACTGGAGTGCGGATGGGATTCCCGCTGGGGGCCGCGATGAGCGGCGGCCGCGTGCGGCGCCGCCTCGCCGCCGCGGCGGTGGCCGGGATGGTCGCGGTGAGCGCGACCGCCTGCATGGCCGATCCGCCGCCCCCGGTCCGGGAGACCCTGCCCACCCCGACGCCCAACGAGTATCCCGACGAGCGCACCGTCTACCTGGCGACCGACTCGATCGGCGCTGGTTTCAACCCGCACCTGGGCGCCGACCAGAGCACGGTGACCACCGCGATCGCCGCGATGACGCTGCCCAGCGCGTTCGAGCCCGTCCAGACGCCGGAGGGCATCGACTGGCGGCTCAATTCGGTGCTCCTCACCTCGGCGGAGGTCTCGTCCACCGAGCCGTTCACCGTCACCTACAAGCTGGTGAACGACGCCCAGTGGTCCGACGGCCTGCCGGTGACGGGCGACGATTTCGCGTACCTCTGGCAGCAGATGGCGCGCCAGCCGAACGTCGTCGGAGCGGCCGGTTACCGCGCGATCAGCAAGGTGCAGACCTCCGGCGGCGGCAAGGTGGTGACGGTGACCTTCGACGAGGAGTATCCGGCCTGGCGCGAGTTGTTCACCGATCTGCTGCCCAGCCACAAGCTGCGGTCGAATCCGACCGGATTCCAGACCGGGATGGACAAGGGCAAACCGGTCACCGCCGGACCGTTCTCGATCTATTCGATCGACCGCGCCCGCGACGAGGTCCGGCTGATCCGCAACGACCGCTACTGGAGCACGCCGCCCGAACTCGACCAGGTGGTGCTGCGCAGGGCGGGGACGCTCCCGCAGATGGCGCAGACCGTCCGCAACGGCGACACCAGCGTGGTGGCGCTGACCGCGGGTACCTCCAGTGCGACCGAGGTCTCGGCGATTCCCGGGGTGCGCAGCAACCGGATGCCGTCGGCGCGCGCACTCACGGTGAACCTCAACACCCGCGCCCCGGAGATGGCGAACCGCGACGTCCGGCAGGCGGTGCTCGGCATGCTGAACGGCGACGTGATCACCGCGGCGGCCGCCGGCGACGACGTCGTCGACCGCTTCGCGAACACTGTCTACTTCCCGTCGGACGACGGCTACTTCCCGGTCGATCGGGCGCGGCCCACTCCGGCGCAGGTGCACGACTGGCTGACCGCCGCCGGATATGTGCGCGGTGAGCCGCGCACCACGGCGTCGTCCACGGCGCCGTCGGACGCACCGACATCGTCGGTGACTCCGCCGTCGTCGACGTCCGCGGCGCCGACGACCAGCGCGGACAAGGACGTGCCGGAGCTGCCCGTCGGCGTGGCCCCGTACCTGAAGGGCGATGCGCCGCTGGTGGTCCGGATCGGCGCGACCAACACCGACCAGCGCACCATGTCGGCCGCCGAGAACATCGCGGACCAGCTGCAGGCCCAGGGGGTGCGCGCGGTGGTGCGGCCGATGACCAACACCGAGCTGTACGGGCACGCCCTGGCGGCCGCCGACGTCGACCTGGTGGTCGGCTGGACCTCGGCGGGCATCGATCCGGCGACGGCCCTGGCCTCGCAGGTGGGCTGTCAGGCGCCGCCGCAGGGCACCGAGGCCGGCGCCCACACCGTCGAACCCGAGACCGATCCGGCGATCGATCACAGTGTGCTGCCGACGCCGACCGGGACGGCCGAGCGGCCGGCGCCGTCGGCGAGCGGCACACCCGGCAAGGCGGCCCCCGATGCCTACATCGGCAACACCTCGGGCCTGTGTGATCCGGCGCTGATCGCGCTGGCGACGCAGGCGATGAGCGAGTCCGATCCCACGTCGACGCTGCGTCAGGCCGAGGATCTGCTCGCCGCGCAGGCGGTGTACCTGCCGATCTTCCAGGACACGGTGTTCGTGGCGGTGACCGACGAGGTGCGCGGGGTGCCGCTGTCCGGTCCGGTGCAGGTCGGGATCTTCGGTGAGGCGGCGAAATGGAGTCAGTCGTGAGCAGTACGTCGACCCTTCGACAGGCTCAGGGTGGGTCGCCGGAGGTTCAGGGTGCGTCGGCCGGTGACCGTCGCTTGTTGGTGCTGCACGCGCACCCCGACGACGAGTCGATCATGACCGGTGGCACCATCGCGCACTACCTCGCCGCCGGGGCCGGCGTCCGCGTCGTCACCTTCACGCTCGGCGAGGAAGGCGAGGTGATCGGGGATCGCTGGGCACACCTCGTCGCCGCCGAGGCCGATCAGCTCGGCGGGTTCCGGATCGGCGAACTCGCCGCCGCGCTGGCCGCGCTGACCCCGGCCGGCCGGGAGCCGCTGGCGCCGCGGTTCCTCGGCGGTGCGGGCCGCTGGCGCGACTCCGGGATGGCCGGCACCCCGTCGGCCGAGCACCCGCGCGCGCTGTTCCAGGCGTCCGCCGATGAGCTCGCGCGGACGCTCGCCGACGAGATCGCCGACTTCGATCCGCAGGTGATCGTCACGTACGACGCCGACGGCACCTACGGCCATCCGGACCACAAGCGGGTCCACGAGATCTCCCACCTGGCGATCCCCCTCGCCGCGCAGCGTCTCGGCCACGGCTTCAAGGTGTACGAGTCGGTGACCCGGGCCGGGGCGCTGAACGCCGGCCTGGCCGCGATCGCCGACGTTCCGGAGGGCTGGCGGCGGCCCGAGCCGGGGGAACTGCCGAGCTACCCCGACGAGCAGGTCCACGCCGCCGTCGACGTGTCCGGGGTGTACGACGCCAAGGTGGCGGCGCTGGCCGCCCACGCCACTCAGATCACCGTCGCACCGTCGGGCACGGAGTTCGCGCTGAGCAACGACATCATTCAGCCGATCCTGCCCGTCGAGCACTTCCTCCGTGTGGACCTCCGGCCGGAACCCGGCACTGTCGAAACAGATCTCTTCGAGGGCCTGTCGTGACCGTCGGCGCGAAGCTGGAACTCGCCGCCCTGACCGTCGCGAGCGCGCTGATGGCCATGCTGTGCTGCGCGTTTCTGATGATCTCGTGGGGGCCGGTGCCGTTCCCGATCACCGCCGTGATCGCGGGCGCGGCCAACCTCGGCTTCCTCTGGCTCGCCGGGCAGTACACCTCGTCGGGCTGGCGCTTCGCCCCGATCGCCGCGTGGGCGGTGGTGGTGATCGTCGCGATGATTCCCGGGATCGGCGGCAACGGGGCCTGGATCGACGGTCTCCCTCTGATCCTGCTGTTCCTCCTCGGTCTCGGCGCCCCGTCGACCATCGCCGCCCGCTTCACCGCCGGCTGAGCGGCCTCGAGCCAGTCAGGGGCGACAAGCGTGTCGAAGCTGGGCTGTCTACTCTGGCTTAGGTGATCGGAGAAGCTGACCCGGCCCCCTCGGCGATGCGGCGCGCACTGCGGCGCGCCCGCGACGGCGTCACCCTCAATCAGGACGAGGCCGCGGTGCTGCTGGCCGCGCGTGGCGACGACCTCGACGAGCTGTGCGCGGCAGCCTCTCGGGTGCGCGACGCCGGGCTCGCGGCCGACGGTCGTGCCGGGCAGGTCACCTATTCGCGCAAGGTGTTCATCCCGCTCACCCGGCTGTGCCGGGACCGGTGCCACTACTGCACCTTCGTCACCGTGCCCGGAAAGCTCGCGCGCGACGGTCACGGCGCGTTCATGGAACTCGATGAGGTGGTCGGCGTGGCCCGGCGCGGCGCCGAGCTGGGCTGCAAGGAAGCACTGTTCACCCTCGGTGACCGCCCGGAGGACCGGTGGCCGGAAGCCGCGCGGTGGCTCGACGAGCGCGGCTACGACTCCACCCTCGACTACGTGCGGGCGGCGGCCATCCGGGTGCTGGAGGAGACCGGGTTGCTGCCGCACCTCAACCCCGGCGTGATGGGCTGGGAGGAGATCAATCGGCTCAAGCCGGTCGCCCCGTCGATGGGCATGATGCTCGAGACCACCGCGCGGCGGCTCTTCACCGACAAGGGGGAGTGTCACTACGGCAGCCCGGACAAGGACCCGGAGGTCCGCAAGCGCGTCCTGGTCGACGCCGGGCGCCTCGCCGTGCCGTTTACCACAGGTATCCTCGTCGGGATCGGGGAGAACCGCGCCGAGCGGGCCGACTCCCTGCTGGAGATCCGCAAGGTGCACAAGGCGTTCGGGCACATCCAGGAAGTGATCGTGCAGAATTTCCGCGCCAAGCCGGACACCGCCATGCGCGGCGCGCCGGACGCGGAGATGAGCGAATTCCTCGCCACGGTCGCCGTCGCCCGGCTGCTGCTGGGGCCCGGCATGCGGATCCAGGCGCCGCCGAACCTGGTGTCCGAGGCCGAATGCCGCGCGCTGATCGGCGCCGGGATCGATGACTGGGGCGGCGTCTCGCCGCTCACCCCCGACCACGTGAACCCGGAACGGCCCTGGCCCAACCTCGACACGCTCGCCGAGATCACCGCGTCGGCCGGTTTCACCCTCACCGAACGAATCGCGGCACAACCGAAGTACGTGCTCGCCGGATCACCGTGGATCGACCCGCGGATCGCCCGCCACGTCGCAGCACTCGCCGACCCGGAGACCGGACTCGCCCGGGACGTGAAGCCCGAGGGCCGGCCGTGGCAGGAACCGGACGAGGACTGGACGTCGTCCGGGCGCGTCGACCTGAACACCGAGATCGACGTCGACGGCCGGCGCACCGAGACGCGCAGCGACCTGTCGAGCGCGTTCGGGGACTGGGACACCATTCGTGAGCAAGTGCTCGCCCTGGGCGATGGCGAGCCGGGTGCGGCCCGCTCGCAGGTGCCCGGCGCCCGCGCCCCGGGTCGCCTCGACGCCGAGGTGGCCGCCGCCCTGCGGCACGCGGAGAACGATCCGGCCGGGCTGTCCGACGACGAGTACCTGGCCCTGGCGACCGCTGACGGTGAGGGGTTGGAAGCTCTTGCCGCACTGGCGGATTCGATCCGCGCCGACGTCAACGGCGACGATGTCACCTACGTGGTGAACCGCAACATCAATTTCACCAACATCTGCTACACGGGCTGCCGGTTCTGCGCCTTCGCGCAGCGCAAAGGTGACGAGGATGCGTTCACGCTGTCGACCGACGAGGTGGCCGACCGGGCGTGGGAAGCGCACCTCGCCGGGGCCACCGAGGTCTGCATGCAGGGCGGGATCGATCCGGAACTACCGGCGTCCGGGTACGCCGACATCGTCCGGGCGGTGAAGCGGCGGGTGCCGTCGATGCACGTGCACGCGTTCAGCCCGATGGAGGTGGTCAACGGCGCCGCCCGCTCCGGCGAGTCGATCCGCGACTGGCTGATCGGATTGCGGGAGGCGGGCCTGGACACCATTCCGGGGACCGCCGCGGAGATCCTCGATGACGAGGTGCGCTGGATCCTCACCAAGGGCAAGCTGCCGACGGCGTCGTGGATCGACGTGATCACCACGGCGCACGAGGTGGGCCTGCGGTCGAGTTCGACCATGATGTACGGGCACGTCGACGCGCCCCGTCACTGGGTGGCTCACCTGCGTGTGCTGCGTGGAATCCAGGACCGCACAGGGGGTTTCACCGAATTCGTGCCGCTGCCGTTCGTGCACCAGTCGTCCCCGCTGTATCTGGCCGGAGCGTCCCGTCCAGGCCCGACGCGGCGGGACAACCGCGCGGTCCACGCGCTGGCGCGGATCATGCTGCACGGCCGGATCGACCACATCCAGACGTCCTGGGTGAAGCTCGGCGTCGAGGGCACCCGGGTGATGCTGCGCGGCGGTGCGGACGACCTCGGCGGCACGCTGATGGAGGAGACCATCTCCCGGATGGCCGGTTCCCAGCACGGCTCGGAGAAGACCGTCGCCGAACTCCACGAGATCGTCGAGGGTATCGGCCGCACCCCCCGGCAGCGCACCACCGAGTACGGCCGCGTCGAGAACCCGGTGTCGGTGCGTACGGAGTTGCTCGTCGTCGAGAGCTGACCCGCGACCGGGTTAAGCCCCAGACGAGGTCAGCGGCCGCCGAACATCCGGGACAGTCGGCCGGGCTCCTTCGGGTGGCCGGGGCAGCGACGCGAGGCGGGGACGCCGCGCATCACCTGGTCGACGTGCTGGCCGCAGCCACGCCAGGTGACCTTGCCGCAGGTCTTGCAGGTTGCTTGCTGGCACATGGTGTTCTCCTTCTATCGGTGTGTGGGTGTGGTTTCGACACGGGCTCCGTCGTCGCCCGGCTCAACCGTCGGACCGGTGGTGTCGACACGGGCTCCGTCGTCAGGCGAGCGCGGGCTCGTGGGCGAGCGCGGCGCGCAGGGTGAGCAGGCCGCCGGACAGGTTGGCCGCCTCCAGGCCCGCGGCAGTCAGCACGCGGTATGCCAGGTAGCTGCGCTTGCCGCTGGCACAGTGCACCCGGATCGGACGACCGGCCGCGGCCTCGCGGATCTCGTCCAGCCGTGCACGAACCTCGGTGTGCGGCACCAGATACGCGCCGTCGAGGTGGTCATCGTCGTACTCCTCCTGACTGCGCACGTCCAGGATGAAGTAGCCGGGATCGGCGACCTGCTCGGCGTACCAGAGCGCCATCTCGCCGTCGAGCACGTTCTCGGCGATCATCCCGAGCAGATTCACCGGGTCCTTCGCGGAGCCGAACGGCGGCGCGTACGCCAGATCGAGGTCGATCAGCTCCGGACCGGTCATGGCGTTGGCGATGGCGGTGGCCAGCACGTCGATCCGCTTGTCGACGCCCTCGGGACCGACGCCCTGGGCGCCGAGGATCAGCCCGTCGGACGTCCGCAGGTGCATCATCAGGTGCAGTTGCCGCGCGCCGGGGAAGTATCCGGCGTGGTGATCGGCGTGCAGGTGGACGGTGCGGTAGTCGATCCCGGCAGCGTCGAGAGCGGCGCGGTTCGCACCGGTCAGCGCGGCGGTCAATTCGCCGACGCGGACGATCGCCGTCCCCAGCGGATGCGGGATCGGCCGGGCGATCTGCGGGGTGACGATGTCGTCGGCCACCAGTCGGCCGGCGCGGTTGGCGGGGCCGGCCAGCGGAACCGGGCGGCGCAGACCGGTCACCCGATCGGTGGCGAGGGTCGCGTCGCCGACGGCCCAGATCCCGTCCACATTGGTCCGGCCGTGGTCGTCGACGACGATGGCGCCGCGCTCGCACTCGACACCGGCCGCGGCGAACACGGCGGTGTCCGGGGTGACGCCCACCGACAGGACCACGACGTCGGTCTCGATCATCGTGCCGTCGCCCAGTACCACGACGTCCTCGTCGTCGCGGCTGTCGATCGCGACCGCCGCGATACCGTCGTGCACCGTGATGCCCAGTCGGGTGAGCTCGTCGCGGATCAGCGAGGCCATCTCGGTCTCCAGCGGTGGCAGCACGTGCGGCGCCAGCTCCACGACGTCGACCGCGAGACCGCGCATGCGCAGGCCCTCGGCGGCCTCCAAGCCGATGAAACCGGCGCCCAGAACCACCGCGCGGAGCGCGGCTGTCGCAGTGGGCCCGCTCGCGGAGTTCATGCTGAGCGGAGTCGAAGTGCTCCCGGCGCCCGAGTCGACCGTGTCCTTCAGCCGCACCGCGTCCGCGACCGTCCGCAGCGTCTGGACGCGCGGCGAATCGAGCCCGGGCAGCGGCGGCCGCACGGCCTTGGCGCCGGGGGACAGGACGAGCGCGTCGTACGCGACCGTCTCGACGCCGTCCGCGCTGCGCACGTCGACGGTCTTGGCCGCCGTATCCACGGCGATCACCTCGTGCCGCACGCGCACGTCGATGTCGAGCGCCTCCCGCAGCGATTCGGGGGTCTGGACCAGTAGATCCTGCCGATCGGTGATCTCGCCGCTCACGTAGTACGGCAGGCCGCAGTTCGCGAACGACGGGTGATCCCCGCGCTCGAAGACGATGATCTCGGCCGACTCGTCCAGGCGGCGGGCCCGGGCCGCGGCACTCATTCCGCCGGCGACGCCGCCGACCACAACGATTCTCATGGTTGCCTCCTCGCTGATCACTATACCCCTAGGGGTATCTGGTTCGGCAAGTCACGCCGAGTGCGCGGACATTTTCCTCAGCCTGGGTAAAAGTCTGCCCCGGTGAGGCGGTGCGGCGGCGACAGAAGGGGGACGGCGGGTTCGTCGTGCCCGAGGGCGAAAAGCTAGGCTGTAGTGGTCTGTCTGTGGTGTCCCCGGCGCGATCAGCCCTCGTCCGGGCGCCTGGCGTGTGCGTAAGGAGAGTCGAGAGTGACCTACATCATCGCGGAACCGTGTGTGGATGTGATGGACAAGGCGTGCGTCGAGGAATGCCCCGTCGACTGCATCTACGAGGGTGGCCGCAGCCTCTACATCCAGCCCGACGAGTGCGTCGACTGCGGTGCGTGTGAACCGGTCTGTCCGGTCGAGGCCATCTTCTACGAGGACGACGTTCCGGACGAGTGGGAGCCCTACGTCAGCGCCAACGTCGACTTCTTCGATGAGCTCGGTTCGCCGGGCGGCGCGAGCAAGATCGGCAAGACCGATTACGACCCGCCGTTCGTGAAGAACCTGCCGCCCATGGGCGAAGAGGACTAGGAGAGGCCATCGTGACGGCGGTTCGACGACTGCGTCCGGTCAGCGCGGCGCTGCCCGACTTCCCGTGGGACACCATCTCCGGTGCGAAGGCGAAGGCCTCCGCGCACCCGGAGGGGATCGTCGATCTGTCCGTCGGCACACCGGTCGATCCGGTCGACGCCGTGATCCGCCAGGGGCTGGCCGACTCCTCCGAGTTCCCGGGCTACCCGGCGACGATCGGCACGCTGGAACTGCGTGAGGCGGCGGCCGGCGCGTTGGCCCGTCGTTTCGGGATCGACGGACTGGACGAGGCTTCGATCCTCCCGGTGATCGGCACCAAGGAGGCGATCGCCGGGCTGCCGTCGCAGCTGGGCGTGCCCGCGGGGGAGCTCGTGGTGATCCCCGAGGTGGCGTACCCGACGTACGAGGTCGGCGCGCTGCTGGCCGGAGCGCGGGTGCTGCGGGCGGACTCGACCGTCGCGATCGGGCCGGAGATCCCGGCGCTGCTGTTCCTCAACTCGCCGTCGAACCCGACGGGCAAGGTGCTGCCCGCCGATCACCTGCGCAAGGTGGTGTCGTGGGCGCGCGAGCGCGGCGTGGTGGTCGTGTCCGACGAGTGCTATCTCGGTCTGGCCTGGGATCAGCCCGCCGTGTCGATTCTGGATCCGGCGGTCTGCGACGGTGACCACACGGGCCTCATCGCGGTGCACTCGCTGTCGAAGGTGTCGAACCTGGCGTCGTACCGGGCCGGTTTCCTGGTCGGCGACAAGGACCTGATCGCCGAGCTGCTCGCGGTCCGCAAGCACGCGGGCCTGATCGTCCCGTTCCCGGTCCAGGGCGCGATGGTCGCGGCGCTGAACGACGACGTCCATGTGGATGCCCAGCGCGAGCGCTACCGCCTCCGCCGGGCGAAGCTGAAGGCGGCACTGGAGTCCGCCGGGTTCACCATCGATCATTCCGAGGCGGGCCTGTACCTCTGGGCGACCGCGACCTCGCTGCCCGAGCTCGCCTCGCCGCCTGAGCTTGCCTCGCCGCCTGAGCTTGCCTCGCCGCCTGAGCCCGTCGAAGGATCCCGCGCGACCCTGGACTGGTTCGCCGAGCGCGGCATCCTGGTGGCCCCCGGCGACTTCTACGGTCCGCGCGGTGCGAACCACATCCGGATGGCGTTCACCGCCACCGACGAGCGCGTCGACGCCGCCGTCGCCCGGCTCTCGTGCTGACCGGCCGCCGCGACTGTCAAGCCGGTTCCCGGATCAACGCACACTGAATTTAACGCTGGGGCGGCAGAGAATCCGCCCGTATGTTCGGGGCCATGGCTGATACCGAACTGATCGATCTCCCCGCTCCGACCGCCGACACCCCGCTGAACGCGATCACCGTCGCGACGGCGGACGCGGTCCGCAAGAACCCGAAGAACGCCGCCGCGGTGTTCGCCGCCGAGGTCGTCGGCACGGACGGCGTCAAGTCCGACGTGGCGCTGCGGTCGTTCTCGATCACCGTGGATGAGCCGCCGGTGCTGGGCGGTTCGGACTCGGCGCCCAACCCGGTCGAGTACTACCTGGCTTCGCTGCTGTCGTGCCAGGTCGTGACCTACCGCTTCTGGGCGCAGCGCCTCGGCATCCAGGTCGACTCGCTCGCGCTGCGCGCCGAGGGCGATCTGGACGTCCGCGGCTTCTTCGGGCTCGACGACGACGTCCGCCCGGGCTTCGGCGCGATCCGCATCGTCGTCGACGTGTCCGGCCCGGACACCGAGGCGCGCTACGCGGAGCTCCACGAGGCGGTCGAGAAGCACTGCCCCGTGCTCGACCTGACCGTGAACCCCACTCCGGTCTCCAGCGAACTGCGCGTCACGACCGTCTGATCGCCCGCCCCTGGCCGCATTCCGTCGCCCCATCCGCTTTCCGTTCCCCCACGCGCTTTCCGTTCCCCCGCCCGCTCTAGACCAGGTGGCGGAACGGAAAGCGGGTGGGGGAACGCGTCTCGGGAGGAGAACAGCGTCCGAGGGGGCTCGGCCGGTGGATAGGGGCGGCTGCCGCGTTCGTGAGTGCCGGCCAGTTCGTTGTCGCCTGCTCGGCGGGTGGGCGAGGACGATGTCGGTGTGCGTCGTCCACGAAGTCAGTGGGCGATGTCTTCGGGGTGTGGTCGGAGCGGTCGGGGCCGCTCCTTACTGAGAGCGTGACGCCTGTCTGGGGATGGCTTCGACACCCGCCTCGCCCTGGCGGGCTCGGCGCGGCTCAGCCGGCTGTTGGGCGGGCTCGGTGCGGCTCGGCCGGTTGTTGGGGCGGGCTCGGCGGGGCACAGCCGGTTGTTGGGGCGGGCTCGGCGGGGCACAGCTGGCTGTTGGGGCGTGCTCGGCGGGGCTCGGCCGGTTGTTGGGGCGTGCTCGGCGGGCTTGTTGGGCGGGCGCGCGGGGCTCGGCCGGCTGTTGGGCGGGCTCGGCGGGGCTGGGTCGGCGGTTTGGCTCGCTCGGCCGTCGACCGGGGAAGTGCACGTTCTCGAACCGAGCGCCACTCGCCCAGGCCAGGAGAGCACGCAACGAGGGCCCGGCACTCAACTGCCTCCGGACCGAGAGCGGCCGGGACGGACGACATCCGGCTGAGCTCTCCGCAGCCCATCTGGCGAGTCGCGAGCTTCCTAGAAACCAGTAGCGAGGACTGTCGAAGACGGATGTCGGCCGGCCCGGCCGCCCACAGTCGGAATGGAATCAGTTGTGCGCGTGTAGAGCCTCGTTGAGCTCGATCCCGTCGCCCGCCTTGGCCGTCACTTCCACCGCTCCGGTCGTGGAGTTGCGGCGGAACAGCAGGTTCGACTGCCCGGCCAGGTCGCGGGCCTTGACGACGGTGCCGTCCGGGCCGGTCACCTTGGTGCCCGCGGTGATGTAGAGCCCGGCCTCGATCACGCAGTCGTCGCCGAGCGGGATGCCGCAGCCGGCGTTGGCGCCGAGGAGGCAGCGGCGGCCGATGGAGATGATCTCCTTGCCGCCGCCGGACAGGGTGCCCATGGTCGACGCGCCGCCGCCGATGTCGGAGCCGTCGCCGATCACGACGCCCGCCGAGATCCGGCCCTCCACCATCGAGGTGCCGAGGGTGCCGGCGTTGAAGTTGACGAAGCCCTCGTGCATCACGGTGGTGCCCGGGGCGAGGTGCGCGCCGAGGCGGACGCGGTCGGCGTCGCCGATGCGGACGCCGGACGGCACCACGTAGTCGACCATGCGGGGGAACTTGTCGACCGAGTAGACGGTGACGTGGCCGCGGCCGCGCAGTCGCAGGCGGGTGGCTTCGAAGCCGTCGACGGCGCACGGGCCGAAGTTGGTCCACACGACGTTGGCGAGCAGCCCGAAGATACCGGTGAGGTTCTGTCCGTGCGGCTTGACGAGACGGTGCGACAGCAGGTGCAGGCGCAGGTAGACGTCGTGCGCGTCGATCGGGTCGTCGTTCAGATCGGCGATCACCGTGCGGACGGCGACGGTCTTGACGCCGCGGGCGCCGTCGACGCCGACCGCATCGACCAGTTCGCGCGGGGTGTCGACGTCGCTCAGCACGGTGGTGCCGGCGGCCTCGCCGCCGGCGGTCAGTTCGGGGGCGGGGTACCACGTGTCCAGGACGACGCCGTCGTCGGTGAGCGTGGCGATTCCGATGGCAACAGCACCTTGAGTAGTCACGGCCGCCAGTCTATCGAGCCCGCTCAGCGCTGCGGGGCGCGGATCTGCAGTCCGCGCAGGGCTTTCTGGATCTGCTCGGTCTGCTCGCGTTGCCGGTCCTGCTGTGCCTTCGGCGCGCGCTCGTCGGTGAGCGGAGCGATGACGACGGCCATGGTGATGGGCACGGTGCCGATCACCACGAGGTTGACCACGTCGCCGCCGCGCTGTTCGTCCTCGCCGGTGGTCAGCCGGGCGGTGAGCTGCAGGTAGTCGACGCCGTTCTCGGTGCGCGCCGAGCGTGAGTCCACGATGGCCGGCGGCATCGGCTTGCTGCTCGCATAGCGCGGGATGTAGATGAGGCAGCGCAAGAACCTCTCGCCGGCGGCGCGCAGGTCGGTTCCGCTGTCCTTGGGCAACTGGACCAGTCCGAACAGCGGGGGATTCGGTGCCGGCGGCGTGCTCGCCGGCGGGTTCCCGGACGTCGTAGGCGGGGATGGCGACGCGGCCGGAGCAGGCGGCGGCGTCACGATCTGTGCGGCGGTGGCGAAGGGCAGCGCGATGTCGCTGGTCCGCCAGCCGGGCGGGAGTTCCTTGCGGGGGACCAGCACGTCGCCCAGGTCCAGGCCGGAGGCGGGATGACGCTGGCCGGCCACGCCGTCGGCACACTCGGGCGGCTTCGGCGGAAGCTGATAGCCGGTGATCGACGGCCCGGCGATCGTCGGTGAGTCGGACCGGCCGGCGGTCGCCGCGATCACTCCGACCACGATCGCCAGCGCCGCGAGCGTGCCGATACCGGCGAGAATCAGGTTCCGGGTGCGGTGCTTGTTCTTCGGCGGAGGCGGGGTGCCGGCCGGCCGCTGCGGGTGCACCGCGTCGGGATCGTGGTTCTCCGCACCCGAGGCGTGCCGGTGGTACGTCGGCGGCAAGCGTGGGTCGCGGGGCGAATCGTCGTCTGGCATGAGTCGAATTATGTCGTTCCCGTCGTGGTGCCGGGCACCCGTTCGGCGCGAATCGAACAGTTTGGGCATCGGCGGCGGCGAGCGCGAGGGCTGAGCGCCGATATCTACCGCAGTGGCGGTATGCGCGTGCTCCTGCGTGTGGGTGACGGGAACCGCGCTCGGGCCGGTTCCCCGGTGCCGCGGTCGAATCGCGGTGGATCGGCGGTGTCCGGCTGAGGGCCGGGTTTGCGATACTCGGCGGATGGGAATGTTCGAGCAGGCGTGGATGCGCGTGTCGGCCACGGTTCCGCTGGAGCCCGAGGTGCTGGTCGACGACGGCACCGTGTACGCCACCCTGTCGTACAAGCCGATCGGCGTGGTCGGCGCGATCGGCCCGTGGAACTGGCCGATGCTGATCTCCATCTGGCAGATCGCGCCGTCCCTGCGGATGGGTAACACCGTCGTTCTGAAGCCGTCGGAGAACACCACGCTGTCGGTGCTGGCGTTGTGCCACGTGCTCAATCAGGTCCTGCCCGCCGGAGTGCTCACCGTCGTCGCCGGTGATCGCGAGGTCGGGGCCGCGATGCCCGGCCACCCCGGCATCGACAAGATCATGTTCACCGGATCCGTCGCCACCGGCCGCCGCATCGCCGAGGGCGCCTCCGGCACCCTCAAACGCCTCACTCTGGAACTCGGCGGCAACGACGCGGGCATCGTCCTCGAGGACGCGTTCGGAGACGACGAGGAGGCCAACGACGCGGTGGCCGAGGGCATCTTCTGGGGCGCGTTCATCAACACCGGCCAGACCTGCGCCGCGCTCAAGCGCCTGTACGTGCCGGCCGCCATCTACGACACGGTCTGCCAGGCGCTGGTCCGCGTCGCCCGGCGAATGCCGATGGGCGTGGGGCTGGCCGAGGAGAACGTCCTCGGGCCGCTGCAGAACCGGAACCAGTTCGACGTGGTCGACCGGCTCGTCGAGGCCGCCAAGGCCTCCGGCGCCGACGTGCTGATCGGCGGCGACCCCGACCGCGAGGCGGCAGGCTTCTTCTATCCGACGACGCTGATCGCCGACATCGATCCGGATGATCCGCTGGTGGTCGAGGAGCAGTTCGGGCCGGCGCTGCCGATCATCCGGTACACCGACCTGGACCAGGCGATCGCCCAGGCCAACAGCCTCGACGTGGGTCTGGGCGCGTCGGTGTGGTCGTCGGACAAGGCCGCCGCCCGTGCGGTCGCCGAGCGAATCGAGGCCGGAACGGTGTGGATCAACGCGCACGGCGCGATCGATCCGCGCGTGCCGTTCGGCGGGATCAAGTCGTCCGGCTACGGCGTCGAGTTCGGTGTCGAGGGCCTCAAGCACGTCGCCGTGCCGCACGTGATCAACGGCTGACCGCGACGCCGTTCCCCGTCCCGGCGATCTCCGCGCGCAATTCGCCGACCACCGCCCGGGCCGACTCGACCGCCGGAGTCGAGTCGGCCGATCGGGTGCAGAGACACAGGTGCGCGGGCTCGACGTCGTCGATCGGTACGAACACCACGTGCGGATGACGGTGGCTCAGCGGCACCTGCTCATCGGTGATGGAGATCGCCTCGCCGAGCGCGACCACCTCGAGGACCTCGGCCATGGTGTGCGCCGACGGGCCGTAGACCACCTCCCGGCCGCTGGGGCGCGGATCGCAGGCCCACCACTTCACCCATCCCGGTTCGGCCGCGTCATCGGTCACGTGGATGTCGCCGTCCAGGTCGCTCACCGAGATCGACGCGCGGCCGGCGAGCCGATGGGTCGCCGGGAGGGCGGCGACCCGCCCCTCCGTGCACAACTCGTCGAAGCGCAGATGGGTACGGTCGGCGACCGGCGGCCGCATCAGGGTCGCGTCGACCAGTCCGGCGCGCACCGCGGAGGTGGTCTCCGACCAGGACAGTTCGACCAGCTCGACGAGCAGCTCCGGATTCCGCTCGCGCAGCCGGTGCAACAGCGTGCGGGCGTGCGGGTCGATCGCGGCGGTCATGAAACCGATGCGGAGCCGGCCGGTGGTCCGGCGGACCGCGGCGATCGCACGCTCGGCGGCCGCGACCGCCTCGCGCGCTTCCGCGACGAAACGCCGGCCCGTCTCCGTCGCGCGGAGCGGATGCCGCGATCGATCGATCAGTTCGGCGCCGAGCCTGTCCTCGAGCTTCTTCACCTGCTGGGTCAGAGCCGGGGCGCTGATGTACAGCCGGTCCGCGGCGCGGCCGAAGTGCCCTTCCTCGAGGACCGCCAACAGGTACGACACCTGTCGCAGATTGAGATCAACCACCCGCCAAGTATGGCCGCGCGGACCTCGGCGCGGAGGCACTCCCGACGATTAGCGGAACGGTTAACGTCGCGGAAGAAACATGTCATGGACATCACTTTCGGCGGCCGGGAGGCTGAAGGAATCCGGTCCGCGAACGGCTGACACGCCGTGCACGCCCCGACGGATCCGGACACCCCGCGGCACATCGCGGGACCTCTTCTCACCGACCGAAAGGCAAGCACAATGGCGTCTCCAACTCACTTCGCCGCGGATTTCTGGATGACCAATCCCGGCACCACGGCCAAGGGTTCGCGCAAGGAGTTCGTCGACCCGGACGACATCCCCTGGACCGACTGGCTGATGCCGGGCACCAGGTTCCGGTTGCTCTACGCCAACCTGGTGACCGGCAGTTTCAGTCTCATCCTGCAGGTGGACCCCGGCGTGCAGGCGACTCCGCACTGGCACATGGGCAACGTCCAGGCCTACATCCTGGACGGCGGATTCCACTACCACGACGACGATCCGGGCCGGGCGGGCACCTTCACCTGCGAGGTGGCCGGTGCGGTGCACCAGCCCTTCGCACCGGACGGAACCACGATGCTGGCCTTCATCGAGGGGCCGATCGCCGGCTATCTGCCCGACGGTGCGCTGGCGGTCGTCGCGGACGCGCGCCTGCACTACTACATGGCCCGCGACAACGGCGCGACCGCGCTGACCCAGGTGGTCGACTACGCGACCGATCCGTCCCAGCACATGCACGACCCGGCCGTCGTCTGACACACCCTAAGGAGAACTCTCGTGACTACTCAGAATCCCGTCGCCATCGTGACCGGTGCCGGCGGCGGCATCGGCGCCGCCGTGGTGGCCGCCCTCGTCGCCCGTGACTACCGGGTCGCCGCGGTCGATCTGTCGGCCGACGCGGTGCGCGCCGTCGCGGACGCGCACGGTGACGCCGTGCTGCCGGTGGCCGTCGACGTCTCGACCGCCGAGGGGGCGCAGACCTACATCCGGGCGGCGCTGGACCGCTTCGGCCGGATCGACGCCCTGCACAACAACGCCGGCATCGAGGGCGCGGCGGTCCCGCTGGTGGACCTGTCCGATACCGACTTCGAGTCGGTGATGTCCGTCAACGTGGGCAGCGTGTTCTACGGCATGCGGGCGATCCTGCCGTTGTTCTCGGCGCAGGGCGGCGGGGTCATCGTCAACACCGCCAGCCAGGCCGGTCTGGAGGGCGTGCCCCGGCTGTCGGCGTACGCCGCCTCCAAGCACGCGGTGATCGGCCTGACCCGCAGCGCGGCCCTCGAGGCCGGGCCGCTGGGCGTGCGCGTCAACGCGATCTGTCCGGGGCAGATCGTCACCCCGATGCTGACCCGGCTGGAAGAACAGTGGAACCCCGCCGACACCCAGGCCGTGCAGGACATGCTGATCGCCTCGATCCCGCTCGGCCGATACGGCCGTCCGGACGAGATGGCGGCGCTGGTCAGCTGGCTGATGAGCGACGAGGCGTCGTTCATCAACGGCGCGATCATCACCGCGGACGGCGGAACCACCGCCTGAGCACATTCACCCGGCCCGCTTCTCTAGAGTGGGCCGGGTGAGCGTTCCGGACCTGAACCTGCGTGCCGATCCCGCCGAACTGACCGCCGCGCTGGTCGACATGCCCAGCGTGAGCCACGACGAATCGCTGATCGCCGATGCGGTCGAGGCGGCGCTGCGCGCGCAGACGCGCGGCTTCGAGATCAGCCGGTTCGGCAACCGGGTGCTGGCCCGGACCACGCGGGGCAA
Organism: Gordonia marina; assembly: GCF_052036135.1. Classification (NCBI taxonomy): domain Bacteria; kingdom Bacillati; phylum Actinomycetota; class Actinomycetes; order Mycobacteriales; family Gordoniaceae; genus Gordonia; species Gordonia marina. Next base: position 19,758 of record NZ_JBPSDN010000014.1, read on the forward strand.
GGCTTCCCGGGTGATCCTCGCCGGGCACCTCGACACCGTGCCGATCGCCGGGAACGTGCCGTCGCATCGAACCATGACCGACGACGAGGGCGACGTGCTGCACGGGTGCGGCACCGTCGACATGAAGTCGGGGCTGGCGGTGTTCCTGCACCTGGCGGCCACCCTCGACGACCCCGCGCACGACCTGACCCTGATCTGCTACGACTGCGAGGAGATCGCCGCCAAGTACAACGGGCTCGGCGTGATCGAACGCGAGAAGCCCGAGTGGCTGGCCGGCGACGTGGCGATCCTCGGCGAGCCCACCGGCGGACTGATCGAGGCCGGGTGCCAGGGGACGCTGCGAGTCCGGCTGTCCGCCAACGGGACTCGCGCCCACTCGGCGCGCGCGTGGATGGGCGACAACGCCGTCCACAAGCTCGGGCGCGCGCTGACCACGCTGCACGGCTACACGCCGCGGCGCGTCGACATCGACGGCTGCGAGTACCGCGAGGGCCTGTCGGCGGTGGCCGTCGGCGGTGGGGTTGCCGGGAACGTGGTGCCCGACGAGGCGTACCTGGACGTGAACTTCCGGTTCGCTCCCGACCGGTCGCCGGAGCAGGCCTTCGAGCACGTGCGCGAGGTCTTCGCCGCCGATCTGGACGGCGGCGTGCTGACCGCGGAGGTCACCGACTCCGCGCCCGGCGCCCTCCCCGGCCTGGCCAATCCCGCGGCGGCCGCTCTGGTCGAGGCGGCCCAGGGGCGGTTCCGTGCGAAGTACGGGTGGACCGACGTCGCCCGTTTCGCCGCGCTCGGGGTCCCCGCGGTGAACCTCGGCCCGGGTGATCCGAGCCTGGCCCACCGGGCGGACGAGCGCGTTCCCGTCGCGCAGATCCACGAGGTGACCGGCCTGCTGCGCAGGTATCTGGCGGGGTGACGCCGCTGTCGGGGGCGGTTGCTAGCGTGAGCCCATGACCGACACCCCGCCCGAACCGCTCGACGACGACCGGCCGGTCGACGACGACGCAGGCATCCGCTACGCCGGTGCCGCCAAGGTGCTCGTCCCGGAGGGCGCCGACTACGTCACCAGCGACGAGACGCTGCTCAAGTGGGTCGATCCGCGCGACGGCGCGCGCATGCTCGAGCGCACCGTCCGCGACTCCTGGCGGGTGCTGCGGATCCAGTCGGAGTTCGTCGCCGGGTTCGACGCCCTGGACAAGGTGACCGAGGCGGTGACGGTGTTCGGTTCGGCCCGGTCCCGGCCCGGCAGCGCCGAGTACGAACTCGGGGTGGAGCTCGGCCGGCTGCTGGCGCAGGCGGGCTTCTCGGTGATCACCGGCGGCGGCCCCGGCGCGATGGAGGCGACCAACAAGGGCGCCTTCGAGGCGGGCGGCGAGTCGATCGGCCTCAACATCGAGCTGCCCTTCGAGCAGCACGTCAACCCGTATCTGACCCTCGGGATGAACTTCCGCTACTTCTTCGTCCGCAAGACGATGTTCGTCAAGTACGCGCAGGGCTTCGTCTGCCTCCCCGGCGGTATCGGGACGCTCGACGAACTCTTCGAGGCGTACACGCTGGTGCAGACCGGCAAGGTGACCCGCTTCCCGATCGTGCTCATCGGCCGCGACTTCTGGGCGCCGCTGGTCGACTGGATCCGGTCGAGCCTGGCCGGCGGCGGCAAGATCAGTGCGGGTGACGACGACCTGATCACCCTCGTCGACACGCCCGCCGAAGCCGTCGCGGTGGTCCGTGCCTCGGGGATCCGATGAGCGCGATCTGCGTGTACTGCGCGTCCGGCCCGGTCGACCAGAGCTACCTCGACCTCGCCGAACAGACCGGCCGCGCCATCGCCGAGGCCGGCCACGCGCTGGTCACCGGGGGCGGCCGGGTCGGCATGATGGGCGCCGTGGTGCGCGGCGCGCGGGCGGCCGGCGGCTACACCATCGGCATCATCCCCGAGCATCTGATGGCCGCCGAGGTCGCCGACACCGACTCCCACGAGCTGATCGTCACGGACACGATGCGCGAGCGGAAACGGCTGATGGACGACCTCTCCGACGGCTTCATCACCCTGCCCGGGGGCATCGGCACCCTCGAGGAGCTGTTCGAGACCTGGACCGGCGGGTTCCTCGGCGTGCACGACAAGCCGATCGCCCTGCTCAACCACGACGGCTTCTACGACCCGATGCTGACCTGGCTCGACGATCTCGCGACGCGCGGCTTCGTCGCTCCGCGCGCGCTGGCCCGGCTGCGGGTGGCGCCGGATCTGGGGGCCGCGCTGGCCATAGCTGACCCGGCGGTAGGGTAGCGGTTCACACCCCCGGATCGAGAAGGAGTGAGTCCGCGCATGGCTCAATCGACCAGCCAGAACCCCGCCCTCGCGCGTAACCGTGTCGGCCTCGTCGATCTGGTGAAGGGCGCCGTCGGCATGGCGCCGGACGCGCTCTCGATGGCTCAGCACGCGCCGGGTCTGGTGTTCCGTTCGCCGGACGCCAAGAAGACCATCGGGCACATCTTCCAGAAGCTCGCCCACAAGCACCCGGACCGCCCGTTCGTGCGCTTCGAGGGGGAGACCCTCACCTACGGCGAGGCCAACCGCCGCGTCAACCGCTACGCGGCGGTGCTCGCCGGCCGCGGGGTCGTCACCGGCGATGTCGTCGGCATCCTCGCCGAGAACAGCGCCACCGACCTGCTGGTGGTGCTGGCGACCCTCAAGCTCGGCGCCGTCGCGGGCATGCTGAACTACAACCAGCACGGCCACGTGATCGACCACAGCATGACGCTGCTGGACGCGAAGGTCCTGGTCCGGGACCCGCGCTGCACCGACGCGTGGGAGACGATGAGCCCCGAGCAGCACCCCGAGCATGTGCTCGACTTCGCCGAACTCGACGCCGAGGCCGCAGGCAAGCCGGACACCGATCCGGTGGCGACGGCCGCGCTGCCCGCGTCGACCACCGCGTTCTACATCTTCACCTCCGGCACCACCGGTCTGCCCAAGGCGAGCGTGATGAGCCACAACCGCTGGCTCGCCAACTACTCGGGCATCGGCGGCCTGGCGGTCCGGCTGCGCCCGAGCGACACCATGTACGTACCGCTGCCGCTGTACCACAACAACGCGCTCTCGGTGTCGCTCGGCGCGGTCCTGGCCGGCGGCGCCTGTATCGCCATCGCCCGCAAGTTCTCCGCGTCCCGGTTCTGGGACGACGTGATCGCCAACCGGGCCACCGCGTTCTGCTACATCGGCGAACTGTGCCGCTACCTGCTGGCGCAGCCGGAGAAGCCCACCGACCGGCAGCACGCCGTCCGGGTGTGCGCCGGTAACGGCATGCGGCCGGAGATCTGGGACGAGTTCTCCGAGCGCTTCGGCATCGACCGCATCGTCGAGTTCTACGGCGCCAGCGAACTCAACCTCGCCTTCGTGAACGCCTTCAACGTCAAGCGCACCGCCGGTTTCTGCCCGCTGCCGTTCAAGGTGGTCGACTACGAGGCCGACGGCAGCCCCAAGCGTGACGCCCAGGGCCGACTGCGCTCGGTGAGGAAGGGGGAGCCGGGGCTGCTGATCGCCGAGATCAGCGAGCGCGTCCCGCTCGACGGGTACACCGACGACACCGAGACCGAGAAGAAGGTGATCCGCGACGCCTTCAAGGACGGCGACGCCTACTTCAACTCCGGCGACCTGGTGCGCCAGCAGGGCTTCTTCCACATCGCCTTCGTCGACCGCCTCGGCGACACCTTCCGGTGGAAGGGCGAGAACGTGGCGACCACCGAGGTGGAGGCCGCCCTCGGTACGTTCGACGCGATCGAGCAGGCCGTCGTCTACGGCGTCGAGGTTCCCGGCTGCGACGGGCGTGCCGGGATGGCGGCGCTGACCCTGCGCGAGGGCGCCACGCTCGACGCCGCCGCGCTGGCCGCGCACCTGTACGCCGAGCTCCCGGGCTACGCCGTCCCGCTCTTCCTGCGGATGGTGCAGAAGATCGAGGCCACCACCACCTTCAAGAACCGGAAGGTGGAACTGCGCGACGAGTCGTACACCGACGTCGCCGGCGACGAGGTTCTGGTCCTGCGGGGCCGCGCCGACGGCTACGTCCCGTTCTACGACGAGTACCCGGCCGAGGTGGCCGCCGCCAAGGCTCCGCGCTGACCGTCGAGAGGATGCTGCCCTGACCGCCGACGACGCCGTCCCCACCCCGTCCGACACGCTGTGCGGGCGCCGCGTCGCGACCGACCGCGCGCTGGTCATGGCCATCGTCAACCGCACCCCCGACTCGTTCTACGACCGGGGGGCCACCTTCACCGACGAGGCCGCGCAGGCGCGGATCGACACGGTGATCGCCGAAGGCGCCGACATCGTCGACCTCGGCGGGGTGAAGGCCGGTCCGGGTGAGGAGGTCGACGCGGACGCCGAGGCCGGCCGCGTGGTGCCGATGATCGCGTGGATCCGCGCGCGGTATCCCGACATCCTCATCAGCGTCGACACCTGGCGCGGCGAGGTCGCCGCCGCGGCGGTCGCGGCCGGAGCCGACCTGATCAACGACACCTGGGCGGGTGCCGATCCCGACCTGGTGCGGGTGGCCGCCGACACCGGCGCCGGACTGGTCTGCTCGCACACCGGTGGCGCCGTCGTCCGGACCCGGCCGCACCGGGTGGCCTACGCCGACATCGTCGGCGAGGTGACCGCTGAGCTGGTGGCGGCCGCCGAGCGGGCCGAGGCGGCCGGGGTGCGCCGCGACGGCATCCTGATCGACCCCACCCACGACTTCGGCAAGAACACCCATCACGGGCTCACGCTGCTGCGCCACGTCGACCGGCTCGTCGCCACCGGCTGGCCGGTGCTGATGGCGCTGAGCAACAAGGATTTCATCGGTGAGACCCTGGGCGTGGAATTGGACCAGCGGGTGGCCGGTACGCTGGCCGCGACGGCTCTGGCCGCCGCCGCGGGTGCCCGGGTGTTCCGGGTCCACGAAGTCGCCGACACCCGCCGCGTGCTGGACATGACCGCATCGATAGCGGGGACCCGCCCGCCGGCCCGCACGGTCAGAGGATTGGCATGAACGACGAAGCTCCCTGGTCGCACACGCATGCGTGGGACCGTCCGGAGTGGACCGTCGACCGGCTGGTGGCGGCGAAGAACGGCCGCACCGTCTCGGTGATCCTGCCCGCGCTGAACGAGGAGGCGACCGTCGGCGACGTCGTCGCCACCATCGTGCCGCTGCTCGGCGGGCTGGTCGACGAACTGGTGGTGCTCGACTCCGGTTCGACGGACGCCACCGCCGAGATCGCCCGCCGCGCCGGGGCCCGCGTGGTGGCCCGCGAGGACGTCTTCGGCGACGTGCCGCCGCGTCCGGGCAAGGGTGAGGCGCTGTGGCGCGGAGTCGCCGCCACCACCGGCGACCTGATCGCCTTCGTCGACGCCGATCTCGTCGACCCGGACCCGATGTTCGTACCCCGGCTCCTCGGACCGCTCCTGCTGAACCCGGAGATCCACCTGGTCAAGGGCTACTACCGCAGGCCGCTCACCGAAGGCGGCGCCCGCGTCGCCGACGGCGGCGGGCGCGTCACCGAGCTGACGGCACGGCCGCTGCTGACCGCGCTCAAGCCGGAGCTGGGCGAGGTGGTGCAGCCGCTCGGCGGCGAATACGCCGGCACCCGCGAACTCCTCGCCACGGTGCCCTTCGCCGCCGGGTACGGGGTGGAGATCGGGCTGCTGATCGACACCTACGACCGCTACGGCCTGGCCGGGATCGGGCAGGTCAACCTCGGGGTGCGGGCCCATCGGAACCGGCCGCTGTCCGAACTCGCGGTGATGAGCCGGCAGATCATCGCGACGCTGCTCAGTCGCTGCGGGATCGCCGACTCCGGGGTGGGCCTCACCCAGTACGTGCCGGCCGCCGACGGCACCTTCGCACCGCACACCACGCCGCTCACCACCGACGAGCGCCCACCGGTCGCGCTAGGCTGATTCCCGTGGTGGTCATCGGCTTGTACGTGATCGTGATGGCGCTCATCATCGCGATCGTCTTCGCGATCGTCTGGTTCGTCTTCGGGCGCGGTGAGGAACTGCCGCCGGTGCAGAAGGGCACGACGCTCACCCGGCTCCCGCGCGCGGGGATCACCGGTGACGATGCGCGCCGCCTCGTCTTCCAGCAGACGCTGCGGGGCTACAAAGCGGAAGAGGTCGACTGGGCGCTGGAGAAGCTGGCGCGCGAGATCGACGATCTGCGTGCGACGGTGCACGACCTGTCCGCGCGTGATGCCGAGCAAGAGGCCCGCTGAGCGTGCCCGGTGACCGGCGGCACCAGCGAGATCTGCGCCACGTACTATGAAACCCAGTGTCTACGACCAATTGTCTGTGACGCAGTATTCGGTGAAGGGAGCGCGACAATGGCAGCGATGAAGCCCCGGATGGGTGACGGTCCTCTCGAGGCGGTCAAGGAGGGGCGCGGCATCGTGGTGCGCATTCCGATCGACGGTGGCGGTCGGCTGGTCGTGGAACTCAACGCTGAGGAGGCCAGCGCGCTCGGCGAGGTGCTGCGCGAGGTCGTCGCCTGACACACGGCACGGAGCAACAGCTCTGGCGCTCCGGCGCGCACATCCTGCGCTGCCCGGTCTGCGGCGACGAACCGTCCGCCACCGAGACGGGACTGCGGTGCCCTCGCGGACACGTCTTCGACCGGGCCCGGCAAGGTTACGTCTCCCTCCTCACCGGCCGCGGCAGCGGTCATCGCAGCGACACCGCGCCGATGGTCGCGGCCCGTCGCCGGATTCTCGACTCCGGAATGTTCGACGCGGTGGCGAACGCGCTCGCCGCCGCGATCCCGCGTGACACCGGCGTCGTCGTCGACGCCGGGACCGGAACCGGTCACTATCTGGCCGCGGCGCTCGGCGCGGCGCCCGCCGCGCTCGGCATCGGCATCGACCTGTCCAAGTACTGCGCCCGCGCCGCCGCGAAGGCGCATCCCCGGGCACTGGCGGTGGTCGCCGATCTGTGGGAGCCCCTTCCGCTCGGTGACGGTGTCGCCGACGCGGTGCTGTCGGTCTTCGCTCCCCGGAACGCCGCCGAGGTGGCCCGGATCCTGGCGCCCGGCGGATGCTGGCTGATCGTGACCCCGAACCCCGGCCACCTGCACGAGGTGCGGGAGGCGCTCGGCATGCTCGACATCGGCGCGGACAAGCTCGTCCGGCTGCACGACGAACTGGCCGCCGCCGGATTCCGGGTCACCGCGAGCGAGCCGGTGACCTCCACCTCCGAACTCGGCGCCACGCAGGCCGCCGACCTCGCCGGGATGGGCCCCGCGGGCTTTCACCGCGGCCCCGACGAGCTCGCCGCGGCCGCCGCCGCGCTGGTGGCGGGGAGCGGTGCGGTGGCGGCGACCGTCGACGTCACGATGACCGTCGCCCGGCGCTGAGGAGTCCAAAGGGCCCCTTCTGTCCCGCCGCCGCCCGCGGCGCCCGGTATCCGGATATGTTGGAGTCGTGAGATCACAATCGCAGGTGCTCGGAATCGTCCTCGCAGGCGGAGAAGGCAAGCGTCTGTATCCGTTGACCAAGGACCGGGCCAAACCCGCGGTGCCGTTCGGCAGCTCGTACCGGCTGATCGACTTCGTCCTGTCGAACCTGGTCAACGCCGGTTACGAGCGGATCTGCGTGCTGACCCAGTACAAGTCGCACTCGCTCGACCGGCACATCTCGCAGACCTGGTGGTCGTCGGGCTTCCACGGGGAGTTCATCACGCCGGTCCCCGCGCAGCAGCGACTCGGGCCGCGCTGGTACACCGGCAGCGCTGACGCGATCTTTCAGTCGATGAATCTCATCGAAGACGAGAAGCCCGAATACATCGTCGTCTTCGGCGCCGACCACGTCTACCGCATGGATCCCTCCCAGATGGTGGAACAGCACATCGCCACCGGGGCCTCGGTCACCGTCGCCGGGATCCGGGTACCGCGCAAGGAGGCGGTGGCCTTCGGCTGCATCGACTCCGATGCGGAGAACGTGATCACCCGCTTCGTGGAGAAGCCGAGCGACCCGCCGGGCACACCCGACGACCCCGACGTCACCTACGCGTCGATGGGCAACTACGTGTTCACCACGCAGGCCCTGGTCGACATCCTGCGCACCGACGCCGCCGATCCGGACTCCGATCACGACATGGGCGGCGACATCATCCCCGCCTTCGTGGAACGGGGCGAGGCCTACGTCTACGACTTCAACGACAACGCGGTCCCCGGCGCCACCCCCCGCGACCGCGGCTACTGGCGCGACGTCGGCACCATCGACGCGTTCTACGAGGCGCACATGGATCTGGTCTCGGCCAACCCGGTGTTCAACCTCTACAACGAGCGCTGGCCGATCCGCGGCGAGACCTCACACCTGCCGCCGGCGAAGTTCATCAAGGGCGGCTCCGCCAACGACTCGATGGTCGGCGCTGGCTGCATCGTGTCCGGCGCGACCGTGCACAGTTCCGTGCTGTTCAACGACGTCGTGATCGAAGACGGCGCCGTGGTCCAGGGCAGCGTCCTGATGCCCGGCGTCCGGGTCGGCCGGAACGCGGTGGTGCGCAACGCGATCCTGGACAAGAACGTCCAGGTCAGCAACGGCGGCCAGGTCGGCGTCGACCTCGAGCACGACAAAGAGCGCTTCACCGTGAGCGTCGGCGGAATCGTGACCGTGGCGAAGAACGAGGTCGTCTAAGCCGTTCTAGTGGTCGTATGCCGGCTGAGCGGTTCCCGGCCGGCCGGCCGGTCTCATGCTGGTGAGGCACTTCCATGCCGGTGGGGCGATCGCTCGATCATCGTGGGGCGCTCGGTCGCACGATCCGGGCCTCGGGTCAGGGGAGGAGACCCTGCGCGCGCAGGGCGGTGCGGGCGTGGGCGATCAGCGGCGGGACCGTCACGGCGTCGACCTCGTCGGGGAGGGCGTCGACCGGCCACCAGGCGAGATCGACCGATTCGCTGCTGCGCACGGGCGGCGGCGGGGTGCCGTCGCCGGTGGCCGGGGCGACGGCGCCGAAGCGCACGTCCAGGTGCCGGGTCGGCTTCCCCAGCGAGCAGGTGATCGGGTGGGTGTGCAGGTGCACCGGCCCGGTGCTGAGCGTGAGGCCGGTGAGGCCGGACTCCTCGGTCGCCTCGCGCAGCGCGGCCGCGGCGAGCCCGGGGTCGCCGGGCTCGCAATGACCACCCAGCTGCACCCACATGCCGACGCGCGGATGCAGGGTCAGGAGCACGTGCTCCCCGGTCGCGTCGAAGACGATCGCCGACGCTGTGACATGCCCGGGGACACACGCCCGCTCGCACGGATTCGCGGCGGCGTCCAGGAACGCCAGGTACGTGTGTCGCAGGGCATCCTGCTCGGCGTCCGGCGCGGTCCACGCGGTCAGCGCGGAGCGCGTCGACGCCGCCAATCGCTCGGTCATCGGAGCACCACCAGTCCTTCGGCGTCGGCGGGCCCGCGGAGCCCGGGATCGTCGGCCGGCCGGCCGATCGCGACGGCACCGAGCGGTGCCCAGTGCTCGGGCAGGTCGAGCACGCGCCGCACGGTGGGCGCGGCGAAGATCGTCGAACCCACCCAGCAACTGCCGACCCCGCGCACCGAGAGCGCGACCAGCAGATACCCGACCGCCGCGCCCGCGGCGACGGTGAACATGGTGTCCTCGCAGTCGTTGCGGCGGTCGTCGGGGTAGACGTGCATGCCGTCGCCGGTCAGCACCGGGATCACGAGTTCCGGGGCGTCGTACAGGATCTGCCCGCGCGCCACCCGCTTGTCGATCGACGACGCGGACTTGGCGTCGCCGGCCAGATCCGCGCGCCAGTCCTCGGCCATCGCGTCGAGGAGCGCCGCCCGCCGCCCGGCATCGCGCACCCAGACGAACCGCACCGGATGGGTGTGGTGCGGCGCCGGCGCGGTCAGCGCCTCGGCGAAGGCGGCGTGCAGGAGATCCGGATCGACGGCGCCGGGCGCGAACGCCCGCACGCTGCGCCGGGTGAGCAGCGCCTGGCGCCGGCCCTGCGCGAGCGCGTCGTCGGTGCCGAGCCGGAACATGTCCGACGCCGGGTCGCGCACCAGATCGTGGGCGTTGCTGCCGTCGTCGACCGGCGCCAGGCCGCGCACGACGGCGACCGGGATGCCGCCGAGCTTCCCCTTCACCAGGTCGGCGGCGGCGGCCAGCTCGTCGGCGACGGCGATGTCGGTGACCACCAGCGGATTCCCGTGCGCGTCGACGGTGCCCTCATAGCCGTGCCGGACCGCGATCCCGGCCGCCCCGATCGCGACGTCGGTCTGCCCGGCCCGCCAGGCCCGCCCCATGGTGTCGGTCACCAGCACGGCCACGTGGCGGCCGCGGGCGGCGAACTCCGCGCGCAGCCGCGCCGCGCTGGCGTCGGGGTCGAGCGGCAGCAGCGCCAGCTGATCGGTGGCGACGTTGGATCCGTCCACGCCCGCGGCGGCCTGCACCAGGCCGTTGCGGTTCTCGGTGATCAGCAGCCGGTCGCGGCGGGCCACGACGCGCACGGTCTCGTCGTCGATCAGCTTGCGGCGCAACGCATCCCGCTCATCCGGATCGGACGGAGCGGGCACCGTGCGGCCCTCGATCTTGGAGAAGACCTTGCTGGTGACCACCACGACGTCGTCGTCGGCGATCCACGGCGCGGCCGCGAGCAGCTCACCCGCGAGGTCGCTGTCCGGGCCGAATTCGCCGAGTCCGGTCACCGGCCGGAGGGTCAGTTCCCCGGCCGCCGCGTGATCGGTCACACCGGCACCCCGCCGAGCGCGCACGCGGCGCGCACCATCGCGGCGGTGGCCGCCGGATCGGTCATCAGCAGCGGTGCCTCGGCGACGGCGATACCGTCGATCGGGGTGGCGGCCGCGGCATCGCCGGGGGCCACCAGCCAGCCGTCGAGCAGCCCGTTTCCGCCGCGCGCGCCGTAGTGCTCGGCGATCGCCCGCGCCGTCGTCGGCACGCCGATCACCGATAGACACTCGTCGGCCATACCGCGCAGCGGCTTGTCGTCGATCACCGGGCTGACGCCGACCACCGGCGCGCAGGTGCGGCGGAGCGCGGCACGGATCCCCGGCACCGAGGTGATGGCGCCGATCGAGACCACCGGGTTGCTCGGCGCCAGGAGCACGATGTCGGCCTCGTCGATCGCCGCCTGCACCCCGGGCGCCGGCGCGGTCTCGGTGCCCGGCTGCCCGACGTGGGCGAAGCTGTGGGTGGGCAGCTGCGCCCGGTAGCGCACCCACCACTCCTGGAAGTGCATGGCGATCCGTTCGCCGGGTTCGCCGCCGGGCTTGTCGACCACTACGTGCGTCTCGTGCCGGTCGTCGGTCACCGGGAGCAGCCGCACGCCGGGCTGCCAGCGCCGGCACAGGGCCGCGGCGATGTCGGACAGCCGGTATCCGGCATCGAGCATCTGCGTCCGGATCAGATGGGTGGCCAGATCGCGGTCGCCGAGACCGAACCAGTCGGGATCGGCGCCGTACGCGGCCAGCTCCTCCTTGGCGTGCCAGGTCTCCTCGCGGCGGCCCCAGCCGCGGTCGGTGTCGATGCCGTCGCCCAGGGTGTACATGCACGTGTCGAGATCCGGGCAGATGCGCACGCCGTGCATCCAGGCGTCGTCGCCGACGTTGACGATCGCCGTGACCTCGTTCGCGGGCGCCGCGGCGACGGGCTCGCCGTCGGCGGGAGCGTCGACCGCGGGGAAGGGGGTGCGCCCGAAGACCTCCCGGACACCCTGCAGGAACCGGGCGCCGCCGACGCCCCCGACCAGTACCGTCACCTTCACAGCGAACACCCTACTTCCGGCGGTCCCGGGTGCGCGGTTCCGGGCGGCGGAGGGGTCGTCCGTTTGCCCGACACGCCGAAAACGCTGAAAGTATGGCGCGCCGTGCAGCGCCGGCGACTTTCAGGTGATATTAAGGAATCTTCGCCGTTCGCTTGACCGTGGCGCCCGCTTCCGTGTGTAATCACAACTGTGTGATTCAGCGGACGCTTCGCCGCATTCGCTCTTGGGGATCGCACGACGCGAGACCCACGACCATATCGAGCAGGGAGGCGGCGATGACGTCAGCGGGCCACGGAACACAAACCGGTATCTCGTCGTCGAGTTCGGTCTTCACCACCGACGGCAGCCATCTCTCGGTGGTGCCCGAAGGCTTCGACGCGTTCATCGACGACGCCGAGGACCAGTGGCAGGAGCGCGCGCTCTGCGCACAGACCGACCCCGAGGCGTTCTTCCCGGAGAAGGGCGGCTCGACCCGCGAAGCGAAGCGGATCTGCCACGGCTGCGAGGTCAAGGCCGAATGCCTCGAATACGCGCTGGGCAATGACGAGCGTTTCGGGATCTGGGGCGGCCTGTCCGAGCGGGAGCGCCGCCGTCTCAAGCGCGGCATCATCTGAGCCAGACATGACGAACCGGCCCGGCAGCGTGAGCTGCCGGGCCGGTGTCGTCTCCGGGGTGCCGAGTCAGAGTTCCGGGCCGTCCTCGACGGTCTCCTCGTCCACGCCCAGATAGGTGGCGATCTGCTGGATCAGTACCTCGCGGAGGATCTCCGGCAGTTCCTCGTCGCCGGTGGCCCGCAGCTCGATGGGCCGCCGGAACAGGATCAGCTGCGCGCGGGTCGAGCGCCCGCGGGCGTCGACGCCCGCGCCGATCAGCCGGGCGAGGGGGACCGGGCCGTCCGCGGTGACCTCCTCGGGCCACTGCACGGTGTCCAGGTCGCGGGGCAGCATGCGCGGGATGTCGTCGACGGCCACGTCGAGATCGGTGAGCCGGTCGTGCCAGAGCGCGTCGAGCTCGGCGAAGGCGGCCGTCGCCGCCCGGTCGAAGCGGTCGGCGCGGGTCCGGTAGGCGGGCACCACGGGCGGTAGCAGCGGGCCGCGCAGACCCCGGCCGTGCCGGTCGCGCGTGCGCCGCGGCGGGACGAGGAGTTCGCGCGGAGTCGCCGGTCGAAAGCGCATAGGCGGCAGTCTACGCGCGGCCGATGCGTGTCGATGTCTGCCCGCGGCGGTCCAGACGATAGGCTGACCTTCGTGAACGCTCCCCGTCAGTGCTGCCGTCCCGGGTGCTCGCGCCTCGCGGTCGCCACCCTGACCTTCGTCTACGCCGAGTCGACGGCGGTCGTCGGGCCGCTGGCCGGCGCTGACGAGCCGCACTCCTGGGATCTGTGTTCCGAGCACGCCGACCGGATCACCGTGCCCCGCGGCTGGGAACTGCTGCGCAGTGAGCGTGACTTCGTGCAGCCCGCCGAGGACCAGGACCTCACCGCCCTCGCCGACGTGGTGCGCGAAGCCGGTGCCGTCGGCGGCGGCCCCGGGCTGCCGCCGCTGCCGTCGTTCACCTCCCGCGCCGATGTCGACGCCGCCTTGGACCTGCGGCCGGGTCCGCGTCGCGGCGCCGACGAACCGGGCCGCCATCGCGCCGAACGGGAGTCCGCGCGGAGCGCCCCGGCCGCCGGTCCGCGCCCGGGTCGTCGTGGGCACCTGCGGGTGCTCCCGGACCCGGTTGACTGACCCCGCTCACCGCGCGCATCGTGTGACCATGCCCGCCATCATCGACGATCTGGACGACGTGGAGTCGCTGTACTCCGTCGACCGCGACGGTCTGCTGCGCAGCGCCGCGATGGCCGGTGCCCAGGTGCGCGCCGTCGCGGAGGCGCAAGCCGAGGGCGTGCTGGAACCCCTGTCCACGCTGCGGCCGCGGGCCGTCGTGATCGTCACCGGCGGCGGGACCGTCGGTGCCCGCGCGTCCGCGCTGGTGGTCGCCGCTTTCGGCGGGCGGATCGACGTACCGCTGGTTGTGGTGCCGGTGCTGCCCGGCTGGATCGGACCGCTCGACGTCGTGGTGGTGCTGGGCGACGACGCCGGCGACCCGCTGCTCTCCGACGCGCTCGCCCGCGCCGCGCGGCGCCGCGCGGAGATCGTCGTCCTGGCACCGCTCGAAGGCCCGCTGGCCGAGGCCGCCGGTGTCGGCCGCCGCGGGGCCGCCGAGTTCGTGAACCTCGCACCGCGGCTGCCGATCGATCCGCGCTTCCGGTTCACCGGTCATGTCGCGGGTCTGAGCGCCGTGCTGACCGGGCTCGCGGCCGTGCGGGTGGCGCCGCGGCCCGAACCGCTCGCCGAGCTCGCCGACCGGCTCGACGCCGAGGCCGCCGTCGGGCATCCGGGCCAGGAGAGTTTCCACAACCAGGCGAAACTGCTGGCGATGCGCGCGGCCGGCCACGGACTGGCCTGGACCGGGGACACCCCGGCCGCGGCCGCGGCCGCCGCACAGGCGGCCGCCGCGTTCTTCGAGATCGGCGGCGTGCCCGCCGCCGTCGCCGAGGAAGCCCGGATCCTGGCAGTGCTCGCCGGCCGCGGTGCACCCGCGCCGGCCGAATCGCTCTTCTACGACCCGGAGTTCGACGGACCGCCGGCGCGCGACCCGATCCGGGCGTTCCTGGTGACCCTCGCCGCGCGATCCTGGTTCGCCCACCGGCGCATCGGCGACCGCGCGGTCGACGTGGTGACCGAGCAGGTCGACGACGCCGGCCCGCCCCCGGCGAACCCGTCCGGCGGGGCCGAGGCGCTCGCCGATACCCCGGCCGATCTGGGCGCCTACCTGGTGATCGTCGTGCGAGCCCAACTCGCCGCGGCCTACCTGGCGCTGACCGGGGCAGAATGAATGAGACGATGGCGGGGCCGAACACGGGGACACCGGGTGCGGGGATGACGGACAGGACGCTGGAATGAAGGTGCTCAAGGGGGTGGTACGCCCCTACGCGTGGGGTTCACGCACCGCGATCGCCGAACTCCAGGGCCGGTCCGCGCCGTCGGCCCACCCGGAGGCCGAGCTGTGGTTCGGTGCGCACCCGGCGTCGCCCGCCCGGCTCGACGGCACCCCCGGCGACCTGCTGGCCGTGATCGACGACGACCCGGCCGCCGCGCTCGGCACGCGCACCGCCGCCGCCTTCGAGGGACGGCTGCCGTTCCTGGTGAAGGTCCTGGCCGCCGACGAACCGCTGTCCCTGCAGGCGCACCCGAGTTCCGAGCAGGCACGGGTGGGATTCGCCGCGGAGAACGCCGCGGGCCTGGCCCCGGACGATCCGCGGCGCAACTACCGCGATTCGTGGCACAAGCCGGAAGTGGTCGTGGCGCTGAGCGACTTCGAGGCGCTGGCCGGATTCCGCGACCCCGCGGTGACCGTCGAGCTCCTGCGCAGCCTGCAGGTCCCCGGCCTCGACTCGGCGCTCGGCATGCTCGTCGGGGCGCCGGACCGCGACGGGCTGCGGGCGGTCTTCACCACCTGGCTGACGCTGCCCGAGCCGGTGATCGCCACGCTGGTCCCGCAGGTGCTGACCGGTGCGATCGCGGCCCTGGAGCGCGGCGCGACGCCGTTCGCCGACGAACTGCGCGCGGTGCTCGAACTGGGGGAGGCCTACCCGAACGACCCCGGCGTGCTCGCCGCCCTGCTCCTGAACTTCGTGCGCCTGCGTCCCGGGGAGGCGATCTATCTGGCCGCCGGCAATCTGCACGCGTACCTGCGCGGGTCCGCGGTGGAGGCGATGGCCAACTCCGACAACGTGCTTCGCGGCGGACTGACCCCGAAGCACATCGACGTGCCCGAACTGCTCCGCGTGCTCGACTTCCACCCGGTCTCCTGCGCGGAGCTGATGCCCGACATCCAGACCGTCGGCGCCGAACGGATCTATCTGACGCCGGCCCCCGAATTCCGGCTGTCTCGGGTGGAACTCGACGGCACCGCGCTGCGCGCCCCGGCGAGCGTCAGCTTCGACATGCCCGGTCCGCAGATCCTGACCGTCACCGCCGGACGCATCGAGGTGGCCGGTCCGGACGGCCGCCGCTGCACTGTGCGATGCGGCGACGCGCTGTGGCTGGCCGACTCCGATCCCGATGTGGTGGTGCACGCCGCGTCGGCGCACGCGGTGTTCTTCCGTTCCCGGGTGCCGCTGACCGTCTAGGCCGTGTTACGAAAGTGTCTGGTGGTGCTTCGGCGTGTCTGAGTGCTGAGGGGAGGTCTCCGGGCTTACGAAGTTGGTGTCGAATCATCAACGCACGCTGGGAGACCTCCCATGTCCACCGTATCGGCTTCGGCCCGTCACGATCTGACCGACGAGCAATGGCGGCTTCTACGGCCGCTGCTTCCTGCCCCGTCTTCCCGGGGCCGGCCGCGGGACTACCGGATCAGAGACCTGATCGACGCTGCCCGGTACCGGACCCGCAGTGGTTGTCCGTGGCGTGATCTGCCCGAACGGTACCCGCCGTGGTGGCGGGTCTACGTCCTGTTCGCTCAGTGGCAGCGCGCCGGAGTCTGGAAACGGATCGATGACGCACTGCGCGGGGCAGCCGGCGACCAGGATGTACTGTCCTGGCAGGTTAGCATTGATTCGATGACCTCGCGAGGTCACGTTCATGCTGCCGGAGCGCGTCGCGACAGCACGCAGCGAGTGGCCGGCGAACCGGCCGATCATGCGTTCGGCCGTTCCCGTGGCGGCTGGTCAACGAAGACCCATGTCGCCATCGATCAGCGTCGTGGCGTCCTGGCATTCCTGCTGACCGGTGGTCAGGCCGGAGACAGTCCGCAGATGGTCCCGGTACTGGAACTGATCAGCATCCGCGGTAAGCGGACAGGACGTGCCCGGCGTCGCCCCGAGCAGGTCCTGGCCGACAAGGCCTACTCGTCGCGTTCGAATCGTGCATGGTTGCGCCGTCATCACATTCGCGCCACGATCGCCCAGCCGAAGGACCAACGAGAGCACCGTCGCCGTCGCGGTTCAGCCGGCGGGCGGCCACCGGCCTTCGACCCCGAACGCTACAAAGCGCGTCACGCCGTCGAATGCGGCATCAACCAGCTGAAACAACACCGGGCCTGCGCCACTCGTTACGACAAACTCGCTGTCCGATTCGCCGCGACCATCGAAATCGCCAGCATCGATCATTGGCTACGAAGACTTTCGTAACACGGCCTAGTCCTGGCGCACGTAGCAGCGACCCGGAACAGGAGCAGCGTTCGCGAGCGCTGCTTCTGTACGCCAACGCTGCCACGTCCCTCGCCGGCGCCGGGGATCTCACGCTCACGCCCGTAGCAGGGCGTCCTCGGCGGGGGTGCCGACCAGGCGCACCGGGATCGAGCGGCCGCCGCCGACGGCGACGGCCCGTCGTGGGTCGGACGGATCCTGGTGCAGGGCAGGCGATTCCGGCGGAGCGTCGACGACGGTCCCGGGGCCGGCCACCCGCAGCACGGTGTGCCCGTCGAGAGGGCCGAGGCGCCGATCCGGCCGGTCGTCGACCAGCACCCGCGCGGTGCCGCCGGAGGCCGCGTGCAGGAGCGCGGGGTCGCCGACCGCGTCGATCAGGCCGGCCCACCGCCCGGGACGATCGGTGAACACCGCGGCGGAGACACCGGTCGCGGCGAGCCGGGCGACGATCCGCCGGGCCAGGTCGAGTTCGCCGGTGATCGTCGCCTCGGCGATCGCCGGGCCGGCCAGGCGCAGGCCGATCGGGTGACCGGCGTGATCGGCGCCGACGATCGTGCCGGAACCGCCGCAGGGCAGGGCGGCGGCGGTGAGGGCGGCGACGGTCGCCGCGGGAAGCGCCGGACCGTCGGGGTCGAGAAAGACCCGCGGCTCGGGGCGGCCCGGCCGCCAGAGGAGAGTCGCGGTCCGCGGCGTGCCCGCGCACTGCGCGGTCAGGGCACCGATCAGGGCACCGGGATCGTCGTGCCCGGCGTCCGGCGGGTCACCGGCGATCGGGTCGGTGGACGGTGCCGCGGCGGTCAGTTCGGCCGCGGTCAGCGCGGTCACGGCGAGGCCGCCGGACCGCAGCAGCACCGCGAGCCTGCGGGTCGCCGAGACGCAGGCCCGCAGTGGTGCGGCGCTGCCGGAACCGTGCCGGGCCACCAGCTCCGGGTGTGCGAGCGGGGCGAATCGGAGCCGCAGCTGGACGCCGCGGTCCGCCGCGATCGAGAGCGGGCCGGTCAGTCCGCGGTAGGCGGCCGCGGCCGGGCCGTCGCCGACGCAGCCGGAGCCGCGACAGCTCACGGTCAGCTCGGTGGCCGCGGCGTCGGGGTGGCGCATCCACTGCGCCACCAGGGCCAGCGGCAGCACGGCGCCCGGCCCGAGATCGGGCCACGGCCGGTCGACGCGGTGGGGGCGCGCGGGACCGGGGCCGACGGTGAGCGTCGTGAACAGGGTGCCGGACTCGTGGCGGACGCCGAGGAAGCCGTCGCCGGACGGTACGTCGAACGGTGACGACGCCGCGGTACGGCGGCGTCCCGGCGTCGTCGCGCGCGATCGAAGGACCCGCATGACCGCCTCCCCCGAACGACCGTCGTTCCCGCGCTTTCGGCGAAAGCGCGTGGCAACACCGTAACCCGGCACTACGGTGGCGGCACGGCGTTTGATCGGGGGAGCACGATGCCGAGACAGTTGACGACGCGCGCACAGGTCAGCGGCTACCGATTTGGATTGTCCCGCGCCGAACACGCACTGATCCGGCGCGATGCGCGCATGCTGGCCGACCCCATGCGATCGGAATTGCGCGCGCTGATCGGCGGCGCGGTGATCGCGCTGGTACTGCTGGCCGGGGCGGGGATCTACGGGATCATCCGGCCGGCGCCGTCGGTCGCCGATGCCGAGATCGTCGCCGCCGACACCGGCGGGCTCTTCGTTCTGGTCGACGGCGTGATGCATCCGGTGCCGAATCTGGCCTCGGCGCGGCTGGTGATCGGGGAGCCGTCGCCGGTCAAGAACGTCACCGCGCGCTCGGTGAGCGCCTACCCGCGCGGCCCGTCGCTCGGTATCCCGGGCGCACCGGCCGGGCTGCCCGGCCCGGCCGACCGGCGGGAGTCGACGTGGACGGTGTGCGACGATCCGGCCGGCGGCACGGCGGTGATCGCCGGCCGGCCCGCCGCGCCACCGGCCTCGGCGCGGGCGGGCGTGCTGGTCCGGGCCGGCGACGAGGAATGGCTGCTGTATCAGCTGCGGCGGGACTCGGTGGCGCGGCCGGTGCGGGCGCGGCTGCGGCCGGAGTCGGTCGCGGTGCGCCGAGCGCTCGGGCTCGACGGGGTGGCGGCGCGGCCGGTCAGCGCGGCCCTGCTGAACGCGTTCCCGGCCGAACCCGAACTCGCGGTGCCGGAGATCCCGGGGGCCGGCGGGGCGGGTCCGGCGACGCTGCGCGAAACGCCGGTCGGCACGGTGGTCCGCTCGCTCGGCGTCGACGATGCGCCGTCGTACTTCGCGGTGCTGGCCGACGGCGTCCAGCCGCTGACACCCGTCGCCGCCGAGGCGCTGCGCGGCGCGGACGCGACGGCACCGGGCACGGTGACGCAGGTGGCGCCGGCCGCGCTGGCGTCGGTGCCGGTGGTGCACAGGCTGCCGCTCGATGGCTTCCCGGAGGCACCGCCCGATCTGACCGAGAGCCGGGCCGCCGGCGCTGAACCGGTGCTGTGCCGGTCGTGGTCGGCGGTGGCGGGCCGGCCGGGGGTGCGTGAGAGTCTGCTGGTCACCGCGCATCTCCCGCTGCCGGGTGGTGCGCGGGTGGTGACGCTCAGTGCGGCCGACGGCGGCGGTCCCGGGCTCGACGGCGTGTACCTGCGGCCGGGGACCGGTGAACAGGTGGCGGTGCCCGGTGGGCGGTACTACATCACCGACGCGGGTGTCCGCTATCCGATCGCCGACGCGGACACCGCGCAGATGCTGGGGCTGCCCGCCGAGCCGGAACCGGCGCCGTGGCCGGTGGTGTCGTTACTGCCGGCCGGGCCGCAGCTGTCGCGGGAGGCGGCGCTGGTGACGCGTGATCTGCCTCGGTGACGGGTGCGGTCTCGACTTCGCCAGACCGTCGTGCGGGTCTCGACCGGCGCGGGGCTCAGCGGAGGCCGGCGGCCAGGAGCCGGACCATCCGTTCCCAGTCGTCGGCGATCTGTTCGGCGGTCAGGCCGATCACCTCGATCACGTGCCGGACGGCGATGGCCTCCAGCGGCGCCTGGATCGCGATGGCGACCGTGTCCAGGCCGCCGGGATAGCCGAGCTCGGAGAGCAGATACTGCACGTGCAGGGTGGACATCCGCCACGCCGGGTGGTTGAGACGATCGGGATCGTCGGAACCGGCCTCGAGCAGGATGTCGAGGTGGGCGATGGTGAGCTCGAGGCGGGCCCGGCCGTAGGCGATCAGCCGGTCGAGCGGGGGTGCGCCCGGGCCGAGGGGTTCGGGGCCGGACAGATAGTCGTGCTGAAGCGCGTGCTCGGAGTGATCCAGGAGCGCCATCATCAGCCCGGTGCGGCTGCCGAACCGGCGGAAGACGGTCCCCTTGCCCACGCCCGCCTCGCGGGCGACCGCATCCATGGTGACCGCCGCGGCGCCTTGATCGTCGATCAGGGTCTTGGCGGCGGTCAGCAGCAACTGCCGGTTGCGGGCGGCGTCGGCGCGTTCGCCTCCGGTGTCGCTCCCGCGGACCAGCGGCAGCGACACGGGCTGCCCGAGTTGAGAGGACATGTATCGAGAATATCGTGGTGGCGCCGTGTGGCCCGGTGTTCCCCGGTCGTTCTGCGCGCCGAAGTGCCCGGAAAGTGACGGGTCTCACTGATTCCAAAGGAAGCCAATAGGACCAGGGTCCGTTTCACTCAGGGTGAGCAACAGTGCTGTTTCCCCTGATTGGAGTCCGCTCATGTCTGATGCTGTTCGCACCGTCGTCGTCCTCGTCGGCAGTCTGCGCCGGGAGTCGGTGAACCGCCGGCTGGCCGCGCACCTGGCGGCCGAGGCGCCGGAAGGCGTCGATGTCCAGATCGCCGACGGCCTCGGCCTGCTGCCGTTCTACAACGAGGACATCGACGTCGACGGGCGGCGCGGCGACGCCGTGGAGGCGTTGCGCGCGCAGGTCGGCGCCGCCGACGCGGTGCTGCTGGTGACCCCGGAGTACAACGGTGGACTGCCCGCCGTCCTGAAGAACGCCATCGACTGGCTGTCCCGGCCGTACGGCGCCGGCGCCCTGAGCGGCCGCCCGGTCGGCGTGGTCGGTGCGGCGCTGGGCCGCTTCGCGGGCACCTGGGCGCGCGAGGATGCGCGGAAGGCGGCCGGTATCGCGGGCGCCGAGGTGATCGAGGCCGTCGAACTCGGCCTGCGCAGCGCGGAATTCGACGAGGCGCTCATCGAGGCCGATGCGGTGTTCGAGGCGCTGCTCGGTGAGCTCGTGGCCGCCGGCTGAGTCCCTCCGGCGACGGGGATCGGCCCCGCGGGCCCGCACCGAGAACCGGTGCGGGCCCGCCGTCGTTTTCGACACGCCGAACACGCCGAGACACGCCGGAACGCCTGTGGACTACTTCCTGTTCACCTGGGACTTTCACGAATGTTATTCACAAGCAGTTGTGGTCGATGGAAATATCGGACACAAGGTGTAGTGTTCAGGGTGTCCGGCGGGGAGATATGGCCCACAGCGCCGGTTCGGCGCTCCGGCGGTGAACTACACAGTGGTGATTCTCCGCGGAGAAGCCGCCGGACGTCATACGAAGAGAACAGTCATCCGATCGAGGGAGTCCGCTATGGCCATCACCGTCTACACCAAGCCGGCTTGCGTGCAGTGCAACGCGACCTACAAGGCCCTCGACAAGCACGGCCTGGAGTACGACGTGGTCGACATCAGCCAGGACGACGAGGCGCGCGACTACGTGATGGCGCTCGGGTACCTGCAGGCGCCGGTCGTCGTGGTCACCGGCGCCGGGAGCGCAGCGAGCGGGCCGCTGCTCTCCGACGAGCACTGGTCGGGCTACCGTCCCGATCGCATCAAGGCCGTCGCCTCGCGCGCGGCCTGATCGCCGGGACGTCGTCGTGTCAGTCGCCGAGGCCGTCGCGGGTGGAACGCAGGTTCCGCCTGCGGGTGATCCGCGGCTGCCGCTGGTCGTCTACTTCTCGTCGGTCTCGGAGAACACCCACCGCTTCGTGATGAAGCTGGGGGCGCGGGCGCAGCGGATCCCGCTGCTCGACCGCGCGGGGGAGTTCCGCGTCGACGAACCCTACATCCTGATCTGCCCCACCTACGGCGGCGGCAAGATCTCCCAGACCGGCGGCCTCGAGACCCATGCGGGCAGCGGATACGTCCCCAAGCAGGTGATCCGCTTCCTCAACGCCGAACACAACCGCTCCCTCATCCGGGGCGTGATCGCGGCGGGCAACACGAACTTCGGTGAGGAGTTCGGGGTGGCCGGCGAGATCATCGCCCGCAAATGCCAGGTGCCCTACCTCTACCGCTTCGAACTGATGGGGACCGCGGACGACGTCGACCGCGTCCGCGAAGGCCTCGCCGAGTTCGCCGCCGGACCGTCGTTCGCACGCTGACGCGCGCCGCGTCGAAAGTTCATCGTCTTTTCGCTCCACACTTTTCATCGCTCGACCAGCAGGAGTTTCCTTGTCGCCCACCGCAGTTCCCGTGACCGATGGTCCCTCCGACACCACGGTGTCGGCGAGTGTCTCCGGCGTGCACGCCGGGCCGGCCGGGCACGACCCGGCCGAGCTCGACTACCACGCGCTCAACGCGATGCTGAACCTGTACGACGCGGACGGGCGGATCCAGTTCGACAAGGACCGCGAGGCCGCGCGGCAGTACTTCCTGCAGCACGTCAACCAGAACACGGTGTTCTTCCACGATCTCGACGAGAAGCTCGACTATCTGGTCAAGGAGAACTACTACGAGCCCGAGGTCCTGGAGCAGTACGACCGCGAGTTCGTGAAGCTGCTGTTCGGGCACGCCTACGCGAAGAAGTTCCGCTTCCCGACCTTCCTCGGGGCGTTCAAGTACTACACCAGTTACACGCTGAAGACGTTCGACGGTAAGCGCTACCTGGAGCGTTTCGAGGATCGTGTGTGCATGGTGGCGCTGACGCTGGCCGCCGGTGACACCGCGCTGGCCCGGAACCTGGTCGACGAGATCATCGACGGCCGGTTCCAGCCGGCCACCCCCACGTTCCTGAACTCGGGCAAGAAGCAGCGCGGTGAGCCGGTCTCGTGCTTCCTGCTGCGCATCGAGGACAACATGGAGTCGATCGGGCGGTCGATCAACTCGGCGCTGCAGCTGTCCAAGCGCGGCGGCGGCGTGGCCCTGCTGCTCTCGAACGTGCGCGAGCACGGGGCGCCGATCAAGAAGATCGAGAACCAGAGCAGCGGCGTCATCCCGATCATGAAGCTGCTGGAGGACTCGTTCAGCTACGCCAATCAGCTCGGCGCGCGCCAGGGCGCCGGTGCGGTGTACCTGCACGCCCACCACCCGGACATCTACCGGTTCCTGGACACCAAGCGGGAGAACGCGGACGAGAAGATCCGGATCAAGACGCTCAGCCTGGGTGTCGTGATCCCGGACATCACGTTCGAGCTGGCCAAGAACAACGACGACATGTACCTGTTCAGCCCGTACGACGTCGAGCGCATCTACGGCAAGCCGTTCGCCGACGTCAACGTGACCGAGCTGTACCACGAGATGGTCGAGGACAAGCGGATCCGCAAGTCGAAGATCCGGGCGCGCGAGTTCTTCCAGACCCTCGCCGAGCTGCAGTTCGAGTCGGGCTACCCGTACATCATGTTCGAGGACACGGTGAACCGGGCGAATCCGGTCGAGGGCAAGATCACCCACTCCAACCTGTGCTCGGAGATCCTGCAGGTGTCGACGCCGTCGACCTTTAACGACGATCTCTCGTACTCGCATGTCGGCAAGGACATCTCCTGCAACCTCGGGTCGATGAACATCGCCAAGGCGATGGACTCGCCGGATCTGGGGCTGACCATCGAGACCGCGATCCGCGGGCTCACCGCCGTCGCCGATCAGACGTCGATCGACTCGGTGCCGTCGATCCGCCGCGCGAACGAGGAGGGGCACGCGATCGGCCTCGGGCAGATGAATCTGCACGGCTACCTGGCACGCGAGCGCATCTTCTACGGCAGCGAGGAGGGCATCGACTTCACCAACATGTACTTCTACACGGTGCTGTTCCACGCGCTGCGCGCGTCGAACAAGCTCGCGAAGGAGAAGGGCCGCCCGTTCGCCGGCTTCGAGAACAGCACGTACGCGTCCGGCGAGTTCTTCGACAAGTACATCGATCAGCCGTGGGAGCCGGCCACCCAGCGGGTGCGTGAGCTGTTCGCGAACGCCGGGCAGTCGGACGGCAGCCTGTTCGCCAGCTCGGGGATCGCGATCCCGACGCAGGACGATTGGCGTGAGTTGAAGGCGTCGATCCAAGAGCACGGCATCTACAACCAGAATCTGCAGGCCGTCCCGCCGACCGGGTCGATCAGCTACATCAACCACTCGACCAGCTCCATCCACCCGGTCGCCGCGAAGATCGAGATCCGCAAGGAAGGCAAGATCGGCCGCGTCTACTACCCGGCGCCGTACCTCACCAACGACAACCTGGAGTACTACCAGGACGCCTACGAGATCGGCTACGAGAAGATCATCGACACCTACGCCGCGGCGACGCAGCACGTCGACCAGGGCCTGTCGTTGACGCTCTTCTTCAAGGACACCGCCACCACCCGCGACGTGAACAGGGCGCAGATCTACGCGTGGCGCAAGGGCATCAAGACGCTGTACTACATCCGTCTGCGCCAGATGGCCCTCGAGGGGACGGCCGTGGAGGGGTGCGTCAGCTGCATGCTGTAGTTGCAAACGCAACTATCTGTCCGGTGCTTCGTGTGACACCAGTGAAGGTCCGTGGATCGTTGCCCTAATAAGGTCATGAGTCGCGGACTTTCACTCGTGTCACTGGCCTCAGCAGCGGCCGCGAGGCAACTTCGAGAGGTGCTTCTTCAGCCAGGCGGCGACCTTGTCCAGCGTGTCGGTGCCGACGCCCATCTCCTCGCCGGCGCGGTGGCTCTGCATGGTGACCGCGACCTGGCGGCCGTCGGAGAAGGTGATCAGGCCCAGCTGGCGGACGTCGTAGCCGCCGTCGTCGGCGGGGCCCCAGCCGCCCTTGACCGCGGTAGACCCGCCGGGGATCTCGATCGACTTCAGGCCCCACTGCTGCATCCCGTCCACCTCGCCCATGTAGTCGAGGACCTTGGCGGTGTTCTTCATGCACGGCAGGTGTGCGGCGAAGGTGGCGGCGTCGGTGAGCTTCCAGGGCGTGAGGCCGAAGGTCTCGTCGGAGTCGTAGGCGA
This sequence comes from Gordonia marina, assembly GCF_052036135.1. NCBI lineage: Bacteria > Bacillati > Actinomycetota > Actinomycetes > Mycobacteriales > Gordoniaceae > Gordonia > Gordonia marina. The sequence continues at coordinate 44,863 of NZ_JBPSDN010000014.1, forward strand.
TGTGCACCGGGTCGGTGTTCTCGTCGCCGCCGCTGCGCAGCACGTCGGTGACCTTCGTGCGCGCCGTCGCCGCGTCGCCGGCGCCGTTCGGGCCGCCCAGCGATCTGCGGAGCTTGAGTGCGGCGTCGTTGTCGGAGTGGATGATCGCCTGCTTGACCGTGGCCAGGATGTCGGCGTCGCCGGGCTTGTTGCGCAGGGCCGCGATCGACAGCGGCACCTTGATCGTCGACCACGCCGTCATCACGGGCGGATCGCCGAAGGCCGTCACCGGACCGCCGCCGACCGGAACCAGTGCGACGCCGACGCCGGGGCCCAGGTTCAGCCTGTCCCAGCTCGTGCGCAGCTCGGAGACCTCGGGGCCGGTGGCCGTCGGCGGCCGATCGGACGACGACGCGGCCGCCGGTGGCGCCGACGGGGAGGCGACCGGTGTGCCGCGGGTCTCGGAACAGGCGGTCAGGGCGACGGCCAGGGTCGCGCCGGTCAACAGGGCCGCGGCGCGCGCCGGACGCGCCGATCGGGAAAGGTGCACGGGTGCTCCGAGGTCAGTAGATGTACACGACGGCCTGGTTGCCGCCGCGGCACGCGATGATCCCCAGGTACGGACTGCATTCCATCACGAAGTTCTTCTGCATCTGCGGTGCCCAGCCGTTGACGGTGCGGGCCTCGCCCATCGGGCCGCTGCGCACATACGCGTCGCGGACGTTCGCGGCGAACTCGCAGCCGGTCCACTGCGGGTAACCGGTACCCACGCCGGTGTACCCCGGGCAGGGTTGATTGTCCGACGGCGGTGAGCCGGGCGTCCAGGTGGCCGTCGTCCCGCCGGACGCGTCGCTCGTGGTGGCACCGTCGTCGGTGGTGGTGACCGTGGTGACGCCGCCGGCGGCGGCCGTGTCGTTACCGTCCGAGCCGCCCATCCGGTCGGCGATCAGCCACGCGCTGATGCCGATCAGGGCCGCGATGACGACGCCGATGGACACCAGCAGGACGGTGTTGGTGGTGCTGCGGCCCGACGGCGGCGGCGGGGGATACGCCTGCGGCGGATACCCGGGCGGCTGCCCGCCGGGCGGGCCGTACAGTGCGCCCGGGTGATAGCCGGCCCCGGCGACGCCGGTGCGGTCGATCGCCGGGTTGGAGATGGCCGGGTTCGAGATGGCGGGGTTGGAGATGGCCGGGTTCGACACCGAACCCATCACCGCCGTGGGGGCGACCGGGAAGCCGGTCGTGCGCCCGGCGCCCGGCCCGCCGATCAGGCCGGTCTCCGACTCGCCCAGCGTCGGCGGCCGTTCGCCGGCCAGGGCCGCCCGGGCCGCGCGCGCCAGCTCCAGCGACGACGGGCAGCGCTGCTCGGGCGACTTGTTCAGCCCCCAGGCGAGCACGGCGTCCAGCGCCGGGGTGATGGCCGGATTGATGCTGCTCGCGACCGGGACCTCGTCGAACAGCACTCCCTTGGTGATGGTCGAGACGGATTCGCCCGGGAACGGTTTGCGGCCGGTGAGCAACTCGAACAGCATGACGGTCATCGCGTAGGTGTCGGCGGCACCGGTCACCGGCTTGTCGTCGAACTGCTCGGGGGCCATGTACGCGACCGAGCCGATCGCGGTACCGGTCCGGGTCAGATGGGTGTCGGTCTCGGCGTGGGCGACGCCGAAGTCCACCAGATACGCGAAGTCGGCGTGGGTGACCAGCACGTTCTCCGGCTTCACATCGCGGTGCACCAGGCCGGCGTCGTGCGCGGCGTCGAGCGCGGCGGCGACCTGCTCGATCAGTGCGACGGCCTCGGCGGGCTCCAGCACCCCTCGCTCGCGCATGATGGCGCGCAGATCGTTGCCGTTCACCAGCCGCATGTCGAGGAAGAGCTGCCCGTCGATCTCGCCGAAGTCGTGGATCGGGATGACGTGCGGCTCGTCGAGCCGCGCCAGCGTCTGGCATTCGCGGCGGAATCGCTCCTGGAAGACGGGGTCTTCGGCGAGGTGTGGCGGCAGCAGTTTCAGCGCGACGGTGCGGTCGCGGACGGTGTCGTGCGCCCGGTAGACCTCGCCCATGCCGCCCTTGCCGAGCAGCGACTCGAGCCGGTACGGACCGAAGGTCTGACCGGCCCGGCTGGACTGCGTTTCACCCATGCGCGACTCCTCCTGTGTGCCACGGGCATCGTACGCACAGGCGCGCCGTTCGGTGGGGCTCGGCACCCGCGCTGTCCTCCTTCTGGAGGACAGCCGGAGCCGGGGCGTCAGGACTGCGGGGCGAGGCGGTCGCGGAGGATGGGGAGGACGTCGTCGAGGGCGCGGATCATCGCGTCGAGGCGCTCACGCGGGCCGGGGGCGCGCAGCACGTCGTACCGGTCCGCCGCGCCGAGCGGCAGATTGGCGGCGGTGCGGAAGGTGTAGTCGGTGGGCGGCAGATCGTCCGGGGCACCGAGCACGACGGCCGGCCGGCCGCTGCGCGCCGCCATCTGGTCGTAGAGGTCCTGCGTCTCGGCGAGGACCGACGTGAACGGAACGCGCGCCCGGGCCCACTCGGCGGGTCCGCCGGCCGGTTCGTCCGGCCAGAGTTCGATCTCGGCACGGGGATACGGGTCGTCGTCGAGCCAGGAGACGACGCGCAGCCGCTCGATGCCGCGGCAGGCGAGCCGGATCTGCCCGCTCGCCTGGAGACGATGGCCGATCAGCTGGACGACGGTGCCGACGCCGAACCGCTCGTCGCCGCCGCCGACCTCGCTGCCGCGGGCGATCAGTACGACGCCGAACCGGCCGTCGCCCGCGAGCACGTCGCTCACCATCCGGCGGTAGCGCGGCTCGAACACGTTCAGGCTCAGCGGCTCCGCGGGGAGCAGCGGATGTTCGAGCGGAAACATCGGCAGCACCGTCATGGCATCAGCATGCGCCCGCGGGCGGCGATCGGCCCGCGACGCGCCGAGCGCGGCGGCCGGAAAGGTCGGCGCGGCGCACGGGTGAGGACGGTGGGGAGGGTCAACCGATCTTCCAGGCGAGGGCCGCGGCCACCGCGCCGGCGCCGTTGGCGGCCCAATGCAGCGCGAGGGACGGCAGCAGACTGCCGGTGCGCACTCGCAGCCAGCCGAACAGCAGCCCGGCGATGGTCGTGAACACCACGGCGCCGAGGATCCCGAGGACGACGCCGGCCGGGCCGGCGCCGACGACGTCGCCGATACCCCGGTTGCCGGTCGACAGACCGGTCGCCGACACCACGTGCCACAGGCCGAACAGCAGGGCCTGGGCGATGACGGCGGTCCGCTCGGTGTGCCGGCGGCGCAGCGCGCCGAGGAGCACGCCGCGGAAGAGCAGTTCCTCCGGGACGACCGTCTGCCACGGGATGAGGACGAAGGCGGACAGCAGTGCCCAGGACAGATCCCGGTAGGCGTCGTTGTGGAAGAGCTCGCGGATCGGCGGGATCGCCAGCCCGGCGGCGATCGCGACGACCACGACCGCGATGATCGCGGCCGACCAGCGCAGTCCGCGGCCGAGCGTCTCGCGCGCCAGTCCGAGGTCCGCCGCGGTCATTCCCGAACCCACCGCCAGCCCGGCGGCCGCGAGCGCCACCCCGGCGACGATCCATCGGGAGGCCGCCCCGGCGGTGAAGTGCATGACGGTCTCGGCCGCGAACATGACCGTGACGAGGCCGATGAGGGCGTGGTAGAAGCGGACGCGCCGGGTGACGAGTCGGCGTCCGGCGTCGCCGAAGGGAGTTGTGCGCACGCCCGTCCTCCCCGTGTCGGCCGATGATGTGCGAGTCTATCCAGACCGCCGTGACACGCCCGGGACCGGGAACATCGCGACACGCCGCACCGGGCGAGACACACCATCTTGTGGTGCCGGGCGTCGTCGTCCCCAACGAGTAGTGTTGACGGCACCGCTCGTCTGACATTCGTAGAAATCCGAGGTGCCATGTCTGCGTCCGCTCACAGTCCCGCCGAAGGCGCGCCGATCAAGCTGGTCGACCGCGTCAGCGCCATCAACTGGAACCGCGTTCCGGACGAGAAGGACGCCGAGGTGTGGGACCGGCTGACCGGTAACTTCTGGCTGCCGGAGAAGGTGCCGGTGTCCAACGACATCCCGTCGTGGGGCACCCTCACCGACTACGAAAAAGAGCTCACCATGCGGGTCTTCACCGGCCTGACGCTGCTCGACACCATCCAGGGCACCGTCGGCGCCGTCTCGCTGATCCCGGATGCGGTGACCCCGCACGAGGAGGCGGTGCTCACCAACATCGCGTTCATGGAGTCGGTGCACGCCAAGAGCTACAGCTCCATCTTCTCCACCCTCTGCTCCACCAAGGAGATCGACGAGGCCTTCCGCTGGTCGGAGGAGAACGAGCACCTGCAGCGCAAGGCGCACATCGTCATGGATTACTACCGCGGCGACGACCCGCTCAAGCGCAAGGTGGCCTCCACGCTGCTCGAGTCGTTCCTCTTCTATTCGGGCTTCTACCTGCCGATGTACTGGTCCAGCCGCGCCAAGCTGACCAACACCGCCGACCTGATCCGGCTGATCATCCGCGACGAGGCCGTGCACGGCTACTACATCGGCTACAAGTACCAGCGGGCGCTGGAGATCGAGACCCCCGAGCGGCGGGCCGAGCTGAAGGACTACACCTTCGATCTGCTCTTCGACCTCTACGACAACGAATCGGACTACACCGAATCGCTGTACGACGAGGTGGGGCTGACGGAGGACGTCAAGAAGTTCTTGAAGTACAACGCCAACAAGGCCCTGATGAACCTGGGCTACGAGGCGATGTTCCCGAAGGACGAGACCGGCGTGAACCCGGCCATCCTGTCCGCGCTGTCGCCGAACGCCGACGAGAACCACGACTTCTTCTCCGGTTCGGGCAGCTCGTACGTGATCGGCAAGGCCGTCAACACCGAGGACGAGGACTGGGACTTCTGAGTTCCGGCGGGCGGATCCCGCCGATCAGCGTCGCGACAGTTCCTCGGTGAGCACGATCTTCGCGAACTCCACCCGGTTCCGGGCGCCGGTCGCCGTCAGGATGTGGCTGACGTGCTTCTTCACGGTGTCCAGCTGAATCGACAGCACCGCGGCGATCTCCTCGTTCGAATTGCCGTCGGCGATGAGCTCGCCGAGCTCGCGCTGGCGGGGCGTGAGATTGCTGCGCCACGAACCCTCGGGATTGCCCGGAAGGGTCCGCGCCAGCAGTGTCAGCTGCTGGGCGAGCAGCCCCAGGCCGGCGAGACGTTCGCCGACGATCTCCTTGCCCTCGTCGTCGAAGATGCCGACCATCGCGTGCGCGCCGTGCGCCAGGCCGAGATGCAGGACCGAGGCGCTGCGCAGCCGGTGCCGGTACAGGAATCCCTGCAGGTAGTTCACGGCCCCGGACGGCAGTGAGCGCAGTCCCGAGTGGGAGATCGCGCGGGTCCGGGCGAGGGCGCTGAACGACTCCTTGGTGGAGAACATGTCGTCGAGGTACCAGCCGGAGTGGTACTCGTCGAGGATCGCCGGGATCCGGCCGGTGGCGACCGGATCCGGGTCGCGGAACGCGCCGCGGAACGTCGGTCCGGTCAGGAACGTGGTGTTGGGGAAGCCGTACCGGTCGTGCAGCGAGTCCATCAGGCGCAGCTTCAGATCGGGGAGGTCGCGCGCCGCGCCGCAGTCGTCGAGCACGGCGAAGATCCGGTCGTACTCGCGGCCCGGCAGCGAGGGATGACGAGGTCTGGACATGCGTACCTCCGGCCTCCGATCGGTTCCGTCCAGGATGGGGTGTCGCCGGCCCGGCCGTCACGGTCTCCGGACGAAGATTCCACTTTGGTGCGATGTTACGCACGTCACTGCCGATCGAGAATGTGATCACCGCCGAGTGGGGCCGACCCGCCGGTGAGTCAGACACGAGCAGGAGAATCACATGCGACTTCGTTTCGGCTACTTCCTCGCGCCGTTCCATCCGGCGGGCCAGAACCCGACCGCGCTCATGGAGCGCGACCTGCGCTTCGTCGAACACGTCGACAACCTGGGCTTCGACGAGTTCTGGTTCGGCGAGCATCACTCGGCGGGCAGCGAGATCTACGCGTCACCGGAGATCATGATCGCCGCGGCCGCCAGTCGTGCGCCGCGCATCAAGCTCGGCACCGGCGTCACGTCCCTCGCCTACCACAACCCGCTCTGGGCGGCCGACCGGATCATGCAGCTCGACCACCTCACCCGCGGCCGGGTGATCTTCGGTCTGGGCCCGGGCTCGCTGCCCACCGACTCGATGATGATCGGTCTCGACCCGATCGCGTGCCGCGAGCTGATGCAGGAGAACGTCGACATCGTCGTCCGGCTGCTGAACGGCGAGGTGGTCAACGCCAAGACGCGCACCCACGAACTGATCGACGCGCAGCTGCAGCTCGCGCCGTACAACGAGAACGGCATCCCGATCACGGTGGCCGCGGTCGCCTCGCCGACCGGCCCGCGACTGGCCGGTACGCACGGGCTCGGTCTGCTGTCCATCGGCGCCACGCTCTCGGCCGACGGTTTCGATGCCCTCGCGCACCACTGGGGCATCATGGAGGAGCGCGCCGAGGCGCACGGCAAGACCGTCGACCGCAAGGACTGGAGCCTGGTCGGTCTGTTCCACCTCGCCGAGACCGAAGACGAGGCGCGCCGCCAGGTCCGGTACGGCATCGAGCAGTGGTTCGACTACTTCAAGCACGTGGCGGCCTTCCCGCAGATGGGCGTGCAGGGCGACCACATCGACGAGATGATCGACTTCGTCAAGGACAACGGCATCGGCGTCATCGGCACCGCCGAACAGGCACGCGAGCAGGTGCAGCGCCTGTGGGATCAGTCCGGCGGTTTCGGTTCCATGCTGCAGATGGGTCACGACTGGGCCAGCCCGGCCGACACCTGGCGGTCCGCGCAGATCTTCGCCGAGCGCGTGATGCCGCACTTCCAGGGGCAGTCCCAGCCCACGCTCAACGCGGCAGCCCGCGCCCGCGTCGTGCACGACGGCTACGCGGCCAAGCAGGAGGCCGCCGTCGAGCACATGACCAAGAAGTACGAGGCGGAGCTGGCCGCGAAGGCCTGATCCCCTGACCGGCCCCGATCGAGAGAGCCTGGGTACCACGATGTCCACAGATGTCAGTGCGCGTTTCCGGGATGCCATGGCCGGTGTGTGCAGCCCGGTCGTCGTCGTGACCTCGCGCGACGGCGACCGGCCGCACGGCACCACGGTCTCGGCGTTCATGTCCCTGTCGATGACGCCGCCGATGATCGCGGTCGCCCTCGACGAGGGCTCCGACCTGCTGGCCGTCGTGCGCGCGCACCGCCGCTTCGCGATCAATATCCTGTCGGCCCTGCAGGGCGATCTGGCGCTCACCTTCGCCCGCAAGGGCGCGGCCAAGTTCGAGGGCGTCGCCTGGGCCGACGAGGCGGGCGTGCCGGTGATCGAGGACGTCGCCGGCTGGGTCACCTGCGAGGTGGCCGACCTGATCCGCGGCGGCGACCACACCGTGGTCTTCGGCACTGTCACCGACGTGGACACCGCCGCCCGCGCACCACTGACCTATCACGCACGTACCTTCGGCACCCACCTGCCGCATCCGCCGTCTGGAGAGAAACGATGACCCACCCCGCCGTGTCCCGTCCGGTGACCGCCACCGGAGGCACGGTCCGCGATGCCGCCGCCGTGATCGCGGCCGGCGGCATGGCCGTGGTGCTCGACGACACCGCGCGCGAGAACGAAGCCGACCTGATCATGGCGGCCGAATCCGCCACCGTCGACGCGGTCGCCTTCTTCGTCGAGCACACCTCCGGGTTGCTGTGCGTCCCGATGCCGCGCGAGCACGCCGACCGGCTCGGGCTGCCGCCGATGGTGGACGACAACACCGACGTGCATCAGACCGCGTTCCTCCGCAGCGTCGACCTGCGCGGGGCCGGCACCGGGATCAGCGCGATCGACCGGTCGGCGACCATCCGGGCGCTCGCCGACGCCCGCAGCACGCCGGCGGACTTCACCTCGCCGGGTCACACCTTTCCGCTCGCCGAGCACCGCCGGGGTCTGGCCGCGCGTGCCGGACACACCGAGGCCGGGGTGGCGCTGTGCCGGATCGCCGGATGCACCCCGGTCGCGCTCATCTGTGAGCTGGTCTCCGCGGATCGACGGGACATGCTGCGCGGCGAGGACGCGCATCGCTTCGCCGCGCGGCACGGCCTGCCGGTGATCACGGTGGGCCAACTGGAGGAGTTCCAGCGGCTGCGCCCGACCGGAAACGCCCCGGTGCCGACGGCCGCCGGACGGGCCCACGCCTACGCCTACGCCAGCGGCGGCGTGGAGCATCTCGCGATGGTCTACGGCGACATCGCCGGACGCGCGGACGTTCTGGTGCGCATCCACAGCGAATGCCTGACCGGCGACCTGTTCGCGTCCCGCCGGTGCGACTGCGGGGAACAGCTCGAGGTCTCCGTCGCCGCGATGGTGGCCGCGGGCGGCGGCGTGGTGGTGTATTTGACCGGCCACGAGGGCCGGGGGATCGGTCTCGGCCGCAAACTGCTGGCCTACCGTCGGCAGGCGGAGGGGCTGGACACGGTGGACGCCAACACCTCGGTCGGCGCGCCGGTCGACGCGCGCGACTACGCGGTGGCCGGCCAGATCCTGGCGCACCTCGGCGTCGAACAGGCGGCTCTGCTGACCAACAACCCGGACAAGGTCCGGCGACTGGAGGATCAGGGCATTCCGGTGTCCCGCCGGGTTCCGCTGGAGACGGTGCCGACGCTGGAGAACATCCGGTATCTGCGCACCAAACGGGATCGACTGGGTCATCTGCTCGCCGATCTCCCCGAGGAGACGCAGGCGCTGGGCTGACGATTCCGTTACCGGCCGGGACGGTGACGGCGCCCGAGCGCCCGCGCGGCCATATCGGCCGCGTGAGCGCCCCGGGCGCCGCTGTCATGCGTCCTGGGTCGCCGCCGCCCACGGGGGAGTGCCGACGCCGGTCATCCGGACGGTGCCCCACTGGGTGATCTCGGTGAGTTTCGCGGGCACCGGCTCGCCCCCGGCGGCCGCGACCGACGCCCGCGACTTGCCGTCGCTCTTGTGCGCGTGCGCGCGCTCGCCGTACAGCGTGCCGGCCCAGTGGAAGTGGCCGTCGCTGCCGTCGAGATGGCCGCGTGCGCGCAGCCGCGCGGTGAACTCCTCGCCGCCCACGGTCACCACGACGTCCTCGTCGAACACCTCGGTCTCGACGGTCTCCTCCGAATCCCAGTCGTAGTGGACGGGATCGAAGTGTGCGAGGGGGTCGGTGCGCCGGCGGCGCTGCCACCAGCGCGGCTTCTGCTGCTCGAGTGCCGTCCCGCTCTGCACGGGCGGGCGGACCCGGACTCCGTGCGCGGCCGTGAGCTGGGCCTCGGTGAGGGCCGCGATCACATAGTCGACGCTCTCGTCGCGGACGAAGAAGGTATCCGGGGCCAGCGTCGAGGCCACGGTCAGGTGATTCGGGTCCGGCGCCGGCGCATCGGTCACGACCAGGTCGGCGGCCTCGGCGTCGCCGGTCAGCCGGAAGTCCAGCGGCGAGGCGGCGAGGTGGCGGCGGACCTCGGCGATCGCCGGTGACGTCCCGGTGAGGGCGATGACGGTCATCGGAGGAACCCCGCGCGCTTCCACATGGTCCGGCTGAACCGGTTCATCAGTCCGGCCTGCTCGAGGAAGGCCGCGAGCGACGCGAACGACGTCACCTGGGAGTCGTGGAAGTTCGGGTTCGCGCGGGCCACCCGTGCGATCTCCTTGGGGTTGTCGAAGCCCGCTCGCCGGTACATCTCCGGGTTGGTGAACAGGTGCCGGAAGATCGGCGCGGCGAGGCCGTGCACGCTCGACGCGAGGAGCGTGTCGAACCGCGACCGGATCGGGATACGCCGCATCACGCCGTCGCGGGCGAAACCGATGTGCCGCGACTCCTCGGTCACGTGGATCTGCATCACGCGCGAGACCATCGGCTGCAATTCCGGGTCGTCCTTGATCTCACGCTGCAGGGCGTCGAACAGTTCCTCGCCGACCAGCGTGATCACCCACAGGGCGGTGCCGCGCATGACGACCGGGATCAGATGCATCACGGTCCGCTGCCAGCGGCGCAACGCGTACGCGCGGGTGCCGGTGGTCTCGATCGCGCGCCCGAACATCGTCATGTGGCGGCACTCGTCGCCCATCTCGGTGAGCGAGTAGTGCGTGGTCGCGGCGGCCGGATCCTCCTTCATCAGGCTGATCAGCAGGGCGCGGTTGAGCAGGTTCTCGAACCAGATGCCCACCGACATGATGTTCGCCATCTCCTGGCGGGACATCTCGATGCGCTGCTCCGGCGTCATCGCGTCCCACACCTCGGTCCCGTAGAGGCTCATCACCCGGGGTGGGAGGAAGTACTTGCCCGGAACGAACGGGGCCTCCCAGTCGATGTCGACGACGGGATCGTACGAGCGGCTCGACGAGCCTTTCAGCAGGCGGCGGGCGACACCGTCGCGCGCGGCCTGGATCTGCGCGCCGGTCGGGACGGATTCGACTTCGGTGGTGGTCATGTCGGAGATTCCTTCTGGTAGCGACGACGTCGATACTGACAATAACCATTGTAACCATTACTCAATGACATGATGTGCGGTGGGACACACCCCCGGCCCGCTGGGCCGGTCGGTCCGAACTCGCTGGGCATTGCCCACGTACTCGGTGGGGGCGGGACTCCCGTCGAGGAGAGTCGTGCGGGTGAAGGCGGCGCGGAGGGTTGCGCCCGGGTCAGTGGTGGTCGCGCAGGACCGCGTAGAGCTCGGCGAGGTCGTCGAGGGCCTCGGCGAGCTGGGTGGCGCCGACACCGGAGGCGCGCAAGGCCGCCCGCAGGGCGGTCGCGTCGAGTTCGGTGAGGGCGTCGGCGCGCGGGACCGTCGGGATGGCGGGCAGGGGAGCGTGGTCGCCGTAGAACACGGTGGTCTCGGCGTCGCGGGTCCTGAGCTCGCTCGCCGGAGCGTGCGACGACGCGTCGTCGAAGGGCGACCGGCCCGGGGTGGTCTCGACGTCATCCGGTGAGTCCGTCGCGGCCGAGTCGGAGCGGTCCTGGGCGAGGGCCAGCAGATCGGGGAGGTCGGTGCCCATCACCCGCAGCAGGATGGCCGGCTGCCGGTCGATCCGGTCGGCGACCTCGAAGGCGGTCGCCAGCACATGGATGCAGCGCGGGGCATCGTCCGGGCAGGTACAGGCCGAGGCGACGTCCGCCGACTCGGTCGGCGCGATCAGCTCGCGCAGGGCCTCGGGCTGTTCACCGCGGGCCAAGGCCAGCAGCGCCTCGATCTGCCCGGCCCGGCGCAGCAGCGACACCACGGTCGCCGGGTCGACGGTGCGGGTGGTCAGCACCACCTCGAACGGATCGAGCTGGCTGCCGCGCACCGCCGCAGTGATCCGGCCGGGCGATATGTCCAGCCCGTCGACGTGGTGATCGCGGAAGTAGCGGCGCGCACCGGTCACGTGCCGGTGATCGGCGCCGGACTCGACGACCTCCGCGAACGACCGGCCCCACGCCGTGATGCCGTAGCCGCGGACCGGTCCGCGGGCCCGTTTACGCTGTGCCATCACTCGCCCACCGCCTCGGCGCGCAGGGCCAGCAGGTCGAACAGGGCGTCGTCGCCCAGGTCGCCCAGCCAGGTCTCCCCGGTACTCACCGTCAGTGACGACAGCTCGCGCTTGGCCGCGATCAACTCGTCGATCCGCTCCTCGAGCGTGCCGACGCAGACGAACTTGCGAACCTGCACCGCGCGGGTCTGGCCGATCCGGTAGGCGCGGTCGGTCGCCTGCTCCTCGACCGCCGGATTCCACCAGCGATCGGCGTGGATCACGTGATTGGCGGCCACCAGATTCAGTCCGGTGCCGCCGGCCTTGAGGGTGGCGATCAGCACCGGCGGGCCGTCGTCGGCGCCGAAACCGGTGACCAGGGCATCGCGCTCGGCGCGCGGCAGGCCGCCGTGCAGCACCGGGACGTCCCGGCCGAGGATCGGGGCGAGCCATTCGCTGAGCAGTTCGGCGAAGGCGGCGAACTGGGTGAAGATCAGTGCGCGGTCGCCCTCGTCGACCAGGGTGGTGGTGATGTCGGTGAGCAGTTCCACCTTGCCCGAGCGGTGCTTGCCGCGGCGCAGCATCGGCGAGCCGTCGCCGAGGTAGTGCGCCGGGTGATTGCAGACCTGTTTGAGCCTGGTCAGCGCCGCGAGCACGGTGCGGCGGCGCACCATCCCGGGCCGGCGTTCGGAGAGCGCGTCGTGCAGATCGTCGAGGATCGCCTGATAGAGCCCGGCCTGCTCGGAGGTCAGATTGGTGCGCACGGTCAGCTCGGACTTCTCCGGCAGGTCGGCGGCGACGGCCGGATCGGTCTTGAGCCGGCGGAGCACGAACGGCCGGGTCAGCGCGTTCAGCCGGGCCAGTGCCTCCGGGTCGCGGTCGCGTTCGATGGGTTCGGCGAAGCGGGCCCGGAACGACGACGCCGACCCGAGGAGCCCGGGGTTCACCAGATCGATCACCGCGCGGAGGTCTTCGAGCCGGTTCTCCACCGGGGTGCCGGTGAGCGCGATACGACGCCGGACCGGTAGCGCGCGAAGGGCCTTCGCGGCCGCCGTCCGGACGTTCTTGACGTGCTGGGCCTCGTCGACCACCAGCAGATCCCAGTCGAGCGCCGTCATCGCCGCCCGGTCCCGGGTGAGGGTGGCGAAGGTGGTGACCACCACGTCCGGGGCGGCGGCGGGCAATCGGGCGGTGTCGCGGCCGGGCCCGTGATGGATCACGACCCGCAGTCCGGGGGCGAACCGTTCGAGCTCGCGCTGCCAGTTCCCGATCACCGACATCGGGCACACCACGAGGGCGGGCGGCGACGTTTCGACGAGCTCGACGGGCGGGGTGGATGACACCGCGGCCCGGCGGCTCGTGATCAGGGCGATCACCTGCACCGTCTTGCCGAGCCCCATGTCGTCGGCGAGCACGCCGCCCGCGCCGATCCGGCTCAGGGCGTGCAACCAGTCCAGCCCGCGCCGCTGATACGGCCGCAAGGTGGCGGTCAGTGTCTCGGGTGGAGTCACCGGCTCGGGCGTGAGCGCGCCGCCGGCGGCAATGTCGTCGAGCCAGCCGAGACCTTCGACGGAGGACACCGGCACCGGGAGGCGGTCGTCGGTGGAGGTGACCAGGCCCATCAGCTCGGTCAGTCCGAGCGGCGCGGTACCGCGGACGGCGTTCCGCGCGGTCAGGAAGGCCGCCGCCCGGCTCAGCGCGGCACCCTCGGCGCGGACCCACCGGCCGCGCACCCGCACCAGGTCGCCGTGCTGGCGGGCGAGCTCGTTCAGGTCGTCCTGACTCAGTGCCGCGCTGCCGTCGCCGAGCGCGAGTCGCCACTCGAAATCGGCGATCTGGTCGAGTCCGACCAGGCCGGGGCGCACCCCGCCGCCGGGCACCGCGCCGCCGCGCAGCGCGATCGTCGGGCTGACGACGGCGACGGTGCGGGGGAGGAGGACGCTGATCCCGGCCTCGCCGATCGCCGCCGCCCCGCCGGTGAAGAAGGCCGCCACCTGGTCGGTGGTGAGCAGGAAGTCGAGGGTGTGCGGATCGGTCTCGGCGCGGGACAGTTCGCCGTAGGCGGCGACCGCGGTCGCGAGTTCGGTGGTCAGCGCGTCGAGGTCGTGCGCACCCAGCCGGTGCGGTACCACCGGATCCACCTCGCCGGTGGGCAGCCGGCGGCACACCTGCAGCCGCCAGCGGTCCGGGCTCGCCGCCGCGAGCGGGAGGCCGAGGTCGTCATCGGGTTCTTCGGGCTCGTGCAGGCGCAGCACCAGCGAGGGCCCGTCCGGGCGGCCGGTGCCGAGCCAGCTCTGCCAGGCGGCCGCCGCCGTCGCCGCGCCGTGCGGCGGCACCGGCGCGGACACCGGGGCGGTGAGGTCGTCGATCACCCCGATCCGGGATCGGCCGTGTTCGGCGGCCAGCGTGCGGCGGCATTCGGCGTCGACCACCTCGTCGACGAAGTCGATCAGCCCATCGGTGCCGCCGCCGGACATCAGCGCCGGCGGCGCACTCGCGGTGATCACCGTCTGCCAGCCCTGCCACGCCGGAACCGGCAGCGGCCGCCAGGCCAGCACCTGCTCGTCGCCGGCGGCCGCGACGCCGGGCGCCACCGCTCCGGCGTCCCGCAGCGCCCGCGCGCCGGCGAGCAGATACCGATAGAACGCCAGGTCGCCGCCGACGTCGAGGTAGGCGCATCGGTCGAGCAACTCGATGGCGGTCGGCACGCCGAGCGCCACTGCGCGCCGCAGCGTGCGTGCGCCGCCGGGGCCGGTGTGATCGACGGTGTGCCGAAGCCGCCGCCGGGCCAGCAGATCGTGCACGGATTCGGGGAGATCGACGATCTCGCCGAGCGGCCGCGAGTCGTCCGCGGCGACCGGCTCGGGCACGTCCGGCCACAGGGTCAGCCCCAGTCCCGGGCGCCACAGCGCCCGCAGGCCCAGCCGGCGGTGTGCGGCGCGAGGGCCGTCGTCCACGGCCTACTCGCCGGCCGAGCTGCCGTTCAGCGAGCTCTTGACGTCGTTGAGGACCAGCCAGGCGGCGGCGAGGCCGGACGAGGCGTACCAGACCTGGTCGTCGACCCAGAGCACACGCGACCAGCTCGGGGCGCCCATCTCCTGCCACCGGTCGCTCTGCAGGACCTTGGTGCCGCGCTCGAGACCCTTCGGGCCGTCCGCACTCACATAGATGAGGTCGGCGTCGGCGTCGGTGAAGTTGGCATCGGTCACGGTCACCGGATCGGGACCGCGCTGCGGTGCGGGCCGCTGCACGCCGATCTGGGCCAGGATCTGGGCGGCGAAGTTGCCGGTGCCCTCCAGAAGCTCGGCGTCCGGGGTGAACCGGACCAGCGACACCTGGCTGTGCGCGGCGTCCTGCACCCGGCCGACACGAGTCGCCTCGGTGTCGAACTCGTCGAGGCGATCCGCGCCGGCCCGCGACCGGCCGAGAGCGCCGGCCACCGCGGTGAAGACGCTCCGCCAATCACCGGGGGCGATGGTCACCACCCGCGCGGCGCCGAGGGCGCCGGTCGCGCGCATCGCCTCCACGTCCGACGTGGTCGACGCGGTGGTCAGCACCAACTGCGGGGCGGCGGTCGCCACCGCGTCCCGCGACGGGCGGTCGCCGATGGTGGGGACGGCGCCCAGCGCCGGGCCGAGGTAGGCGGGAACGGACCCGGCGCCGGCGGTCACCGCGCGGACCTTGGGGCCGATGCCGAGCGCGCAGACCGCGTCGAGCAGTGCCGGGTCGGTGACGACGATCCGGGAGACGTCGCTGTGGCCGGGATCGGCGGCGGTCGGCGCCAGGCAGGTCTGCGCGAAGTCGCGGCCGGCGTTGACGATGTTGACGCGCGCGATCCGGGTGGTGACCGTCGAGATCTCCTTGCCGTCCGGGGTGCGGAGCGTGTCGTCCTCGTTGCCGCAGGCGGTCAGCCCGGCGGCGAGAGCGACGGTGACGGCCGCGGCGACGATCCGGCGGCGCGCCGGAGAGATCGGGAAGTCAGTGAACACGGGCCTACGCTAGCAGAACGACCCCCCGGCTCCAGGCCCCGCGCGTCCCGCCCGCGCCGGTCGCGACCTGCGGAAACCCGGGTCGGAGAGAATCGAATACGACAGATCGTAGGACCCGCGCGGTGGGCGGCCCCACTCTGGTTTACGATCGGTGTACAGCGTTGGCGTCGTACGGCGTCGCCGTGCGCTGCGAATGGCGAGAGTCCAGGTGCCCCGGCGGCACCCAGGAGGAGGATCTGTGACCGCGCTAGACCAGCCGACGACCGAGGTGACACCGGTTCGTCCGTACCCGGAGCGCTACCAGAAAAAGGGTGCGTTCTTTTACAAGATGATCACCACGACCGATCACAAGCTGATCGGTCAGATGTACATGGTGGCGTCGTTCGCGTTCTTCCTGGTGGGCGGTCTGATGGCCCTCCTGATGCGCGCCGAGCTCGCTCACCCCGGCCTGCAGTTCCTCTCGAACGAGCAGTTCAACCAGCTCTTCACCATGCACGGCACCGTGATGCTGCTGATGTTCGCGACGCCGATCGTCATCGGTTTCGCGAACTTCGTGCTGCCGCTTCAGATCGGCGCCCCCGACGTCGCGTTCCCGCGCCTGAACTCGATGGGCTTCTGGCTCTTCCTGTTCGGCAACCTGGTGGCGCTCGGCGGGTTCCTCACCCCGGGTGGCGCGGCCGACTTCGGCTGGACCGCTTACACCCCGCTGACCGACGCCGTGCACGCGCCGGGCATCGGCGCCGACCTGTGGATCATGGGTCTGGGCGTCGCCGGCCTGGGCACCATCCTCGGCGCCGTCAACATGATCACCACCGTGGTGTGCCTGCGCGCGCCCGGCATGACCATGTTCCGTATGCCGATCTTCACCTGGAACATCCTGGTCACCAGCGTCCTGATCCTGCTGATCTTCCCGCTGCTCACCGCGGCTCTGCTGGCGCTGGAGGTGGACCGCCAGTTCGGCGCCCACATCTACGACCCGGCCAACGGCGGCGTGATCCTGTGGCAGCACCTGTTCTGGTTCTTCGGCCACCCCGAGGTCTACATCATCGCGCTGCCGTTCTTCGGCATCGTCTCCGAGGTCTTCCCGGTGTTCGCCCGCAAGCCGCTGTTCGGCTACTCGGGCCTGGTCTACGCCACCCTGGCGATCGCTGCCCTGTCGGTGGCCGTCTGGGCGCACCACATGTACGTCACCGGCGCCGTCCTGCTGCCGTTCTTCTCGTTCATGACCTTCCTCATCGCGGTCCCGACCGGTGTGAAGTTCTTCAACTGGATCGGCACCATGTGGAAGGGGCGGATGACCTTCGAGACGCCGATGCTCTTCGCGATCGGCTTCATCGTGACTTTCCTCTTCGGTGGCCTCACCGGAGTTCTGCTCGCCAGCCCCCCGCTGGACTTCCACGTTTCGGACACCTACTTCGTGGTCGCGCACTTCCACTACGTGCTCTTCGGCACCATCGTGTTCGCGACTCTGTCGGGCATCTACTTCTGGTTCCCGAAGATGACCGGCCGCATGCTCGACGAGACGCTCGGCAAGTGGCACTTCTGGCTGACCTTCATCGGCTTCCACACCACCTTCCTGGTGCAGCACTGGCTGGGTAACGAGGGCATGCCGCGCCGCTACGCCGACTACCTCCCGAGCGACGGCTTCACCACGCTCAACATGGTGTCGACGCTGGGTGCGTTCATCCTGGGTATCTCGATGTTCCCGTTCCTGTGGAACGTGTTCAAGAGCTACCGCTACGGCGAGGTCGTCACGGTCGACGATCCGTGGGGCTTCGGCAACTCGCTCGAGTGGGCCACCAGCTGCCCGCCGCCGCGGCACAACTTCACCGAGCTGCCGCGTATCCGCTCCGAGCGTCCGGCGTTCGAGCTGCACTACCCGCACATGGTCGAGCGCATGCGCGCCGAGGCCCACGTCGGCTGGGGCAGCGACAAGCACCAGCCCGACGCGCACTGAGCGGTCCGCCGCACCGCACGACAACGACCAGGTCCGCCCGAATCCTCCTCGGGCGGACCTGGTCTTTTCGTCTCCGTGGTCTCGCTCACGTGCGGTGAGCCCGATGCGGACCCGCCGGCGCGCAGGGCCCATAATTGCGGGGTGGAGAATGCGACGCCGGGGCAGCCGGTCCTCATCACCGTCAGCGGTCCGGACAAGCCCGGCGTCACGTCGTCGTTGATGACGGTGCTCGCCGGGTGCGGGGTGGACCTGCTCGACGTCGAGCAGGTGGTGATCCACGAGCACCTGACCCTCGGGGTGCTGGTCTCGGTGACCGGATCGTCCGACGAGCTGAAGGACTCCGTCACCGCCTGCATGTCGGCGCGGGACATGGACGTCGTCTTCTCCGACGACGAGGACGATTCGCCGCACGCGGCCTCGACGCACGCCGTGGTGATCCTCGGCAGTCCCGTGTCGGCGGAGGCGTTCGCGGCGGTGGCGACCGAGCTGGCCGGACAGGGTGCCAACATCGATTCGATCCGCGGCATCGCGGACTACCCGCTGACCGGTCTGGAATTGATGGTCACCGCTGGAAAGGGCGACGCCTCGGGCGCGGCGCTGAAGCAGCGGCTCGGCGCGGTCGCCGCCCGCTACCCGATCGACCTGTCCGTCGAGCGCAGCGGCCTGGCGCGCCGGGCCAAGCGGGTGATCGTGTTCGACGTCGACTCCACCCTGATTCAGGGCGAGGTGATCGAGATGCTCGCCGCCGAGGCCGGCCGGGAGGCGGAGGTCGCCGCGGTCACCGAGGCCGCCATGCGCGGTGAGCTCGACTTCGCGCAGTCGCTGCATCAGCGGGTCAAGGCCCTCGAAGGTCTCGACGCGAGTGTGATCGACCGGGTCGCGGAGTCGATCGAACTGACCCCGGGCGCCCGGACGACGATCCGCACCCTGCACCGGCTCGGCTACCACTGTGGCGTGGTGTCCGGCGGATTCCGCCAGGTGATCGAGCCGCTCGCGAGTGAACTCCGCCTGGACTTCGTTCGCGCGAACACCCTGGAGATCGTCGACGGCAAGCTCACCGGCAAGGTGATCGGCGAGGTGGTCGACCGCGCGGGCAAGGCGCGCGCACTGGCGGCCTTCGCCGCCGAGCGCGGGGTGCCGATGGAGCAGACGGTGGCCGTCGGCGACGGCGCCAACGACATCGACATGCTGTCGGCCGCCGGCCTGGGCATCGCGTTCAACGCCAAGCCGGCCCTCCGCGAGGTCGCCGATGCGACCCTCGATCACCCGTTCCTGGATGCGGTGCTCTACATGCTCGGCGTGACCCGCGACGAGGTGGAGGCCGCCGACGCGGTCGACGGCGTGGTTCGGCGGGTACCGCTCGACGCCTGAGCCGGGTCGGCCGCCCTCAGCGGTGGGCGTCCACCGCGACGGGTGGGAGCCCCTGCCAGCCGCGCAGCACCTGCGGGTCCTGCAACTCCATCCACTCGATGACGTCGGAGTAGGTGGCGCAGATCGTCTCCGGCCGGCCGCAGGTCTCGCGCATGAAGTCGGCGGTGGCCGGGTTGAAGGCGTTCCCGCTCCACTGGTTGAAGTGGTTGGCGATCACCAGCGGGGCACGGTTCCCGTCGAACGCGCGCCGGTACATGTACTCGTAGCTTTCGCGCACGATGCGGCGGATCCTGGGGGCATCCTTCGGACGGTTCCGCGCCCCGTTGTACGTGTACCAGTAGTTGAAGTCGAGTGCGGTCTGGCGCCGTTTGAGGGCGGGGGAGTACACGTAGGGGATCGGGAACTCCCAGATGCCGCGGGTCTTCTCCGGCCAGAAGATGCCCGGCTGCCGGGCCGCCATCGACGAATCCCAGATCATGCCGTGCGCGATCAGCGCCGGGAACAGCGCCTCCTGGCTGCCCTCCAGACACTGGGTGCGTCCGCCCTTGACGACGTCCGGGCCGAAGGCGAGGTCGGGGCCGGTGGTGATCCCAGTGTTCTTGCGCCAGTTCACCATCAGCGAGAAGAACTGGTCGAGTTCGTGATTCCAGTCGGCGGTGGTCCACTGCGCGCCGGGGTAGGAGGTACCCCGGCAGAAATGCCCGACGAAGTGCGTGCCCATCTCGTGGCCGGCGTACCAGGTCTTGTTCAGATACTCGATCTCTTCGATCACCTCGGCCTTGGAGCCGCCGAAATTGATGGCCGACTCGCCGGGCCGGTGGCCCGGGCCCTGATATTTCTTGCGGGCGGCGTCGGTGAGGAAGTAGAGCCCGGTCATCAGCGCGGAGAACCGCGCGTCCGTCGCCTTCGCGGTGTCGAGGAACAGATTCCAGTTGGGGCCGACGCCGACGCCGTCGAACGAGAACAGGACGAACTGGGGCGGCCGCTGGCCCGGGGCCAGTCTGGTCATCGGCACATTGGAGCCGAGCCGCACCGGCCCGGAAGGGGCGGCCCGGGCGGTCGACGGTACCGGTACGGCCCGCCCGCCCGTCTCCGGCGTGCACCCCGCGATCCCGGCGGCGAGCACGACGCTCATCGCGAGCGCCGCTGTCCGGGCGAATCGTCGGCGCCGGACCGGTCCCCCCGCCATGGCACTCCTGTCAGAAAGTCCGATTTTCACCGGATAGTACCCGGGTAGGCGCTCGGCTACCGTGGTGCCCGATGGCACTCACCGAGAATCTGTCCCGACTGACCGGCTACACGCCGCGGCGCGCCGACCCCGACGATCCCGCGGCCGTCCTCGCGATGCCGCTGGTGCTGCATCTCCCGAAGGCCGATCCACCGCCCCGGGCGGCGGTGCTGGAGGCCGCGGCGCGGGCGACGGTGCTGGCCTGTCTGGATCCGCGGGCCGCCGCGGGCGGGGAGTGGGCGGACGCCTTCGACGCGTGGTGCGCGGGCCGGATCCGGAAGATCGCCCGGCGGGCACGTGGAGCGTCGTGGGCGGCGGTGGACCAGGTCCCGGGGATCACCGTCGACGCCGGCGGTGCCCAGGCGCGGGCCTGTGTACCCGGACCGGTCGGCGCCACGGACCGCCGCATCGCGAAGCTGCAGATCGGCGGCACCGAGGTGCCGGGCGACCTGTCCACCGAGCGGCCGGCGCCGGGCACCCTCGGTCTCTGGGTGGCTCCGGATCTGCCGATGACCGTCGGCAAGCTCGCCGCGCAGGTCTCGCACGCCTCGATGCTGGGCGCCCCGCTCCTAGCTCGGGACCGGCTCGCCGGGTGGTACGACGACGGTTGCCCGCTCGCGGTGCGGCAGGCGACGCGGGCACGCTGGGCCGAACTGCTGGCCGCCGAGGAGGCCGGGACCGCGATCGCCGTGCGTGATGCCGGGTACACGGAGGTGACGCCGGGGTCGTGCACGGTGATCGCCGAGGTCGCCTGACGACGGGTGGCTTGGACTCGGCTCGGAGACTGCTGATCAATGGTTGCGATTGCCTACAGCAGCCCGGTCCGGCGGAACGGAGTGCTAGCGGAGATGGGGACGCTGCTTCTCGCCCGTGCGGGTCGGTCTGAGCCGGGTGACGCCAGCCTCGGTCGGCTCGGCTTCGACGGCGCTGCCGGTGTCTCCTTTGGCGACGATGATTGTGACGCTCACCCGGGCCAGGAGGGCAGGACACCTGCAACCGATCTACTCGAATGCAAGTTCTATGCCACTGTTGCATACACATCTCGGTGTGCGTATTCTGGGGGTAGGGGAAGAACCATCTACCGTCGGCCGGCAAAGGGGGTCCGTGATGAGTGACGATGACGTGTTCGACGCCCGCGGTCGTGTGGCCGGTCTGTCTCCCGCCGAGTTGGTCGCGGTGATCGATGCCGCCGAAGAATCCCTGGCCGAGGCGCCGCTGGCTGCGCTGTCCGAGGATGGGTTGCTGGATCTGTTGGAGTCGCGGGAGCAGGCCCGCCGGAAAGGTGTCGGGGTCGACGCAGCCGTGTTCGTGGAGATCTCCGACCGCGGTGCCTGCCGGCGGGCCGGATACAGCACCGTGCACCAGTTGCTGACGCAGGGCCTGCGTATCGGGGAGGGCGAGTCCCGGAGGCGCCGGGTGGTGGCGGCCTCGATCGGCCGGTTCACGGCGATGACCGGCGAGCGTCTGGATTCGAAGTTCCCGGTGACCGCGGCCGCGGTGGCCGAGGGTGCGATCGGTGAGACGCATGTGTGGGTGATCGAGGAGGTGATGGACAAGATCCCCACCTCGGTCGATCCGGAGGCGCGGGTGAAGGCTGAGGCCATGCTCGCCGACGCCGCCCGGCGGCTCAATCCGTCCGGAGTGACGATGGTCGGGAACCGGATTCTGGCCCATCTCGATCCCGATGGCACCCTGGCTGACGATGAGGACCGGCAGCGGCAAGCGAAGTTCCGGCTGTCCGCCCAGGACCGGCAACTCATGAGCGCGGTCCAGGCCCGCCTGACGCCGCAGTTGCGGGCCGAGTTCGAGGTCGTGTTCGTCCAGTGGGCCGCTCCCGGCATGAACAACCCCGACGATCCCGACTCCCCGCACGGGGCGGCCGATCAGCCCGGTCTCGACCCCGCGGTCCTGGCTGCCGCGGCCGAACGCGATGACCGGCTGCTGGGGCGCCGCCAGCACGACGCCCTCCTGGCACTACTCGCCTGGGTCAATGCCCAGAACACCCACGCGCGCCCAGAGAGTCTGCGCAATCAGATCGTCGTCACCGTCACCGATGAAGACCTCGCCCGCCACACCGGGATCGCCTGGACCACCACCGGCACCCGCATCCCCGTCTCGGACCTGGTGACGATCGCCGCCGACGCCGTCCCCTACCTCGCGGTCTTCGCCAAGGCCACCGGGCAGCCCCTCTACCTCGGCCGCGCCCACCGCCTCGCGTCGCGCGCGCAACGCTTGGCGTTGTTCGCCCGCGACCGCGGCTGTACCGCGCCGGGCTGTACCCGCCCGTTCACCCAGTGCGAGATGCACCACATGCCCGACTGGCAAGACGGCGGTCCCACCGACGCCGATCACCTCGGCGGGGCCTGCGGGACACACAACCGGTGGAACGGCAAACAACCCGGAACCTGGGAATCGATCGTCCTCACCGACGGCCCCGACAAAGGCCGCGTCGGCTGGCGGCCCGCCGGACGCGCCGGGCCGTGGATCATCAACCCACTGTTCCACCCCGACAAACTCCGCACCGGCCCAGACCTCCCGGCCGAAGACCGCTCCCCACCACCGACCGTGAACCACCGGCTCGGCGAGACCAGCGAGCGGGCCGGAGGGCTTGGCGTCGAGGCTCCTCGCCCCGACATGCCCGTCGCACCCGCACGCGCGGACACCACCGGCTCCGGCGTCGAACGCCTCCTAGAACAGCACCTGGCCGCCTGACCACCACCACGGTGGCCAGGCCGCCAGGGCGTACACGATTACCGGTAGCGACCCGGCACACCAGCAGCGGTCCCCCGAGCACTGCCACTACCCGCGAACGCCGCCATGTCCATCACCGACACCGGGAATCACTCATCTAACGGAGTTCCGTGTCGAACGCCGCGACATGCGCTGGGACACAACGACTTGTGGCCAATGAGGATGGGTTTCGACACGGCTCCTCGCGGAGTTCATAGTGAGCTCCGTCGAAATGCTCACCCGCCGGCGGGGCCGGCTGGCAGCGGCAAACAACCGGATTCTTCAGCAGTCTCCCAACGTTTCGCTGGTGGTACCTGAGCGGAGTCGGCGGGGCTCGGCCGGCGGACGACAGGGTCTCAGAGTCGCTACGGTGCCAGGTGGGTGGCGGTCCCGAGCCAGACGCGGCGGTCCGGGGCCATCGGCGCGAGCATCACCTCGTCGGCGCCGGTGGCCGACGCGAAGTCGGCGATCTGCGCGCGGACGCGGGCGGGGGTGCCCACCGCCGCGTGGTGCATCATCTCCTCGACCTGGCGGCCGACCGGACCGGCGAGCAAGTCGTCGGCTTCGGTGTCGGTCAGCCGGCGGCCCCGGGCGAACAGGTGCTTCGCGCGCTGTCGCTTGGTGACGTGTGCCTGTTCGAGGGCGACCGCCTCGTCATCGTCGGCGATCACGCCCGCGGCGACGATCAGGTACGGCTCGGTCTCCCCGCCGTCGAGGGTGGGGGCGGGCCGGAACTCGGTGCGGTACAGCGCGATCGCCTGCTCCAGCGCGGCCGGGGCGAAATGCGAGGCGAAGGCGTACGGCAGGCCGAGGTAGGCGGCGAGCTGCGCACCGAAGAGCGAGGAACCCAGGATGTACAGCGGCACGTCGGTGCCGGCACCCGGCGTCGCGACCACGCCGGACTCCTGCGGCACTCCGCGCAGATAGCGCTGCAGTTCCACGACGTCCCGCGGGAACGACTCGGCCGCCGCCGGGTCGCGGCGCAGGGCCGCGAAGGTGGCGCGGTCGCCGCCGGGCGCGCGGCCGAGTCCCAAGTCGATGCGCCCCGGATACAGCTCGGCGAGGGTGCCGAACTGTTCGGCGATGGTCAGCGGCGAATGGTTGGGCAGCATCACGCCGCCCGCGCCCAGCCGGATGCGGGTCGTGATCGCGGCCATGTGGGCGATCAGCACGGCCGGGGCCGACGAGGCGATGGCCGCCATGTTGTGGTGCTCGGCGTACCAGAGCCGCCGGTAACCCGAGTCGTCGGCGAGCCGCGCGAGGTCTTCCGAGTGCCGCAGCGAGGCGGCGACGGTTTCGCCGGGACCGACTTGCGCCAGGTCGAGAAGGGACAGGGGCACGGACGATTCGGCGACACTCACCTCCGGTTCAAGGCCGAGGCGCGATCCGATATTCCCGCGCCGGTGGTACCTGCGCCGCGACACCGGGGTCATCGGCCATCATGGGGGGGTGACTGACGCGCAGACCGACCCGGACCTGATTCTCGACTTCCACGACGTCGTCCTGCGGCGCGGGGGCAAGGAATTGGTCGGCCCGGTCGACTGGCAGGTGGAGCTCGACGAGCGCTGGGTGATCATCGGCCCCAACGGCGCAGGCAAGACCTCGCTGCTGCGGATGGCGGGCGCGATCGAGCAGCCGACGTCCGGCGTCGCCTTCGTTCTCGCCGAACGCCTGGGCCGCACCGATGTGCGCGATCTGACCACCCGCATCGGGCTGGTCAGTTCGGCGATCGCCGGCCGCATCCCGGCCGGTGAGGTGGTCTCGGACCTGGTGATCTCGGCGGGCTACTCGGTCCTCGGCCGGTGGCGGGAGGACTACGACGAGTTCGACCGCGAGCGCGCGGCCGACGTCCTGGAATCGATGGGGGCCGAGCACCTCGCCGGCCGGACGTTCGGAACCCTGTCGGAAGGGGAGCGCAAGCGGGTGCTGATCGCGCGCGGCCTGATGACCGATCCGGAGGTGCTGCTGCTCGACGAGCCCGCCGCCGGACTGGACCTGGGCGGCCGCGAAGAGCTCGTCGACCGGCTCAGCATGCTGGCGCTGGACCCGGACGCCCCGGCGATGGTGCTCATCACCCATCACGTCGAGGAGATCCCGCCGGGCTTCACCAACCTGATGATGCTCTCCGAAGGCCAGGTGACGGCGCAGGGACCGATCGCCGACACGCTGACCGCGGAGAACCTCACGCGCACCTTCCGGCAGAACATCGCGCTGACGCAGGACGACGGCCGCTACTTCGCGCGCCGGGCGCGGCGTGCGGGCGGTCACCGTCGTGCCGCTGAGCGATGACCGTTACAGTCGCTAAGTAGAGTGAGCGCTCGGTCGGTGAGCGACGGACCGGAAGGCAGGCGACGATGAGCGATGAGGCGACGAACCGGCAGCCGGAGGCGTCGCCGCGCGATGCCTCCACCGTGGTGCTGGTGCGCGACGGTGACGGCGCCATCGAGGTCTTCCTCCAGCATCGGGTGCGGCAGATGGCCTTCGCCGGCGGCATGACGGTGTTCCCCGGCGGCGGCGTCGATCCCCGGGACCGGGAGGCCGAGATCGGCTGGATCGGTCCCGATCTGCGCTGGTGGGCGCACCAGCTCGGTACCGAGGAGGAGTCCGCCCGGGCCCTCGTGTCCGCGGCCGTCCGGGAGACCTTCGAGGAGTGCGGCGTGCTGCTGGCCGGGACCGCCGACGCCGTCGTGCCCGATCCGGCGGTCTACGCCGGTGAGCGCGACCGCCTGGTCGCCAAGGAGATCTCGTTCGCGCAGTTCCTGATCGAGAACGACCTGTGTGTGCGCACCGATCTGCTGGCGCCGCTCGCGCACTGGATCACGCCGCGCAACGAGAAGCGGCGGTACGACACGCGCTTCTTCCTGGCGGCGCTTCCGGAGGGACAGAACGCGGACGGGGCGACCAGCGAGGCCGAGGCCACCGAGTGGGCAACCGCGGAGGCGGCGCTCGCCGACTGGCAGTCGGGACGGCGGTTCCTGCTGCCGCCGACGTGGACGCAGCTGCGGGAGATCGCCCGGCACGAGTCCGTCGCCGACCTGATCGCCGAGCCCCGCGTGATCACCGCGATCGAGCCGGCCGTCCCCTCCGACGGCGGCGTGATGGGTCTCGGGTTCGCCGATTCGGCGGACTACTTCGCCGTCCTGAACGACGGCCGCCTGACGCAACTGGAGCAGATCATCCGCTGATCCCTCCGCCCTCGTCGTCGCGGGAGTCGCGGTCGGCCCACTCCAGGAGGATGTCGAGCCGGTAGGACACGTCGTCGATCGGGGCGAAGAGATCGCCGATCCGGGCGAAGCGCTCCGGCACCGTGGCGACCGTGAAGTCGTCGGGCTCGGCGCTGTCGAGCTCGTCCCACTCGATCGGGGTGCTGACCGTCGCCCGGCCGGTGGCGCGCACCGAGTAGGCCGCGGCCATGGTGTGATCGCGGGCGTTCTGGTTGAAGTCGACGAAGACCTGAGACGGGTCGCGGTCCTTGCGCCACCAGGTGACGGTGGCGTCACCGGGCAGGCGGCGGGTGAGTTCGCGGCCGAAGGCGAGGGCGGCGCGCCGGACGTCGCCGAACTCCCACTCGGGCTCGATCCGCACGTAGATGTGCAGACCGTGGCCGCCGGAGGTCTTCGGGAAGCCGCGGATACCGAGTTCGTCCAGCAACTCGTGGGCGGCGTGGGCGACGCGCCGCACCCGCGCGAAGTCGCAGTCGGGCATCGGGTCGAGATCGATCCGCCACTCGTCGGGCCGCTCGACGTCCGCGCGCCGCGAGTTCCAGGGGTGGAACTCCACGGTCGACATCTGCACCGCCCAGATGATCGGCGCCAGTTCGGCCGGGCACAGCTCGTCGACGATCCGGGAGTAGCGGGGGAAGAAGATCGGCACGGTCTCGATCCAGTCCGGCGCACCCGCGGGGAGCTTCTTCTGGTGCACCTTCGGTCCGGCGAGACCCTTGGGGAACCGGTGCAGCATGGTCGGCCGCGCGTGCAGCGCGCGCTCGATGCCGTCGCCCACGCTCAGGTAGTACCGGGCCAGGTCGAGCTTGGTGAGTCCCGCCTCGGGGAAGTACACGCGGTCCGGGCTGCTGAGCCGGACGGTGCGCTCCGGGGCGCCGGTCCGCGCCGATCCGGGAACGACGAGCTCGACCGCGCTGTCACTCATGGCACAACCTTAGTCGTGCGTCTCACGAGTGCGGGTGCGGTTGCGGCGACGGCGGGCCCGCCCGGTAGCCTGCCGGTATGGCAGAGTTCGTGACCCTTTCCATCGCGCCAGAGCACCCGGGGGTGGGGGTGATCACCCTGAATCGCCCGCCGATGAACGCGCTGAACCGTCAGGTCCAGGACGAACTCGTCGCGGCGGCCGCCGAGGCCGACTCCCGCGACGACGTCAAGGCCGTGGTCGTCTACGGCGGCCCGAAGGTCTTCGCGGCCGGCGCCGACATCAAAGAGATGAACGACATGTCGTTCCAGGAGATGGCGAAGGTGGCCCGCCGCCTGCAGCGCGGACTGGGCGCGATCTCCGAGATCAGTAAGCCGACCGTCGCCGCGATCACCGGATACGCCCTCGGCGGCGGCCTGGAGGTGGCCCTCGGCGCCGACCGGCGCATCGCCGGTGACAACGCCAAGCTGGGCGTCCCCGAGGTGACCCTCGGTGTGATCCCCGGCGGTGGCGGCACCCAGCGGCTCGCCCGCCTGATCGGCCCCTCGCGGGCCAAGGACATGGTGTTCACCGGCCGCTTCGTCGGTGCGGAGGAAGCCCTCGCGATCGGTCTGGTCGACGAGGTCGTGGCCCCCGACGACGTCTACGACGCCGCGGTGCGCTGGGCGAGCCGCTTCACCGGCGCCGCGTCGCTCGCGCTGGCCGCGGCCAAGGCCGCGATCGACGAGGGCCTGGACACCGATCTGGAAACCGGGCTGAAGATCGAGGCGCACCTGTTCGCGCAGCTCTTCGCCACCGATGACCGCGCGACCGGCATGTCGTCGTTCATCGCCAACGGGCCGGGCAAGGCCGAGTTCACCGGAAAGTAAGCAGAACACCATATGACGTCGATCGACGATCCCCAGCCGAATCCGCACGCCACCGCCGAGCAGGTGGAGGCCGCGCTCAGCGACACCAAGCTCGCCCAGGTCCTGTACCACGACTGGGAGGCCGAGACCTACGACGAGAAGTGGTCGATCAGCTTCGACGAACGCTGCATCGACTACGCGCGCGGGCGGCTCGACCGTATCGTGCCCGACGCGCCGCTGCCCTACGGGCGGGCCATGGAGCTCGGCTGCGGCACCGGCTTCTTCCTGCTCAACCTGATGCAGTCCGGGGTGGCGACCAAGGGCTCGGTCACCGACCTGTCGCCGGGCATGGTGAAGGTGGCGCTGCGCAACGCCGAGGGCCTCGGGCTCGACGTCGACGGCCGCGTCGCGGACGCGGAGAAGATCCCGTACGACGACGACACCTTCGACCTCGTCGTCGGCCATGCGGTGCTGCACCACATCCCGGATGTCGAGCAGGCGCTGCGCGAGGTGCTGCGCGTCCTCAAGCCGGGCGGGCGCTTCGTGTTCGCGGGCGAGCCGTCGACCCTCGGCGACTTCTACGCGCGCTGGATGAGCCGCGCGACCTGGTGGGCCACCACCAACCTCACCAAGTTCGGTCCGCTGCAGACGTGGCGCCGTCCGCAGGAAGAGCTCGACGAGTCGTCGCGCGCGGCCGCGCTCGAGGCCGTCGTCGACATCCACACGTTCTCGCCGAACGACCTGGAGAAGCTGGCCACCGCGGCCGGTGCCGTGCAGGTGGCCTCGGCGAGCGAGGAACTGGCCGCGGCCATGCTCGGCTGGCCGGTGCGCACGTTCGAGGCGGCCGTTCCGGCGGAGAAGCTCGGCTGGGGCTGGGCGCGGTTCGCGTTCGGCGGCTGGAAGCGGATGACCTGGCTGGACGACAACGTCCTGCAGAAGGTGGTGCCGCCGCAGTTCTTCTACAACGTGCTCATCACCGGTGTGAAGCCCGGCGCGAGCGACGCGGAGCCCGGCGCGCAGGCCTGACCGCGGTGACCTACCAGCTGAGCGAGGCGGACGTCGCCTTCCTCCGTTCCCGCTACGGGAGCAAGGCTCTGGAGAACGCCTCCGAACTGGCGCTGACCGCGTCCAGCCTGCTCGGCGACCTGACGACGTTGCGTGCCCGGTATCCCGAGCACGCGGCGGCGCTGGCCGAGACGGTGCGTGCCCGCCGCCGCGCGGCCGGGAAGCTCCGGCACGCCGAAGCGCTGATCGCCGACGAGACGGCGGTGCAGCAGGCCACGGCCGCGCCGGTCGCCGCCCTGCGGGCGGCCGACATCGTGAGCAGGCATCGCGGGGCCGTCGTGCACGACATCACCTGCTCCATCGGCGGTGAGCTGCTGGCGCTGGCCGGCGAACCCGGCCTGGCCGGGGTGATCGGCTCCGATGTGGATCCGGTGCGGCTGGCGATGGCCCAGCACAACCTGGACGTCGGGCTCGGTGCCGGGCGCCGGCCCACCCTGCTGCGCGCCGACGCGCTGACCCCGGTCTCGATCGCGGACGTGGTGATCGCCGATCCGGGCCGCCGCAACGCCCGGGGGAGGGTCTTCGGCATGGACCAGCTCGATCCGCCGCTGCTGGAACTGCTCTCGGTCTACGCCGGCCGCGCGCTCGCGGTGAAGTGCGCGCCGGGCCTCGACTACCGCAATCTGCGCACCCGCTTCGGGTTCGACGGGCAGGTGCAGGTGGTCTCGCTCGACGGCGGCGTGCGCGAAGCCGTCCTGTGGACGGAACTGCCCGAAGCGCCCGCCAATCGGGCGAGTGTGCTGCGAACGGCGCCGGGCGGCCTCACCAGTCTCTACGAGGTCACGTCCGACGATCCCGACGACCTCCCCGAACCGGGTGTCGACGAGTGGATCGTCGACCCGGACGGTGCGGTGGTGCGGGCCGGGCTGGTCCGCCAGTACGCGCACGCCCGCGGGCTGCGACAGCTGGATCCGCAGATCGCGTACCTGACCGGCGACGCGGTGCCCGCGGGGGAGCGCGGCTTCCGGGTGCTCGAACGCCTGCCGGTCACCGAGAAGGTGCTGCGCGGCGCGCTCGCCGCGCGCGGGTGCGGCAGCCTGGAGATCCTGGTCCGCGGGCTCGACGTCGACCCCGACCGGCTGCGCAAACGCCTGCGGCTGAAGGGCGACGCGCCCTACGCGCTGATCCTCACCCGCATCGGCCGGACCGGCGCGGCCTTCCTGTGCGAGCCGGGCGTGCGGGCCTGAGGCGATCGGCCACTGACTTCGATGTCGCCCACACCGCCGGGTGGGCGAGAACGACGTGGATGGGCGACGCCCACTGATTCAGTGGGCATCCGTTCAGCGGGTATCGTGCGGTACCGCACGGCTCCGGTCAGGCGAAGTAGTAGACCTCGCCGAGGTTGGTCGCGACGGCGATGCTGCCGTAGGAGGACACCGCGACGCCCGTGGTGAACCCGGTGGCCTCCGGCAGATCCAGGGAACGCTTGGTGGCGCCGTCGGCGGTCGAGAACTCGGTGAGCACCAGCTTCTGCGCGGGTCCGGTGCGCACGACGGTCCACGCCGTGTCCTTGCCGGTCTGGGTCGCCAGGCTCACGGCCTGGACGTCGTCGCGCTTGGCGCGCAGCTCGGCCTTGTCGCCGTCGTCTTTGAGGATGGTCAGCGGGGCGCCGATTGTGCCGGTGGGAATCAGCACACCGTCGGGGGACACCGACAGCGTCGCGAATCCGTAGCCGCCGAGGTCGTAGCTCCAGCGCTGTCTGCCGTCGCCGGCGGCGAAGGCGTAGAGCTTGCCGTCGCGGCCGAACGCGTAGACGGTCTCGCCGTTCGGGGAGACCGTCGCCGGACCGACCATCCCGCCGGGCACCGGCGCGTTCCACACGCCGGTGATCCGGCGGCCGTCGCGGCCCTCGGCGTAGCTCATCGCGGTGAGCTGAGCGGCAGGGGCTCCGTCGGGACGGTAGTTCAGGTAGAAGCGTTCGTGTCCGGCGTCGACGGCGGGCGGGGCGGACACCGCGCACAGCGGGCCGCCGGAGATGCAGTCGCCCAGGCCGAACAACGGCTGGGCCGGGTCGGCGTTCGGGCGCAGCCGGACCTCCGGGGCGTCGAACCGGTTGGTCTGGGCGTCGATCAGCAGGATCTGGCCGAGTTGGGTCACCGAGAGGACCTGGCCGGGACCGGCGAACTTGGCCGAGAAGGGCAGGCCGATGGTGGGCATGCGCCACCGGATGGCGCCGCCGCCGTTGAAGGCCAGGAACATGCCCGACTCGCCGACGTAGGGCTGCGAGTACTGGTCGAAGGCCATGGCGTTGAACTGGTTGCCGTCGGCCATCCGCTTACAGAAGTTCTTGCGGCCGTTGGTATTGCTGAAGACGAAGAGGTTGCAGCCGTTGGTGGTGCGCGCGGTGACGCCGACGTCGCCGTTGGCGTTCAGGGTGAGCGGGGCGGTGATCGGCCCGCCGGTGGGGCGCTGCCACTTCAGCGACAGGCCGCCGGGTGCGGTGACCGGGGTGTAGTTGGCGTTGTCGCCGTGCCCGCCGTACACCGGCCAGCCGGCGGCCGGGATCGCGCGCACCTCGTGGTGACCGTCGGAGCAGGCCGAGAGCAGCAGACCGGCCACCGCCAGCAGCACGACGACAGCGGCGGGGCGCGACGCGCGGGCGCGGCGGGTGGAGCGGTCGGCCTGGCGCATCGGTGCTCGGGTGCCTTTCGATCGGTGGCCGCCCGGTCGCGTGCGGCCTCATCGGGCATGACTCTATCGCGTCGTGTCCGCCGAACAGTTCCCCGCTCGCGCGGATCGGCCGGGCGCGTCGATTAGGGTTTGTGGTCATGACCACCATGTGGAACGCCTCCTATCGCTCGCGCTGGCGGGCGGGGCTGCGCCGCCGCGACCCCGACCAGGCCCGTTTCCTCACGCTGGACTCGCTGCGCTGGATCAAGCGCAACAAGGCGTGGACCCCCTGGTATCTGGTGCGCTACTACCGGCTCGCGCGGTTCCGGCTGGCCAACCCGCACATCGTGCTGCGCGGCATGGTGTTCCTCGGCAAGAACGTCGAGATCCACGCGACCCCGGAGATGGCGCGGATGGAGATCGGCCGCTGGGTGCACATCGGCGACGGCAACTCGATC
Source organism: Gordonia marina (assembly GCF_052036135.1). Classification (NCBI taxonomy): domain Bacteria; kingdom Bacillati; phylum Actinomycetota; class Actinomycetes; order Mycobacteriales; family Gordoniaceae; genus Gordonia; species Gordonia marina. The sequence continues at coordinate 76,794 of NZ_JBPSDN010000014.1, forward strand.
CGCTGCCACGAGGGCAGCCTCCGGATCGGCGACAAGACCGTGTTCGGCTGCAACAACGTCGTCAACGCGTACCTGGACATCGAGATCGGCGGGTCGACGCTGGTCGCCGACTGGTGCTACATCTGCGACTTCGACCACGTCACCGACCACATCGGCATCCCGATCAAGGACCAGGGCATCGTCAAGGGGCCGGTCCGGATCGGACCGGACACCTGGGTGGCCACCAAGGTGACCGTGCTGCGCAACACCATCGTGGGCCGCGGCTGCGTGCTCGGCGCGCACACCGTCGCCCGCGGGGTGATCGAGGACTACGGCATCGCCGTCGGTTCCCCGGCCCGCGTCGTGAAGAACCGGCGGCAGGCGTGGGAGGCCGGTGCCGAGCAGCGCGCCGAGCTGGAGCGCGCCCTGGCCGACATCGAGCGCAAGAAGGCGCAGGCGGAGGCCGAGTCCCGCCCGGCCGACTCCCCGTCCGCCTGACCGCGGAGGGATCTGGCCCCGTCGACCGGATTCGCGGCGGTCGCCGGCACGCGCGGCGGTCGCGCCGCGGTTCCTCGGATGCCTCCGGCTGCCGCGCCTGCCGATTCTGCCGGCGGACTTCCGTCGTGCTGCCGGATCTGGACAGCGCTGGCGCTACCTGACCCGCACGGTCCAGATACGCCAGCACGGTCCAGATCCGCCAGCACGGTCCAGATACGCCAGCTTCGTCGCCGGGGTTACTTGCCGGGGTCGCGGTCGGGGAGGGGGCGCAGGGGGATGTCCGGGCGCGGGAGGGGCCGGCGGCGGCGCCGGGTGGTGGTCCGGTAGACCGCGGCGGTGCGTTCGGCGATCACCGGCCAGGTGAACTCCTCGGTGAGGACGGCACGGGCGCGTCGTGCGCGGGCGGCGGCGGCAGCGGGATCGTCGAGCGTGGCGCAGACCGCATCGACCAGCGCGGCGGTGCCGGCGGGCGGGAACGTGAGGCCGGTCTCGCCGTCGTGCACGGCCTCGCCGAGGCCGCCCGCGGTGGAGGTCACGAGCGGGATGCCGGTGGCGGCGGCTTCGAGGGCGACGATGCCGAAGGGCTCGTACCGGCTCGGGAGCACGATCGCCGCGCAGCGGTGCATCAGGGCGACCAGGCCGTCGTGGTCCTGCTTGCCCGCGAAGGTCACCGACCGGGCGATGCGGTATTTCCGGGTGAGCCCGGTGAGCCAGTCGAGTTGCGTGCCCTCACCGGCGATGGTGAGCGTGGTGCCGGGGTGTGCGCGCCGGATCTTCGGCAGCGCCTCCAGCAGGTCCTGCACGCCCTTCTCGTACTCCAGGCGCCCGGCGAACAGCAGTTCCGCGGGCCCGTCGCCGGGCGTGCGTTCGGCGAAGCCCCAGGCGGTCAGGTCGATGCCGTTGTGGATCACGGTCACCGGCGCCTCCGGGGCGAAGAGGGTGGTCACCTCGTCGCGCATCGACGACGAGCACGTGATCAGCGCGTCGGCCGCGTTGGCGAGCCACCACTCCACCGAGTGCACCTGCCGGTTGACGTGACCGGCCACCCAGCCGCTGTGCCTGCCCGCCTCGGTCGCGTGCAGGGTGGCGACCAGCGGCACGTCGAAGAACTCGGCGAGAGCGATCGCCGGATGGGCGACGAGCCAGTCGTGCGCGTGCACCACATCGGGCTGCCACGCCGGGCCGTCGGTGCCGCGCAGGTGCGCGATCGCGGCGCGCAGGAAGCCGTGCCCCATCGCGAGCGTCCACGCCATCATGTCGACGCCGAAGTCGAACTCCGGCGGATCCTCGGCGGCCGCGATCACCCGCACGCCGTTCACCATCGTGTCGGTGGTGGGGTGGGTCGACGGGTCGGTGCCCGACGGCCGGCGCGTCAGCACCGTCACCTCGATCCCTTGCACCGCCAGGGCTTCGGCCAGGTAGTGCACGTGGCGGCCGAGCCCGCCGACGACGACCGGCGGGTATTCCCAGGAGACCATGAGGACCCTTCGACTCGCCTCCTTCGTCGGCGGCTCAGGGGGCGTCGGGTTCGCCTCCTTCGTCGGCGGCTCAGGGGGCGTCGGGTTCGCCTGGTTCGTCGGCGGCTCGGGGATCGTCGTGTTCGCCTGGTCCGTCGGCGGTTCGGGGGGCGAGATCATCGATCCTCCAGACGTCGTGCATCCAGTGCGCCGAAGACGTTGTCGGCCCGCCGCCATCCGGCGGCCAGGCGCTCGGCCCGGTGACCGCGGCCGGAAGCGGCGGCCTCGCAGATCTCCCGGGTGGCATGGGCGTGCTTGTACGCGCGGTCCTGCGCGTATCCGGCCGCGGTGTCCTTGGAGACCATGAACGGCCAGTCCGACTGCACCGTCATCAGCGTCTCGCGCAGGATCTGGTCGGCGACGGTGTCGCGGGCCGGTGGGGCGCCGTCCCGCCGTTTGTCCAGACTGTGCAGGGCCGTCTCGGTGACTTCGTCGTTGAGCTGTACCAGGTGTTCCACCTGCGGCCCCTCCCAGACGCGCCAGTCCTTGCCCGACCCCCACGACGAGTCGTTCAGCGCCACCGGCTCGCCGACGAAGCCGTCGCGCCGCGCCGTGGCGAGGGTGCCGACGTCGATGCCGGCCTCGGGGAGCCGGCGCAGCAGCCGCTCCAGCCATGCCGGGCCCTCGTGCCACCAATGGCCGAACAGTTCGGTGTCGAAGGCGGCGACCACCAGCGCGGGCCGCCCGATCCGCTCCGACTCGCCGATCAGCCGCTTCCGGACGCAGTCGACGAAGTCGTCGACATGCGCGTCGAGCACCGCGTCGATCAGCGACGGGTCGTACGGCTTCTTCGCCTCGCCGGGCACGTTCTTGCCGGTCACCCGGAACGGTTTGAATCCCGTCTGGTGGTCGTAGGTGTGGAAGTCGCGGTACGCCGCATGTCCCGGATACCCGGACTTCGGCGACCACACGCGGTAGCTCACGGTCAGATCCCGGCCGAACGCGACGACGTCGCCGTCGCCGACCGGCCGGCCGAGCGCGGTGTCGCCGCGCAGCGTGGGACCGTCGACCATGAAGTGCCCGACGCCGGCGGCGTCGTACTCGGTCTCCATTCCGGGCGTGTACGCGCATTCGGGCGCCCAGATGCCCGACGGCCGTGTGCCCCAGCGCAATTGCGCGTCGGCCAGGCCCTCGCGCAGGGAGAGGCGGCGCAGCCGTCCGTCGAGCAGCGGCTGGAACGGGTGCGCCAGCGGTCCGCCCAGCAGTTCGATCACACCGGTCGACAGCAGCTCGCGGATCTGCGGGCTGCCGCCGTGCCGCCAGTGCCGCTCGAAGTCGGCGAGCGCTTCCGCGGCCGCGCGGTATTCGCGGTGGCCGCTGATCCGGCGGTCGGGGTCGTCGTCGAGCGCGGCCTCCATGGCGCGGAGCTGCCAGTCGGCCAGCCACTCGTACATCGACGACGTGGCGGCCGGATCGTCGAGCTGGGCGGCCAGCACCGGGGTGATCCCGAGCGACAGCTGATCGGTGAATCCGTCGGCGGCCAGCCGCCGCAGCGCCGCGAACACCGGCTGATAGCAGTGGGCCCACGACTGGTACAGCCATTCCTCGCCGACCGGCCACCGGCCGTGGTTGATCAGCCACGGCAGATGGGAGTGCAGGACCAGGGTGAACCGGCCCGGAACCCGGACTCGAGTCACTGCCGGTGTCCCCCGAGCCCTTCGGCTCCGCTCAGGAACCACTCCGTCGAAGGGTCCCGGCGGACGGCGAAGGCCAGCAGATCCAGGCTGGTGTCGATGTCGCGGAGTTCGGCGTCGACGATCTCGAAGTCGTCGGCGGTGATCGCGGCGACGTCGTCGATCAGTTCGGCCGGCCACGGCTCCCCGGCCAGGGCGCGGTCGATCTGGGCGTCGATCAGCGAACCGCCCCACTTGTCGTCGAGCTCGCGCAGGCGCGGGCCGTGGAAGACGCCGAGCATGTCGGTCACCTCGAAGCCGTCGCCGGTGAGCAGTTCGGTGAGTTCGGCGGCGCTCAGTTCGCGGGTGTGGAAGGGATTGAGCGGGGTGTCGCGGCCGGGGGAGAAGGTGATCCGGTTCGGGGTGCTCATCAGGAGTTCACCCTCGGGCCGCAGGACGCGGTGGCACTCGCGGACAAAGGCGCCCTGGTCCCACAGATGCTCGATCACCTGGAAGTTCACCACCGTGTCGATACAGGCGTCGTCCAGCGGCAGATCGATCAGATTGCCTTGGTGCACAGTCACTTCCGGATAGCGGCGGCGCGTATGCGCGACGGCCTGCTCGTCGTAGTCGACGCAGGTCACCGTCGCCGCGGCCTGCGCGAGCAGCGCCGCACCGTAGCCTTCCCCGGAACCGGCCTCCAGGACGTCCTGTCCCGCGCACCGCTCCCGGATCAGCTGATAGGCGACCTCGTGCCGGCGGAACCAGTAGTTCTCCGCCGGAATACCGGGCACCGTCCGCTCGCCGGTGAGGGCGAGCTGCTCGTCGAGGGGCAGGGATTGCAGCGGTGAGGACTGGGAATCGCTCATTCGCACGACATTAGGGCATCCTGCCGGGTGCCCGGCCCCGCAGGGCGGTGAATGTGACACTGCGACACATCTGTCCGATGTGAGTAAGGCGACCCTGGTTTCTCCCCGGGCGGTCTTCGTGTCGTATCCGCGAGCGGTTACAGTAACGATGACCCATGGCCTTACCGGCCGGTAGGCTGCCGAAACCGATGCAGGAGGTCTTCTAGACCCATGACGAACGTAGTTGTTCTGATCAAGCACGTGCCGGACTACACTTCCGAATGGAAGCTCTCCGACGACGATTACACGCTCGACCGTGCCGCCGTGGACGGCATCATCGACGAGATCAACGAGCGCGCCGTGGAAGAAGCGCTGCAGATCAAGGAAGCCAGCGGCGGCGAGGTGACCATCCTCTGCGCCGGTCCCGCGCAGGCCACCGACGCCATCCGCAAGGCCCTCTCGATGGGTGCCGACAAGGCCATCCACATTCAGGACGACGCCGTCCACGGCAGCGATGCCGTGCAGACCGCCTACCTGCTCGCCACCGCGCTCGGCACCATCGAGGGCGTGGAACTGGTGATCGCCGGCAACGAGGCCTCCGACGGCCGCTCCGGCGCCGTGCCGGCCATGATCGCCGAGTACCTGGACCTGCCGCACCTGACCCACCTGCGCAAGCTGGAGGTCGACGGCGACACCCTGCGCGGTGAGCGCGAGACCGACAACGGCATCTACAACGTCGAGGCCACCCTGCCGGCCATCGTCTCGGTCAACGAGAAGATCAACGAGCCGCGCTTCCCGTCCTTCAAGGGCATCATGGCCGCCAAGAAGAAGACCCCGGAGATCCTCACGGTCGCCGAGCTGGGCATCGAGGACGGCGTCGTCGGCGTCGCCAACTCCGGCAGCAGCGTGACCGGTGTGACCCCGAAGCCGCCGCGTGCCGCGGGTGAGCGAGTGACCGACGAGGGTGACGGTGGCGTCAAGGTCGCCGAGTACCTCATCGGCCAGAAGATCATCTGACCCCCACCCGACACTCGCGACCAGCAAAGACATTCAGGAGAAAATCATGGCTGAAGTACTCGTGCTCGTTGAGCAGGACCCCGAGGGTGGGCTGAAGAAGGTCACCAACGAACTCATCACCGCCGCCCGCGCGCTCGGCACCCCGTCCGCGGTCGTCATCACCGGCCCGGGCAAGGCCGACGGCATCCTCGGCGCGCTCGCCGAGGCCGGTGCCGAGAAGATCTACGTCGCCGAGTCGGCCGACGTCGAGGGCTACCTCGTCTCGCCCAAGGTCGACGTCCTCGCCTCGCTCGCCGAGGAGAACGGCGCCGCCGCCGTCCTCGTCGCCGCTAACGCCGACGGCAAGGAGATCGCCGGTCGCCTGGCCGTGCGTCTCGGCTCGGGTCTGCTGACCGACGTCATCGAGGTCCGCGAGGGCAACGCCGCCGTCCAGTCGATCCGCGGTGGCGCGTTCACCGTCGACTCGGTCGCCGGTGGCGACACCGCCGTCATCTCGGTCCGCCCGGGCGCCGTCGAGGCCGCCCCGGCCGCCGGCGCGGGCACCCGCGTCGACGTCGCCGTCCCCGAGCAGGCCGAGAACGCCGCCAAGATCACCGGCTTCTCCGCCAACGTCGGCGGCGACCGTCCGGAGCTCACCGAGGCGTCGATCGTCGTCTCCGGTGGCCGTGGCGTCGGCTCCGCCGAGAAGTTCTCGGTGGTCGAGGCCCTCGCCGACTCGCTCGGTGCCGCCGTCGGTGCCTCCCGCGCCGCTGTCGACTCCGGCTACTACCCGGGCCAGTTCCAGGTGGGTCAGACCGGCAAGACCGTGTCGCCGCAGCTGTACATCGCGCTGGGCATCTCCGGTGCCATCCAGCACCGCGCCGGCATGCAGACCTCGAAGACCATCGTGGCCGTCAACAAGGACGAAGAGGCCCCGATCTTCGAGATCAGCGACTTCGGTGTGGTCGGCGACCTGTTCGACGTCGCCCCGCAGCTGACCGAAGAGGTCAACAAGCGCAAGTAAGGCCGTCCTGGCGGACGGCTTTCGACTGAAGACTGTTTTTCAGTCGGCTCGCTTCGCTCGCCCAGACAACGAATAGCCCGGTAGTGCTCGCTTCGCTCGAGCTGCCGGGCTTTTCGTTGTCTGGTCCGGCCCCGGATGTGCGTGGCTGGGTCTGAGGAGGGGACGCGTGACTTGTGGCGAATCCGGGGCCGGAGGCTTCTAGCGGGGCGTTTCGACACGGGCTCCTTCGTCGCCCGGCTCAACGGGCTGGTATCTCGGCAGTCCGGTACCGCCCATGGCGTAACGGGCTGTTACGTCCGCAGTCCGGTACCGCCCATGGCGTAACGGGCTGGTACCTCCGCAGCCCGGTACCACCTACGGCTCAACGGGCTGGTATCTCCGCAGTCCGGTACCACCCGTGGCGTAACGGGCCGGTATCTCGGCAGTCCGGTACCACCCACGGCGTAACGCGCTGGTACTCCGCAATCCGGTACCACCGACGGCGTAACGGGCTGGTATCTCCGTAGCCCGTTGAGCCGCCGACGAACGGAGTGAGGAGGGGTGTCGAAACGACCCCCTGTCCGGGCCCACTGAGCAGAATGTGACATCCGTCCGTTCACCGGATCGGCCGCGTGGTTTCACTTCGGGGCGGCCTGCGCGTCGAACGCGGCGGCTTCCATTCGGGGCATGACGGTAATTCCGATCCACAGCCCGCTCACCGCCTCGCCCGCCCGCCGGATCCTGTTCACCGCGGGGGAGTACGACGTCGTCGTCAGCGAACACCCCGCCGACATCCGCGCCGCCCAGCGGCTGCGCTTCGAGGTCTTCCGCGCCGAGCCGGGCTACTCCGACGCCATCGGTGACGACGAGTCCGGCCTGGACGCCGACCGCTTCGACGACTTCTGCGACCACCTCCTGATCCGGCACCTGCCCACCGGCCGGCTCGCCGGCTGCGCCCGGGTGCTGCCGCCCTCGCGCGCCATCGCCGCCGGCGGCTGGTACTCGGCGAGCGAATTCGATCTCACCGAGCTGGCCCCGATCGCCCCCGAGACGGTGGAGATGGGCCGCGCGGTGGTCGACCCCGAGCACCGCAGCGGCGCGGTCACCGGCCTGCTGTGGACCGCGGTGCTCGGCTACCTGGAGGACGGCGGCTACCGCTACCTCATGGGCTGCGTCTCGGTCCCGCTCGACTCCGCCGCCGGTCGCGGCCGCGAACTGCGCGGGGTGCGCGACCTCGCCGCCGAGAAGTACGCCGCGCCCTGGCGGGTGCGCCCGTACCGCACGGTCGACGTGGACGGCGCGAGCCTGGACGACCTGCTCGCCGTGGAGCGACCGGTCCTGCCGCCGCTGCTGCGCGGCTACATCCGGCTCGGCGCGCGGGTGTGCGGAGAGCCGGCCTTCGACGAGATCTTCGACGTCGGCGACTTTCTCACCATCGTCGACCGGGAGAAGGGCGACGAGCGCTACCTGGCCCGCCTCCGCGGTGCGCTCGCCCGGCTGAGCGCGCCCGGACTCGGAGCGGAGTCGAACTGAACGCGCCGGGTATGATTCCGGGCACCGATGCGGCGGCGCCCGCCGGGAATCCTTGGGTCCCGCGCAGCAGCTGCGGGACGTCGTGCGTGCCGCCCGAACGACAGCCGGCCGGAAAGCTGCGGGTCGTCTGGCGGATGACGGCGCTCTCCGCGATCCTGCTCAGTCTGCTGCCGCTCGGCGCGCTGACCCTGCTCACCCCGCGCCCAGCCCGCGTCGCGTACTGGCGCTTCACCGCCCGCTGCGGGCTGGTCGCGATCGGACTGCGGGTGCGGATCGTCGATCACCGGCCCCGTCACGCGCGACGGCTCCGGGGTGCGCTCGTCGTCGCCAACCACATCTCCTTCCTCGACGTCTTCGCCGTCGCGGTGGTCAGCCCGGCCCGGTTCGTCGCCAAGCGGGAGGTCCTGGCCATGGGCGCGGTCTCGCCGCTGCTGCGGTGCTTCGGGGTGCTCGCGGTCAGCCGCGGCGCGCTGCGGCAACTCCCCGCGGTGATCGAGCGGGTCGCCGGGATCCTCGACCGGGGACGGCCGGTGGTCGTCTTCCCGGAGGGCACCACCTGGTGCGGGGTGGCCCGCGGCCGGTTCCGGCCCGCGTTCTTCCAGACGGCCATCGACACCGGCACGCCGGTGGTGCCGATCCGGCTGTGCTACCTGCGCGACGGGTACCCGGTCACCTCGCCCGGCTACCTCGGCGACGACGGCCTCGCCGACACCCTGGGCCGGGTGCTGCGCGCCCGCGGCCTCACCGTCTCGATCGCCGTGCACCCGCCGGTGCCGCCGGCCGGGGACCGCCGCGACCTCGCGGCGGTCTGCCAGCGGGTGATCCATCCGCCGGTGCGCGCCCTGCCGGTCCCGCCGATACCGGCGCCCACACCCGGGACGCCGACGCCCGTCCCGGCCTGAGTACCGGTCGCGAAACCCCCGCGCGGAATCCAAGCCCGGGTCCAAGCCGACCGCAACCAGGTCCCAAGCGCCGTCGCCGATCCTTCCTTCACCGATCGAATCGAGATGAAGGAGCACGATGATGGACCACGTCGCGACCGCACCGCCCGGGCGGTTCACCCGGACCCAGCGGGTGACGCTGGCGGTGGTGTGCACCGCCACCGCCATGCTGATGCTCGACATCGCGGTGGTCAACACCGCGCTGCCGGCCATCGCCCGTGAATTCGGCGCCGGGATGAGCGCCCTCAAATGGGTGGTCGACGGCTACACCCTGGCGCTGGCCGCGGTGGTGCTCACCGCGGGCGCCTGGGCGGATCGTTCCGGGCGGCGCCTGGTGTTCGTGATCGGTGCGGTGGTGTTCACCGTCGCCTCCGGCGTCTGTGCCGCCGCCGGCGACATGACGCTGCTCAACGCGGCCCGCGTGGTGCAGGGGCTGGGCGCGGCACTGCTGTTCGCCACCTCGCTCGCCCTGCTGGCGCACGCCTTCCCCGGCCGCGCCGAGCGCGCGACCTCCCTCGCGGCCTACGGGGCGACGATCGGCGGCGCCTTCGCGATCGGCCCGCTGCTCGGCGGGATCCTCACCCAGTGGCTCGACTGGCGGGCGATCTTCCTGATCAACGTTCCGGTCGGCCTGGCGATGCTCGCCGCGACCCGCTGGGTGGCCGAGTCGCGCAGCACCGCGCCGCGGCGCGGTGACTGGGCCGGACAGGTCACCGCGATCATCGCCCTCGCGGCCCTGACCTACGGCTTCTTCGAGGCCGCCGAGAAGGGCTGGACCGACCCGCGCACGTTCTGGACGTTCGCCGTCGCCGCGGTCGCGCTCGGGCTGTTCGTACTGGTCGAACGTGTCGTCGAGCAGCCGATGCTGCCGCTGGGGGTGTTCGCCAATCCGTCGTTCGCCGGTGCCCAGGTGGCGACCTTCGCGATCTCGGCGTCGATGTTCGCCGTCTTCGTCTACGTCACCCTCTACCTGCAGGGTGTGCTCGGACTGTCGCCGATCGGCGCGGGCCTGATCTACCTGCCCGGCACCGCGGTGATGTTCGTCGTCGCGGGCCTCACCGGTTCGCTGATCGGCCGGATCCCGGCGTGGTGGATGATCACCGGCGGCCTCGTCGCGGTCGCCGCCGGACTCGCCGTGATGACCGTCGCGGCGGTCGGCGGCAGCGGCTGGGCGATGGCGCCCGGGTTCATCCTGTCCAGCGTCGGCGCCGGTGTCTTCAATCCGGTGATGAGCGGCGTGGTGCTCGCCGAGAGCCGCGACGACGACGCCGGGCTCGCCGCCGGGATCAACGACGTCTTCCGGCAGGCGGGCATCGCGCTCGGCGTGGCCGCGCTCGGTGCCGTGTTCCCGGCCCGGTCCGTGCTGGCCGGAGGCTCGCCGACGGAGTTCGTCGACGCGCTGAACACCGCCCTCTGGATCGGTGCCGCGGTCGCCCTCGCCGGCGCGCTCGCCGCGGCGCTGACCATGCGCAAGGCGCGGGCCGCCGACCCGGCGCCGGCGGAGTCGGAACAGCCCGCCCATGCGGCCGTTCCGGCCTCTACACTCGCACCGTGAACGCCCGCCCGCACCGGTGGCCCGATGCGTGAGTATCGGGTCCTCGGACCGCTTCAGGTCCTCGTCGACGGCACCGCGGCCGACCTCGGATCGCCCAAGCAGCGCGCGGTTCTCGGCGCCCTGCTGATCGCCCGCGGCGCCGTCGTCTCCACCGATCGTCTCGCCGACGCGGTGTGGGGCGACCAGCCGCCCGCGGCCGCGGCGACCAGCCTGCAGGCGTACCTCTCCAACCTGCGGCGGGCGCTGCGCGACGGCGACGCCGGGCCGTCACCCATCGAGCGCGTCAGTCCCGGCTACCGGCTCGACCCGGGCGACGACGTCCTCGACCTGGCGGTCGCCGAGGACCTGGCGCGTCGTGCCGCACAGGCGCACGACGCGCAGCGGTGGCCCGAGGCGCTGGACCTCAGCGAGCGGGCGCTGGCGCAGTGGCGCGGGGGTCTGCTCGACGAGTTCGGCGACGCCGAATGGGTCGGTGTGCCCGCCGCCGGCCTCGCCGGGCTGCGGTCGGGCGTGGTGGAGCTGCACGTCACGGCATTGCTGGCCGAGGGCGACATCGCGCGCGCTCTCGCCGAGATCACCGCGTTGCGGGCCGACGACCCGCTGCGCGAACGGGGAGTGTGGCTGCACATGATCGCCCTGCATCGCTCCGGACGCACCACCGAGGCGCTCGACGTCTACGCCGCGCACGCGGCCGCGCTCGGCGAGTCGCTGGGCCTGGATCCGGGGACCGCGCTGCGCGACCTGCAGGGCGCCCTGCTCCGGCACGACCCCGAGATCGAGGCGTGGCCGCGGCCGCCGCACTGGACCGGCGCCGCGCACCCGCCCGAGCCCGCGCCCGCGGCGCCCTCGCCGGCGGCCGGGGAGACGCCGGCCGGCCCGGACCGCGCCGAGGAACCGGCGGAGGCGCAGGCGATCCCGCTCGTCGGCCGCACCGACCTGGTCGCCCGGATCGAGGGTCTGTACCGCGGCACGTCCAGCGGTCCGCGCTGGCTCGCGCTGCTCGGCCCGGCGGGCATCGGCAAGACCCGGCTGGCGCAGGAGGCCGCGGCGCGCGCCGCGGCCGGTGGCGAACAGGTGATCTGGGTGCGCTGCCCGGATACCGAGGGGGTGCCGCCGTGGTGGCCGCTGCGCCAGCTCTGCCGGGACCTCGACGCCGATCCGGACACGATCTTGCGGGTCCCGGGCGGGGTCGACGCCGACACCGCGCGCTTCGCCGTCTACGAGCGCGTCCAGCACCTGCTCGAACAGGCCGCCGCCGCGCACCCGGTCACGGTGATCGTCGACGACGTCCACTGGGCCGATCCGCTGACCGCCGGCCTGCTCCGCTACCTCGTCACCGTCACCATGAGCCCCGGACTGTGCGTGATCCTGACCATTCGCGAGGAGGAGACCGGCGCCGCCGTCGCCCGCCTGCGGGACGACCTGGTGCGCGGCGGCCACGTCGCGATGGTGCCCAGCCTGGGCGACGATGAGGTGGCCGATCTGGTCGAGGCGCTGGCCGCCGAGGCGCTCTCGCCCGCCGAGGCGGCGGCGCTCACCGCCCGCACCGGCGGCAACCCGCTCTTCGTCTCCGAGTACGCGCGATTGCCCGCCGAGCAGCGCCGCGAGATGGTGCCCGCCGCGGTCGGCTCGGTGCTCGACCGCCGCCTGGCGACGCTCGATCCGGCGGTCCGCGAGGTGATCGGGCACGCGGCGATCCTCGGTGAGGACATCGACGTGGCGCTGCTCGCCCGCGTCGCCGACCGGGATCCGGCCGAGATCGCCGACTGCCTGGACGAGGCCGCCGACGAGCGGATCGTCGTGCGGTCGGCCGCCGGTGGGCGACCGGCGTTCGCGCACGCCCTGCTCCGCGAGCAGGCCATGGCGGCGATCCGGCCGCTGCGGCGCTGCCGGATGCATCTGCGCGTCGCGGAGATCCTCGCCGAACGTCGGGGCGGGGCGGCCCGCGCCGCGCGCGCCGCGCATCTGCTCGACGCGCTGCCGGTCGCCGACGTCGCCGAGGTGGTGGCGGCCTGCCGGACGGCGGCCGACGATGCGGTCGCGGGCTGGGACTCCGAATCGGCGGCGCGCTGGCTGCGGGCCGCGCTGCGCACCTACGAGTCGTTGCCCGCGGCCGACCGGGACCTCGCCGAACGCGATGCCCTGCTCACCGCGATGCTGCGCGCCGAGACGCGGGCCGGGCGGCACCAGAGCGTGCTGGAGACCGTCGTCGTTCGGCTCGGGGAGGCCGTCGCCAACGGTGCGACGGCGACGGCCGGCCGACTGGCCGGGGTGCTGCTGCGGGCCGGCGGCGGCTGGCCGTGGGTGGCTCCGGCGACGCTCGGCGGACCCGTCCACGACGCGCTCCTGGCCGCCGCCGAGGCCGTCGCCGACGACCGCGCCGCGCACGCGCGGGTCCTCGGCGCCCTCGCCGTGGGGCAGTGCTACGCCCACGACGCCGCGGTGCCGGCCGGGAACCTCGCCCGCGCCGCCGAACTGGCCGAACGGCTCGGCGACCCGGACGTGACCGCCGACGTCCTGCTGGCCCGCCTGCTGACCTACTCCGGTGTCGCCACGCACACCCGGGAGTCCATCGCCCTGTCTCGGCAGCTGTACGACCTGCCGCACGCCGAAGCCGACCTCGACCGGGTGATCGCCGACTCGGTGGTGACGATGGCGCTGATGTCGATCGGCGATCTGGCCGGTACCCAGGCGCACCTGCGGCGGGGGATCGCGGGCAGTGAACGCATGCGGCTGCCGGTCCTGCGCGCCCAGCTGCGCTGGATGGAGACCGCGCTCGCCAATTGGCGCGGCGACTTCGCCCTCGCCCGCGAGCACTTCCGCACCGCCGTGTCGGTGCACTTCCAGACCGAGCTCTACGTGTCGGGCAGCGCCGCGCTGGCGGCCCTGGCCACCCAGCGCGGCGTGTTCGACGACATCGCCGATCAGGCGCTCGGCCTGAACGGCAACGATCCGCTCGAGTGGGCGCGCGGGATGCTGGCGGCCACCCCGGACAACGAGGTGGTGGTCCTGCTCGCCTCCGGCGTCGCGTCGCTCGCCGGGAGCCACGGCGACGCCGCGCTGGTGGAGGAGATGGCCCGCATCTTCATCGATGCGCCGCGGCCGATGGTGTGGACCTCGCTCGCCCAAGCGGTGATCCTCGGCGGCCTCGTCGCCGACTTCGCGCTGACCGAGCTGGCTCCGGCGTTCCTCGACTGTCTGAGCCCGTTCGCCGGCCGCATCGCGACGGTGGGGCAGGTCGGCTGCGTCGGACCCGTCGACGTCGTGCTGGCGGGCTTGCACTTCCTGGTCGGTGACGAGCCCGCCGCCCGCGCCGCCGTCGCCCGGGCCCGCGAACTCTGTGTGGCACAAGACAGCCCGCCCGGCCTGCTGCACTGCCGGCTGCTCGAAGCCCGGCACGCGCCACCATCGCCCGAACGCACCGCGGCACTGACCGCGATCGCCGCCGACGCGGACGCGATCGGCATGGTCGCGGTGGTCGACGCCGTCGCCGAGCTGCTCGGCTGACCAGCGGTTCAAGGACTTCCCAAGGGGGCCGCAAGGGCCCGGCGCGACGGTATCTCCGACGCGGCCGGCCCCGGCCGCACCGACCCCGAGGAGAACTCCATGAGCACCGACCGCCGCTTCGACCAGGCCGACATCGCCGCCCTGCGCGCCGCCGTCCGCGGCACCGTCCACCGGCCCACCGACGACGGCTACCAGCCGCTCGGCTTCAACGTCGCCGTCTCGCGGCGGCCCTGGGCCGTCATCGACGTTCTCGACGCCGACGACGTCGCCGCGGTCGTGGCGTTCGCGGCCGCCAACGGGATGACCGTCGCCGTACACGGCACCGGCCACGGTGCCACCCCGATCGACGGCCATACCCTGCTGGTCCGCACGTCCGCGCTGGACATCGTCGAACTCGACCCGGCCGCCCGCATCGCGCGGGTCGGCGCCGGGGTGCGCTGGCAGACAGTGATCGACGCCGCCGCGCCGCACGGGCTGGCCCCGCTGTGCGGGTCGGCGCCGAGTGTCGGCGTCGCCGGCTTCCTCACCGGCGGTGGCATCGGGCCGCTGGTGCGCACCGTGGGCGCGTCGAGCGACCACGTCCGCGCGATCGACGTGGTGACCGGTGACGGTGAGATCCGCACGGCCACCCCGACCGAGAACGCCGACCTGTTCTGGGGACTGCGCGGCGGCAAGGCCACTCTCGGGATCGTCACGCAAGTCCGGATCGGACTGCTCGAACTCCCGCGGTTCTACGGCGGCGCACTGTACTTCGACGGCGCCGACGCGGCCGCGGTGCTGCACGCCTGGCGGTCGTGGACGCGGGACCTGCCCGCCGAGGCCAACACCTCGATCGCGCTGCTGCGCCTCCCGGCCCTGCCGGGCGTCCCGCCGCAGCTCGCCGGCCGGCTCACCGTCGCCGTCCGCTATGTGCACACCGGTCCGGCCGACGAGGCGGCCGCGCTCTTCGCGCCGATCCGGGCGGCCGCCGAGCCGATCCTCGACGGCCTCGGTGTGCTCCCGTACGCGGCGATCGGCGCCGTGCATGCCGACCCGGTCGACCCCATGCCGGTCCTGGAGGACGGGCACCTGCTCTCCGGCCTGCCCGCCGACGCGGTCGACGCCCTGCTCGCCGTCGCCGGCCCGGAGGCGCCGTGTCCGCTGCTGGTGGTGGAGCTGCGGCTGCTCGGCGGCGCGTTCGCCGCCGAGCCGGCCGTGGCCAGTGCCGTGTGCCAGCGGGACGCGCCGTTCCACCTGTACGCCATCGGCGCGCTGGTGCCGCCGATCGCCGAGGCCGTCGCCCCGGCCGAGCAGGCTCTGGCCGGGGCGATGGGGCCGTGGCTGACCGGCGGGCGGCTCCCGAACTTCGCCGCCAGCGGCGATCCGGCCGTGATCACCGCCTGCTACGACGCCGACACCGTCGAGTGGCTGCGCGCGCTCGCCCAGCGCTACGACCCGGCCGGCGTGCTCGCCGTCGGGCAGGTGGTGCGCTGACCGCGGTCCGCTTCGGCGGCGACACATGCGCAGGGACTTTCGTGTCAGCCCCGTCGGCCCGGCGGACGGCATTGGGTCGATCCGCCTCCGCGCGGTTATCCTGGGGAGCGATCATGTCCGTCTATCTCGACAATGCCGCCTCCACAGCGATCGTCCCCGAGGCCGTCGCGGCGATGACCGATGCCTGGCGCCGTCCGGGCAACCCGATGTCCCTGCACGACGCCGGGCGCCGCGCCCGCCGGACCCTGGAGGAGTCGCGCGAGTCGATCGCGCGGTTGCTGGGCGCCCGGCCGTCGCAGGTGCTGTTCACCGCGGGCGGTACCGAGTCGGACAATCTCGCGCTCAAGGGGATCTACCGGGCGCGGCGTGCCCAGGACGGCCGTCGCCGGCGCGTGGTGATCTCCGCCGTCGAGCACCACGCGGTCCTGGATCCGGCGCAGTGGCTGGCCGACCACGAGGACGCCGAACTGGTGGTCCTGCCGGTCGACGCGACCGGGCGCGTCGATCCGGCCGACCTCGCCGCCGAGCTGGAGGACCACGCCGCCGAGGTCGCCGTGATCTCGATCATGTGGGCCAACAACGAGGTCGGGACGCTGCAGCCGATCGCCGATCTGGCCGCGCTGGCGCGCGAGTACCACATCCCGATGCATTCCGACGCGGTGGCCGCGATCGGGCACGTGCCGGTCGACTTCACCGCGAGCGGACTCTGCGCGATGAGTGTGGCCGCGCACAAGTTCGGCGGCCCGCAGGGCGTCGGCGCCCTGATCCTCGGGCGCGACGTCCCGTGCCAGCCGCTGCTCAACGGCGGCGGACACGAGCGCGACCTGCGGTCGGGCACCCAGGACGTGGCCGGGGCCGCGGGCATGGCGGCCGCGCTGCGGGTGGCCGTCGACCGGATGGACGCGCACACCGCGCACCTCGGAGGGCTGCGCGACGACCTGCTGGGGATCGTGGACGGCATCGACGGGGCGGTCGTGAACTCGCGGCCCGACGGCCTGCCCGGCCTGGTGCACGTCACGTTCACCGGTTGCGAGGGCGACTCGCTGCTCATGCTGCTCGACGCCCGCGACATCGAGTGCTCCACCGGCTCGGCCTGCACCGCCGGGGTCGCCTCGGCCAGTCACGTCCTCCTCGCGATGGGGATGGACCGGGCCGCCGCCCGCGGCTCGCTGCGATTCTCGTTCGGGCCGGACAACACCGCCGCCGACGTGGTGCGGCTCGGGGTCGTGCTCGACGAGGTGATCGACCGCGCCCTCGCCGCCGGCTTGACCGGGGTGCGCTGATGACCTCGCAGCCCGCCCCGTCGTCACCGCCGGCCGCGTCCACTCAGCCCGTCGTTGCCTCGCAGCCCGTTGCCGCTCAGCCCGTTGCCGCTCAGCCCGTCGTCTCGCAGCCCGTTGAGCCGGTCGCGAACGAAGTGAGTGACCGTGTCGAAACGACCCCCCGTCGAGGCACGATCCCTGAGCCTGCGACGTCCCCCCGTCGAAGGGCGGTCCCTGAGCCCGTGGCGGAGCTTGCGACGACACGCCGTCGAAGGGTCCTCGTCGCGATGAGCGGCGGCGTCGACTCCTCGGTCGCCGCGGCCCGCGCCGTCGAGGCCGGACACGACGTGACCGGCGTTCACCTGGCCCTCTCGACCGCGCCCGGCGCACTGCGGACCGGCTCGCGCGGCTGCTGTTCGCGCGAGGACGCCGACGACGCCCGCCGCGTCGCCGACATGCTCGGCATCCCGTTCTACGTGTGGGACTTCGCCGACCGCTTCAAGGAAGACGTGATCGACGAGTTCGTCGCGTCGTACGCGGCCGGTGAGACCCCGAATCCGTGCCTGAGCTGCAATGAGAAGATCAAGTTCGCGGCGCTCGCCGAGCGGGCGCAGGCCCTCGGCTTCGATGCGCTGGCCACCGGTCACTACGCGCGGCTGTCCGGCGGGGAACTGCGGCGGGCGGTCGATCACGACAAGGACCAGTCGTACGTGTTGGCCGTGCTCGACCACGACCAGCTGTCCCGCGCGATGTTCCCGATCGGCGACACCCCCAAGCCGCGGATCCGCGAGGAGGCCGAGCGCCGCGGCCTGCTGGTGGCGAACAAGCCCGATTCGCACGACATCTGCTTCATCCCGACCGGCGACACCCGCGCTTTCCTCGGCGCCCGCATCGGCGTGCGTCCCGGAGCGCTGGTCGACGGGGCGACGGGGGAGCGGCTCGGCGGGCACGACGGCGTGCACGGCTTCACCATCGGCCAGCGCAAGGGCCTGGGCATCGACGCGCCCGCGGCGGACGGCGCACCGCGCTATGTGACCGCCATCGACCCGGCCAGCGGCACCGTCACCGTCGGCGGTGCGGAGGATCTCGACGTGCGCACCATCGTCGCCACCAAGGCCGTGTGGTCGTCCGGCGTGGTGCCGGACGGGCCGATCGAGTGCGTCGTGCAGGTGCGTGCGCACGGTGGATTGGCGGAGGCCGTCGCGACCCCGATCCCCGCGACGGGTTCGGGGGACGGGCCGGGCATCGAGATCGCGCTGCGCGAGCCGCTGCGCGGCGTCGCCCGTGGTCAGGCCGCAGTGCTGTATCGCCCCGACGCCGAGCGCGGTGACCTGGTCCTGGGCTCCGGCCGCATCTCCTCGGCCACCCCCTGAGTCCTGCGGCGTGGCGTGTACCCCTTCTGTTCCGAGCGGATCCGCGGCAGTCGTCGACCGCCGCGGCGGTCGCGGGTGACGCGCATGCCGGTGAGTGACGCGGATCGTCGTGCGGCCGGGTAGCGCACGCGACAATTGGGTGGGCCACTGTGAGTGATGACGCGCAGAGCGCGATCCCGACGGGGACGGCGACCGGGATCGGTTCGCTGCCGGGCACCGATCCCCGCGGCGCCGCCGCACTCGCGGCCGGGGAACTCGGCGGGTCCGGACTCGTCTTCCTGCCCGAACTGCCGGCGCGCGGGGTGGGCGCCGACGTGATCGGCCGCACCGCCGGACTGCTGGTCGACCTCCCCGTCGACTACGTGCACCGCACCTACCGTCTCGCGGCGTCGCCGACGGCGGAGACCCGGCGCGCCCGGGACTACCTTCGGTGGGATCTCGACGCGCTCGAGGAGCGCTGGGAGACGGCGGGCCTGCGCGGCGAGGCCGGGGTCGTCAAGATCCAGGCCGCCGGGCCGTTCACGTTCGCCGCCCACGTCGAACTGCGCGGCGGACACAAGGTGATCCGGGACCGCGGGGCGCTGCGCGACGTCGCCGCCTCGCTCGCCGCGGGGCTCGACGGGCAGGCGGCCGAACTCGAACGTCGCCTCGGTGTGCGGGTGGTGGTGCAACTCGACGAGCCCTCGATCGGTGACGTGATCGACGGTACCGTCACCCCGCTGACCAGACTCGACCCCATTCTGCCGATCCCGGTCCCGGAGATCGCGCAGCTGCTGGAAGGGGTGGCGCAGCAGGTCGCGCGCCCGATGATCCTGCACAGCTGTGCGCCGCCTCGCTGGGAGTTGCTGCGCGCGGCGCGGTCGTACGCGCTCTCGATGGACCTCACACAGCTGCGGGTGGCCGACTACGACCGGTTCGGCGAGACCCTCGACTCCGGCCGCACGCTGCTGGCCGGAGTGGTCCCCGCCGTCGATCCGGGTCTGCCGCAGAACCAGGTGGCCGACGACCTGGTCACCCGGCTGACCGGCCTGATCGACCGGATCGGCCTGCCGCGCGGTGTGTTTCGCGAGCAACTGCTCGTCACTCCGACGTGCGGTCTCGCCGGTGCGACGGCCTCCTGGGCGCGCGCCGCCCTGGCGATCTCCACGACCGTGGCGGACGCCCTCACCACCGCGTGAGTGGTGCGGGCATGGTGGTCGAGCGGAGTCGAGACCGCTTAAGTGGCCGGGTGTTCTCGATTGGGTTCGGTGGTCGTGGGGCTGTGCTCGGTCGTTGTGGGTGATCTCGACTTCGCTCGATCGTCATGGGGCTGTGCTCGGCCGTCGTGGGGCTGTGCTCGGTCGTCGTGGGGCTGCGCCCGGCCGTCGTGAGACCGGGGCGAGGCCACCGCGTGACCGGTGTCGTCGATCGGTGAGAATCGGAAGCGTCGTCGTCACGGCAAGCGATGGCTCTCCTCCTGGTGCGCCAGGAGGCGCCCGGCGAACGACACCCAGTCGCCGGACTCGGCGTCGTCGAGCAGGGCCCGATGCTCGTCGAGGACCTGCCGCGGCTGACCGGTGATGGCCGGGGTGCTGCGCAGGATCGAGAGCATCTGGCGGTCCTGGAGCCGGTCATAGAGGTCCAGCAGCACCGCGTTCTGCGCGAGCCCGGCGAAGCTGCGGTGAAATTCCATGGCCGCCCGCACGAAGGTGGGGAAGTCGCCGGCCTCCAGTGCGCGTTCCTGCGCGGCGAGACTCGGGGCGAGCCGGGCGCGGAGGCCCCGGCGGGCCGCCTCGTCGGCGAAGTGCACCCCGGCCGTCTCCAGCGCGTTCCGTGCCTCGGCCGCCTCCCGGACCTCCCGCGGACTGAGCTCCCGGACCAGCGCGCCGCGCTGGGGATAGATGGTGAGCAGCCCTTCGTCCTGCAGGAGCCGCAGGGCCGCGCGGATCGGGGTGCGGCTCAGCGCCAGGTCGGCCGCGAGCGCCGACTCGCTGAGCATGGTCCCGGGGGGATAGGTGCCCGACAGCACCGCCGAGCGGATGTGCGCGAGCGCGCGATCGGCCGCCGAAGCCTCGCTCATCGGTCACCTTCCTCCCGCTGTTCCCTGTCAGACGAGCCTATCGTCGTGGCCGCGGACGGCCCGCGTCCGGAATACGGCTTGCGCATCTGGGATCCAACTAGGATCCTAGTCGTTGTGAACGACGTCCCGACCTCCGCCGCCGCGGATCCCGTGCAGATCGGCCCCGCGGAGATCGACGCGGGGGCGATCGATCGTGCGGAGATCGATCGCGTGCAGCGCCGGACCCTCGCCGTGGTGGTCGCCAGCCAGATCCTCGGCGGCGCCGGTCTGTCGGCCGGAGTGTCGGTCGGCGCGCTGCTCGCCAAGGACATGCTCGGCTCGGATGCGCTCAGCGGGCTGCCCGCCGCGCTGTTCACGCTGGGCTCGGCGCTCGCCGCCTTCGGGGTGGGCCGGATCGCCCAGCGGCGCGGCCGCCGGGCCGGTCTGGCGCTCGGCTTCGGTGCCGGTGCGCTCGGCGCGGTGGGGATCCTGGTGGCCGCGACGATCGGTAACATCCCGCTGCTGCTGGTCGCGCTGTTCGTCTACGGCTCCGGTACCGCCACCAATCTGCAGGCACGCTACGCGGGCACCGATCTCGCCGAACCGTATCGGCGGGGCCGGGCGATCAGCGTCTCACTGGCGGCGACGACGCTGGGCGCGGTGGCCGGTCCCAACCTGATCACGCCGCTCGGCGACCTCGCGAAGACGCTCGGCATCCCGGTGCTCGCCGGTCCGTTCCTGCTCGCCGCAGTCGCGTTCGGTGCCGCCGGGATCTGCTTCCAGCTGCTGCTGCGCCCCGACCCGTATCTGCTGGCGCGACGGGTCGCCGAGGCTGAGGCGGCCGCACCGGCCGGCGACGGTGTCCAGGTGGCCGAATCCGGCGCGGCGACGCTGCCCCGGTCGGCCCTGTACGCCGGTGCCGCCGTCATGGTCACCACGCAGATCGTGATGACCGGCGTGATGACGATGACGCCGGTGCACATGGTGGATCATCACCACGGTCTCGGGGCGGTGGGGCTGGTGATCAGCCTGCACATCGCCGCGATGTTCCTGCCGTCGCTGGTCACCGGCCCGCTGGTCGACCGGATCGGCCGCCTGCCGATGGCGGCGGCGTCGAGCCTCTGCCTGGCGGTCGCCGGGCTGCTCGCCTCGCTGGCGCCGGCCGGATCCACCGGCTGGCTGACGGTGGCGCTCATCCTGCTCGGTCTGGGCTGGAACTTCGGGCTCATCACCGGCACCGCGCTGGTCGTGGACGCGACGACGACCACGAACCGGCCCAAGACACAGGGCTCGATCGACGTGCTCATCGCGCTGTCGGGGGCGGCCGCCGGTGCCCTCGCCGGGCTCTTGATGGCGGGCGCGGGTTTCGGCGCGGTCGGCTACGTCGGAGCCGTGGTGGCCCTGGCGCTGCTGCCCGGACTCTGGATCGGTGCACGTCGCGGGGCATTCGGTCAGCACTGACGCCCGCCGCGGGTTCGGTACCGACCGGCGCGCGGAGACGACCGTCGTCGCGGGCGGCCCGGTCGTGTCGGTGACCGGCATATGCCGGGTCACGGGGGAAGATTCCCGTCGTGGCCCCAGATATGCCCATGGCCGACGACGCCGGGGCGGAACGACCGGTCAGTCGGCCGCCGGCAACCGCGCGATGGCGCGTTTCGGGGCGATCTGGCGGAAGCTGGCGTCGAGCAGTTCGGCTACCTCGGCCCAGTCGACGTCGAGCGCCAGGTCGAGGCCGAGCCAGCCGTAGGCGCCGACGTACGCGGGCACGTAGAAGCGTTCGTCCTGTTCCAGGGCTCGCCGCTCGCCGGGGTCGGGGATGAAGAGGAGCGCGTGATCGCGCCGGACCTTGGTCTCGCCCTTGCGCGCCCCGCCGTACATCGCGAACATCTTGCCGCAGCGGAACGTCGGCCGGCCGTGCGCGATCTTCTCGGTGGCCTCCGGCAGGGCGAGGGCGATCTCGCGCAGCTTGCCCAGGATCGGATCGGAGTCGTCGAACATGATCGGATGCGGCATGCCACCAGGGTAGGCGGGGCTGTCGGCGCCCGGCCCTAAGATCGTCTCGTGACGTCTCCCGAGCATGAATGGGCCGAGCTGGCCGCCGAGATCCGCGACCACCAGTTCCGCTACTACGTCAACGACGCGCCGATCATCAGCGACGCCGAGTTCGACACGCTGCTGCGGCGCCTGCAGGCCATGGAGGACGAGCACCCCGAGCTGGCCGTCCCGGACTCGCCGACCAAGCTGGTCGGCGGCGGCTTCTCCACGGCCTTCACCCCGGTCGACCACCTCGAACGGATGATGTCGCTGGACAACGTCTTCGACGACGACGAGATGCGTGCGTGGGTGGCACGCACCGAGGTCGACGCCGGCGCCGCGGAACCGGGCGGCGTCGAGTTCCTCTGTGAGCTCAAGATCGACGGCGTCGCGCTCGCGCTGACCTACGAGAACGGCAGGCTGATCCGCGGCGTGACGCGCGGCGACGGCCGCACCGGCGAGGACGTGACGCTCAACGCCCGCACCATCGCGAACGTCCCGAACCAGCTGACTCCGGCGCCGGGCCGCCCGCTGCCCGACCTCCTGGAAGTGCGCGGCGAGGTGTACTTCCGGCTGGAGGATTTCGAGGTCCTCAACGCCTCGCTGGTGGAGCAGGGCAAACCCCCGTTCGCGAACCCCCGCAATTCGGCGGCCGGATCGCTGCGCCAGAAGAACCCGCAGATCACCGCGCAACGCAATCTGCACATGATCTGCCACGGCGTGGGACGGATCGACGGCTGGCGCCCGGAGTCGCTGCACGACGTCTACCTGGCCCTCGGTGAGTGGGGTCTCCCCGTGTCTGCACACACCTCGAAGGTGACCGGCGCCGACGCGATCCTCGACACCATCGCCTATTGGGGCGAGCACCGGCATTCGGTGGAGCACGAGATCGACGGGCTGGTGGTGAAGGTGGACGACGTCGCCCTGCAACGGCGGCTGGGGTCCACCTCGCGCGCCCCGCGCTGGGCGATCGCCTACAAATATCCGCCCGAAGAGGTCACCACCAAACTGCTCGACATCAAGGTCGGCGTCGGCCGCACGGGACGGGTCACGCCGTACGCCGACATGGAACCGGTGCTGGTCGCCGGGTCGACGGTCGCTCGCGCGACGCTGCACAACGCCTCGGAGGTCAAGCGCAAGGGCGTGCTGATCGGCGACACCGTGACCATCCGCAAGGCCGGCGACGTGATCCCGGAGGTGCTCGGGCCGGTGGTGGATCTGCGCGACGGCACCGAACGCGAGTTCGTGATGCCGACGCACTGCCCGGAGTGCGGCGCCGCGCTGCGGCCGGAGAAGGAGAGCGACGCCGACATCCGCTGCCCCAACGCGCACCACTGCCCGGCGCAGCTGCGGGAACGGCTCTTCCATCTGGCCGGGCGCGGCGGGTTCGACATCGACGCGCTCGGCTACGAGGGGGCGACGGCGCTGCTGGCGAGCGGCGTGATCGAGGACGAGGGTGACCTGTTCACGCTCACCGCCGACGACCTCGCGCGGACGTCGTTCTACACCACCACCAAGGGGGAGCTGTCGGCCAACGGGCAACGGCTGCTGACGCACCTGGAGACCGCGAAGGACGCGCCGCTGTGGCGGGTTCTGGTGGCGCTCTCGATCCGGCACGTCGGCCCGACCGCCGCCCGCGCGCTCGCGACCGCCTTCGGCTCGCTGGCGAAGATCGAGGCGGCGAGTGTGGAGGAGCTCGCCGAGGTGGACGGCGTCGGGGAGACCCTGGCCGCGAGCGTCCGGGACTGGTTCGAGGTGGACTGGCACCGGGAGATCGTCGCCAAGTGGCGCGCGGCCGGGGTGTCGATGGCCGACGAGGTGGACGAGTCCACGCCGCGGACGCTGGAGGGCAAGACCATCGTCGTCACGGGCTCGCTGAACGACTTCACCCGCGACGGCGCCAAGGAGGCGATCATCGCCCGCGGCGGCAAGGCGTCCGGCTCGGTGTCGAAGAAGACCGACTACGTGGTGATCGGCGACGCCCCCGGCAGCAAGGCCGCCAAGGCCGAGCAGCTGGGCGTGCCGATCCTCGACGAGGACGCCTTCAAGATCCTGCTGGAGACGGGGCGGTCGGGGACGGAGCAGGAGGAGCCGGAACAGGAGGAGCCGGAACAGCCGGGGACGGAGGATCCGGAACAGGAGGCGCCGGATTCCTCCGGCGCCTGATACCGCGTCTGGCGAAGAGCGCGGGCAGCGACCACGCGGACGCCGCGGGCCGGGCGAGGACCGTCAGAACCGAAAGCACCATCATCGGCGGATACTCCCAGATCAGCTGATCGGCCTGCCAGTACACGGTGAGGGTGAGGGCCGAGACCGCCGCGGCCGCGGTGGTGCCGATCCCGCAGATCAGCAGCACCCCGAGGGTCGCTTCCAGCAGCGGAACCGCGACGCCCAGCACGCCGGCGTTCGGGGCCACCAGGTGATCGCCGAGCACGCGGTAGACGTCGGGTACCCGCGGGTTCGCGGCGATGCTCGACGTCACCAGCCGGATGTCGGCGGCGCCGAACCCCGCGTGATATTTCACCCACGCCTCGTGCAGCCAGAGCGCGCCCAGCACCGTGCGGGCCAGGCTCGCTGCCGCGTGCCCGACGGCCGGCGGCGGCCGGAGCCGGCCGGTCATGACAGCATCGCGGCGCCGAAGACGGCCTTGGCCTTGTCGCAGTGGATCACCACGTGGGTGTACTTCGCCGCGTCGGCGCCCGTCAGCGAGAACGACTGCGCGGCGCGGTCGTAGGTCACCTTGCCGAGTTCTTTGCCACCGCCGACCGCCGCCTCGTCGGTGCCGTCGGTGAGGTACACGTGCAGGTCAGGTCCCTCGTCGGAGTGGAAGCCGGTCAGCATGAGGGTGTCGCCGCTGATCGTCGCGGTGCCGGTGACCGACTTGCCGTTCTCGCCGGCGAACATGCCGGTGCGTTCGGCGCCGGTGGCCATCGGCATGGGGGCGCCCGTCGACGGCGTCATGGCGCTCATCGTGTTGCTCGCCATCGCGGGGTGGTCGTCGCTGGAATCGCTGCCGCAGGCCGAGACGGTCAGGACCAGGGCCAGGGCGGCGGCGCCGGCCAGGGCGCCGGTGGTGCGGGTTCGAGTCGTCATGGTGGTGCTCCTTCATCGGGGGAGACGGCGGAATTCCGGTGCCGCCGTCGTCGGACAAGGCCGAATCTAGGCACGCCAGCCGCGGCGCAGGGGAAACATTTCAGGGGCGTAAGAATTGCGGCGGTCCGGTGGGCGTCGTGCGGCGATAGCCTCGGAGGAGTGACGACGAAGCAGGCCGAAGTGATGGTGGTGGAGGACGACGCCACCGTGCGCGGCGCGGTGGGCGACTATCTGCGCGCCCACCGGTTCCGGGTCGTCGAGATCGCCGACGGCGCGGCCGCGCGCACGGCGCTGCGGCAACGGATCCCGGATGTGGTGGTGCTCGACCGGATGCTGCCGCGGGTGAGCGGTGACGAGCTGTGCCGGCAGATCCGCGACACCCTGCCGCAGGTCGGGGTGATCATGCTGACCGCGCTCGGCGCGGCACCGGAACGGATCCGCGGTCTGGAACAGGGCGCCGACGACTACCTGACGAAGCCGTTCGCCATGCGTGAACTGCACCTGCGCATCGACACACTGCTGCGGCGCACCCGGGCGCGCACCGACGTCGGGCTGCTCGAGGCCGGCCCGTTCCGTGTCGATCCGGCGCACCGCATCGCCTACCGCGGCGGCGTCCGGATCGACCTCACCACCCGCGAGTACGAACTGCTCGCCTTCTTCGTCCAGAACCCGGGCCGGGTGTGCGGCCGGGACGAGATCATGGCCGAGGTGTGGGGCTGGTCGTTCGGCGACGCGTCGACGGTGACCGTCCACGTGCGCCGTCTGCGCGAGAAGATCGAGGCCGAGCCCCGCTATCCGCGGCACCTGCTGACCGAATGGGGCGCAGGCTACCGCTTCGTGGCCGACGACGAGCCGGGAGAATCCGGGGGGAACCGAGGATGCTGAGCGGCGAGGCCATCCTCCAGATCCTGCTCATCGCGGCCGGCGCCGCCGTCGCGGTGACGGTGGCCGGTCTGCTGATCGCCCGGTGGCGCCGCCGCGACAGCATCGCCGTCCAGCTGTGGCTGGTGGGACTCGCCGCCCCGTTGTCGATGGTCCTCGCGGTGACCGCCATCGCCGCGCAGATGTATGTGTCCCGCCACGATCTGCAGGTGCTGCTGTGGGTCGCCGGGGTCTCGGCGGTGCTGAGCGTGGCCGCCGCCCTGTTCCTCGGCTACCGGGTGCGGGCCGCCTCGTCCGGTCTGTCGGCGGCGGCCCGGCGCGTCGGCGACGGGCAGGTGGTCGACGCCGATCCCACCGTGTGGCGCGAGTTCGCCGAGGTCTCCCGGCAACTCGCCGCGGCCTCGCGGGAACTCGCCGAGGCGCGCCGCGCGGCCGAGGCGCTCGACGCCACCCGGCGCCAGTTCTTCGCCTGGGTGTCGCACGATCTGCGCACCCCGCTCACCGGACTGCGGGCGATGGCCGAGGTCCTGGAGGACGGCGCCACCGACGATCCGCAGGAGTACTACCGGCGGATCCGGCTGCGTGTGGACTCGATGAACAAGCTGGTCGACGACCTGTTCGCGCTCGCCCGGCTGGACGAGGCGGGCCTGATCCTGCAGGTCGATGAGGTCGAGTTGCTGGACGTGGTGTCCGATGCGGTCGCCGAGATCGGCGACTACGCGGCCGAACGCCGACTGCGGGTGGTGCACGACGGCGTGGCCGGCCGAGTGGTCCGTGCCGATCCGGCCGAGATGACCCGTGTCCTGGTCAACCTCCTCAGCAACAGCATCCGCTTCGCACCCGCCGGGAGCGAGGTCACCGTCAGCGCCGAGACCGCGGATGCCGGTGGCACGCTGATCTCGGTGACCGATCGCGGTCCGGGCGTGCCGATCGATCAGCTCGACCGCATCTTCGAGGTCGGCTGGCGGGCCGACGCGGCCCGTGGCGGCCCGGCCGGCGAGGGATCGTCCGGCGATTCACTGCCCGCCTCCGCGGGAATCGGCCTGCCGATCGTCCGGGGGATCGTCGGCGCACACGGCGGCGAGGTGCGGGCGATCAACGGTCCGGACGGATTCCGGGTGACGGCCTGGCTGCCGGGCTGAGAATCGCCGAATCGAGGCGATCGCGCGCCATATCGTCGCTGCTCGTGGCGCTTCGCCGTTCGCTGAGCCGGTCGTGGTGCTTCGCGGCCGGCTGAGCCGACCGAGGTGCTTCGCCCGCTGGTTGAGCCGATCTCGGTGCTTCGCCGTTGGTTGAGCCGATCTCGGTGCTTCGTCGCCGGCTGAGCCGACCGAGGTGTTCGCCCGCTGGTTGAGCCGATCGAGGCGCTAGCCGAGATCGAGTCGAAGCCGAGCCCCCGGCCGGCGTCTCAGCTCGCGTGCACCAGGCCCGAGATGATGCCCGTCAGGTGACCCAGGCGGGCGATCTCGGACGGCCGGAAGGCGGGCCCGCCGACCCGGCCGAGGAGGAGCGCCTTGACCCCGTCGCCCAGCGGAGCCGCGGCCAGCAGGGTGTCGTGTTCGCGCCACGGTCCGGGGATCCAGTCGGCGTTGGGGTCGAAGGCGCACGCGGCGGGCAGCGGCAGCCAATCGGCTTGTGTCAGCGGGGTCTCGGGGGCGCCGCCGCTGCCGGTCAGCGTCACCGCGTCCCGGCCGGTGCGGGTCACCACCATCGCCCACGACACGTTGAGGCTCCGCGGGGCCAGATCGGCGAGGACCTGAAGACTGTCGCGGCGGGCCGCGGCGACGGCGTCGATCAGCGCGAGTTCCTGGTGGAGATCGAGTTTGCCGGTGAACGGGCGCAGCGAGTCCACTTGGACGCCGGGCACGCTCTCCGCGGCGGTGATCAGGGTGTCCGGCAGCGCGCCGGTTGGCAGTTCCACCACGACGTCGTCGACGGCGTAGCCGGTGCCGCGTTCGACCACCTCGAGAGAGCGGATGTCGCCGCCGACCGAACCGAGGGCAGCGGCGAGGAGGCCGAGGCTGCCGGGCCGGTCGGTCAGGGTCACGCGCATCAGGAAGGACACTTCACCCATTATCGAGTCCTTTGTTGCGGGACTGTTACGCCGGAGTTCCGGCGGCCAGCGACACGACGCCCACGGCGGTCCCGTAGGCGCACACCTCCACGCCGCCGCCGTTGGAGTACTCGGTGGTCTCGAAGCGGAACGCGACCACCGCGTTGGCGCCCTTGCCCTGGGCCTCCTGGGCGAGCCGGCCGAGCGCTTCCTGGCGGCATTCGTGCAGCAGCTGGGTGATTCCGCGCAGCTCACCGCCGGCCAGCGACTTGAGTCCCGCGCCGATGTTCGAGCCGATGTGGCGCGAGCGGACGGTGAGGCCGAAGACCTCGCCGAAGACGTGATCGATCCGGTAGCCGGGCAGGTCGTTGGTTGTGACGATCATCATGTCTCCACGGTACCGATCGGCGACACCCGCTGCCGGTGCCCGTCGCGCCGGGGGCCGCGGCGGGCGGCCGGGCGCTGACCGCCTACCCTGGGAGCATCGCAGCAGCCCGAGAGAGGAACGCTCTAGATGACGCAGTCCGAGCCCGCCATCAGCCGCGCCGAGGTCGCTCACCTTGCGCTCCTGTCGCGTCTGGCGCTGACCGACGACGAACTCGATCAGTACGCCGCCCAGCTCGATTCGATCCTCGGGCACGTCGCCCAGATCTCCGAGGTGGCCGCCGACGACGTCGCGCCGACGGCACACCCGGCCGACCTGCGTCACGTGGTGCGCGCCGATGTCGTCGTGCCCGGTCTGACGCCGGAGCAGGCGCTGTCCGGGGCGCCGGCCGTCGAGCAGGACCGTTTCGCCGTTCCGCAGATCCTCGGGGAGGAATGAGCACCGTGAGCACCCGTACCAGCAACGAGGTCACCGGCCTGTCCGCCGCGCAGCTCGCCGGCAAGATCGCCGCGCGCGAGCTGTCGTCGGTGGAGGCGACGCAGGCCCACCTGGACCGCATCGCCGAGATCGACGGCGAACTGGGCGCGTTCCTGCACGTGGGCGCCGACGAGGCGCTGGCCGCCGCCAAGGCCGCCGACGACGCGATCGCCGCGGGGGAGGCACCGTCGCCGCTGGCCGGTGTGCCGATCGCGCTCAAAGACGTGTTCACCACGGTCGACGCCCCCACCACCTGCGGCTCCAAGATTCTGCAGGGCTGGGTGTCGCCGTACGACGCGACGCTCACCCGCAAGCTGCGCGAGGCCGGACTGCCGATCCTCGGCAAGACCAACATGGACGAGTTCGCCATGGGCAGCTCGACCGAGAACTCCGCCTACCAGGTGACCCGCAACCCGTGGGACACCAGCCGCATCCCCGGCGGTTCCGGCGGCGGCAGCGCGGCGGCGCTCGCGTCGTACCAGGCGCCGCTGGCGATCGGCACCGACACCGGCGGCTCGATCCGCCAGCCCGCCGCGGTCACCGCGACCGTCGGCGTGAAGCCGACCTACGGCACCGTCTCCCGCTACGGCCTGGTGGCCTGCGCGTCGTCGCTGGACCAGGGCGGTCCGTGCGGCCGCACCGTGCTCGACACCGCCCTGCTCCACGAGGTGATCGCCGGATACGACCCGCGCGACTCCACCTCGATCGACGTCGCGGTGCCGCAGGTGGTCCGCGCGGCCCGCGAGGGCGCGGCCGGTGACCTGACCGGTGTGCGCGTCGGCGTCGTGAAGCAGTTGCAGGGCGAGGGCTACCAGCCCGAGGTGCTCGCGTCGTTCCAGCAGGCGTGCGAGACGCTGCGCGCGCAGGGCGCGACCATCGTCGAGGTCGACTGCCCGCACTTCGAGTACGCGCTCGGCGCGTACTACCTGATCCTGCCGTCGGAGGTGTCGAGCAACCTCGCGCGGTTCGACGCCATGCGCTACGGCCTGCGGGTCGCCGACGACGGCAAGCACAGTGCCGAGGAGGTGATGGCGCTGTCCCGCGAGGCCGGTTTCGGCCCCGAGGTGAAGCGGCGCATCATGATCGGCACCTACGCGCTGAGCTCGGGCTACTACGACGCCTACTACGGCCAGGCGCAGAAGGTGCGCACGCTGATCGCGCGCGACTTCGCCGAGGCCTTCGGGCAGGTCGACGTCCTGGTCTCGCCGACCACCCCGCAGACCGCGTTCAAGCTGGGCGAGAAGGTGGACGACCCGCTGTCGATGTACCTCTTCGACCTCTGCACGCTGCCGGTCAACCTGGCCGGGAACGCCGCCATGTCGATCCCGTCCGGGCTCGACGACTCCGGCCTCCCGATCGGCCTGCAGATCATGGCCCCGGCGCTGCGCGACGACCGCCTCTACCGGGTCGGCGCCGCCTACGAGTCGGCCCGCGGTCCCCTCGAGGGCTGAGCCCTCACTCGGCTCCCCGGGCCGGGGCCGAGGACTGAGGTCCCGCGCCACTTACTCGGCTCCTTGAGCCGGGGCCGAGGAACGAGGTCCCGGGTCGGAAGGAATCGGCGCCACGAGTCCCTGTTCGGTGCCGTAGCGATGACCGAACCCGGCGGGCACGTCGCGTGATCCGACGAGGTCGATCACCGTGGCGAGCAGGGACAGCCCCGGTACCCACGGCGGCCGCGGGCCCGCCTCGCCGGTGAACACGTTCCGCGCCGGCGGTCGCCACAGCAACGACCAGCTCAGCGCCGCGACCGGATCGCTGGGATTGTTCAGCACCACGCACGACGGGTCGTCGCGGCACGACGCCCCGCCGCCCGGCACGCCGACCAGCACGGTTCCGGCGAGCGGGACCCGGTGCTCGTGCGCCCAGCGTCGTGCCACCTGGGCGCCGGTCGCGCCGAGGCTCTGGCCGTACAGGTACACCCGCGGCCGCTGCCCGGGCGGGAGGGTGCCGATCTCGCGGCTCAGTGCGGCCACCAGCGCCGTCGCGCTCTGCCCGGCCCGCTCGGGTGACCGGACATAGGCCTGCCACGACGGCATCGCGCTGTACTGCACGGCGAGGACCCGCACGGATCCGCCGAAACGCTTGTCGAAGCCGCGCACGGCGCCGCCGTCGACCCATCCCGATCCGGTGGGCACCGCGACCACCACCGCGCGCTGGTGCGCACCGCCGTCCGCGCGCCAGCGAGCGACGAGGTCGACGGCGCGTGCGGTGTCGGCCCGGCCGTCGAGACCCGCGTAGTGGACCAGGGGCGAGTCCGGGACGTCGGGGGCGGCACGGGCCGGTGAGCCGGGGGTGCCGAGCAACGTCATCAGCGCGACGACACCGCCGATCACCAAGCGCCGCCACGGTATCCACGCCACGAGTCCGATGACCGTCGCGGGTACCGCGACCGCGCCCAGCACCCACAGCGGACCGGCCGGAGGCAGGTCCATGGCCGATCGAAGCCGTTCTTCCCAGACCACCGTGGCGCAGAGGACCGCGGCGACGTAGACGCCGAGTGCCACCCGGACGATCCCCGGAAGCCGTAGCCGCCGGACCCGCCCGAACACGGTGGCGGACAGCAGCCCGATCAGTAGACCCACTGCCGCACAGACGGTCCCGGCCGTCGTCACGACGGCAGCCGAGCGGGGGACGGCGCCCGGCGTCAACGACGCCGACCAGCCGAGCACCGCACCGCAGAGCGCCGCCGGACGCCGGTCCGCGTTCACGACAGCCCCGCCAGAGTCTCGCCCACTCGCACGACGACGCTCAGCGTGATCTGCGCGCCGGTCTCGCGCACCGGGGCGCCCCCGCGCTGCCGCCAGGTGTTGAGCGCCAGGCCGGCGCGGCTCAGCTCCGCCGCCGAATGACATGCCGGGTCGGTGCACGACCGGTGCATCGCCGAGACGAGCCGGGCGTCGAGTCGTGCGCGGATGTGCGGCGGCAGCGGAGTGCGCGTCTGCTCGGCGTACCGCAGGAGGTCGTAGCCGAAGTCGTGCATGCGGCACGCGGCCGCGAAGCGCGCGGGCAGCGGCACCGGTGACGAGCACGACCCGCCCGGGTTCACCGGCAGGCCGTCCTCCAGCGCCGGGCGGTAGCCGAGCCGGGCGGGGAAGTCGGCGGGGATCAGCGCGAGAGCACTCGCCGGACGGGACCCGACGAGGGCCTCCAGCGCCGACGACGCCCCGGCACCCGGGAGGGTCGTGACCGCGGCGACGGCCACCGGTCGCCCGGTCGCCGGTGGCGGTGCGGCCGGCGGCCGGGCCGACTCGTGGCCGGAGAGGAAGAAGACGGCCGCGAGGCCGAGGAGGGCCAGGGCGGCGAGGGTTCGGTCGAACGGGCGGGGGCGAGGTGATCCGGACATGTCGTCGACGCTAGGAATGCCGTTCACCTGCACGGATCCCGCACGAGAGGGAATCCGGACGTGCTCGCGAAGGGGCCGCGCCGGGCCGGGTTCACCCCCGCGGGGGACCCCGGAATCCCCCTGCGGAGGGACGTCGTCTCGACCGGAAGTCCCTACCGTGGAGGGCGTGGGAATACGAACGAGATACCGGTCCGCGCGCCGCCGCCTGGACCCGCAGCGGATCGCCGATCCGCAGCTGCGGACCTATGCCGCGAACCGCTGGAACCGGCTCACCCTGCTGGCCGCGGTGATCATGTTCGCGAGCACCTGGCCGGTGCTCGGCGAGACCCTGGCCATCCCGGCGTACGTGCTGCCGGTGCTGGCGCTGGCCACGGTGTTGCCGGTCGCCACGATCGCGGCCGGTCGCGCCGCCGTCCGGTTCGGCTGGGTCCTGATCGTCGTCGTCTGCCTGTTCACCTCGCTGCTGCCGC
The DNA here is from genome assembly GCF_052036135.1 of Gordonia marina. NCBI lineage: Bacteria > Bacillati > Actinomycetota > Actinomycetes > Mycobacteriales > Gordoniaceae > Gordonia > Gordonia marina. Next base: position 109,667 of record NZ_JBPSDN010000014.1, read on the forward strand.
GCGAGGCCGGGCACGACGATCTGCGCGTCGCGGTACCGCAGTTCCTCGTGCTCATCGCGGTGACCTTCGCGGCGCTGGTGACCCAGCCGCTCGGCCGGGTGCCGGTGATCTGGGCGGTCACCGCCGTCACCCTGCTGTTCGCGGTGCCGTGGCACCTGGCGCTGGGCTGGATCTTCGGGCTGACGGTGCTGGCGATCGGCGTGGCGTTCCTCCGCTATTCGGTGCGTTCGCGCCGGGAGATCGCCGCGCAGGCCGAGCAGACCGAACTGGCGCAGGCCCGGGAGGAGGTGCTCGCCGAGCGGGCGCGGATCGCCCGCGAACTGCACGACATCGTCGCGCACCGGATGTCGATGGTGGTCGTGATGGCGCAGACCGCGCGGTACCGGCTGGCCGTCGCCGACCCGGAGGTCCCGATGTCGCCGGCCGTCGTGACCGAGTTCGAGTCGATCGCCGTGGCCGCCCGAGATGCGCTCGACGAGGTCCGCGGCCTGCTCGGGGTGCTGCGCACGGACGACACCCGGGTGCCCGGCGACGATGCCGCACCCCTCGCGCCCGCGCCGGAACTCACCGACCTCGACGATTTGATCGGCTCGGTGCGCGCCGCCGGCGCACAGGTCGACGTCGACTCGCGGATCGACGCCGATTCGGTCGGTGGCGCGGCCGGGCTGGTGCTCTACCGGATCGTCCAGGAGTCGCTCAGCAACGCGCTCCGGCACGCGCCGGGCGCGCCGATCCTGGTGACCCTCGAACCGGCCGAGGCCGACGATCGAGCCGCGGTGCGGGCATCGGTGCTGAACGACCCGCCCGGTGACGACACACAGCCGGCACCGACCGCCGACGCGCCCGGCCTGGGGATCGCCGGTATGACCGAGCGGGCCACCGCGCTCGGCGGCACCCTGACCGCGGCACCGACCGCCGAAGGCGGCTTCGCGGTGACCGCCGTCGTGCCCGTCGGCCCCGAGAAGCACACGTAGAGTCTGCAGACGTGCCGACAACCGTGGTGATCGTCGACGACCAGGCCATGGTGCGCGCCGGATTCGCGGCGCTGCTGAACGCCGCGCCGGACATCTCCGTCCTCGGCGACGCCGCCGACGGGATCGACGGCGTCGACCTGGTGCGCAGGCTCCGGCCCGACGTGGTGCTGATGGACGTTCGCATGCCGCGCAAGGACGGGCTGTGGGCGGCCCGTCAGATCATCGAGGCCGGACTGCCGACCCGGGTGCTGATGCTGACCACCTTCGACATCGACGACTACGTCTACACCGCGCTCTCGATCGGCGCCTCCGGCTTCCTCCTCAAGGACGCACCGGCCGACGAACTGGTGCGCGCCGTGCGCGTCGTCGCCGCGGGCGACGCTCTGCTGGCTCCGTCGGTCACCCGGCGTCTCATCACCGAGGTGACCTCCCGGCGCACGCGGACGCCGACCGCCGCCGCGGACGTGCTGACGCCCCGCGAGCGGGAGGTGCTGATCGTCGTCGCCGACGGCAAGTCGAACGCCGAGATCGCCGCCGAACTGTTCGTGTCCGAGGAGACCGTCAAGACGCACGTCAGCCGGGTGCTGGCCAAGCTGGGTCTGCGCGACCGGGCCCAGGCGGTGGTCTTCGCCTACGAGAACGGCCTCAAATAGTTCGAGTAATGACCAAATCTTCCGGCCCGGTGGCCCAGGGCCCGTCGATCTGATCGAATGGGGCGGACCGGTTCTTCCTACCCGCAAGCGATAGCGATCGAGGGGCGACGCAGATGGCTCGATACGGAATTCTCACCTCGGGTGGCGACTGCCCCGGCCTCAACGCGGTGATCCGCGGCATGGTTCTGCAAGGCACGGCGGTGCACGGCCAGGAGTTCGTGGGTTTCCTCGACGGCTACAAGGGTCTGGTCTACGGCGACATCAAGCTGCTCACCCGTTCGGCGGTCCGCGGGATCTCCAAGAACGGCGGAACCATCCTCCGCACCAGCAGGTTCGGCCCGTACACGCAGCCCGACGGCGGACCGGACGCGATCAAGCGGGTTCTCGAAGAACTGGAGATCGACGGCGTGGTCGCGGTCGGCGGCGACGGCACGATGGCCGCCGCCAACCGGCTCCTGAACGACGGCGTCCCCATGGTCGGCGTTCCCAAGACGATCGACAACGACCTCGAAGCCACCGATTTCACCTTCGGCTTCTCCACCGCGGTGGAGATCGCCACCGAGGCCGCCGACCGGCTGCGCACCACCGGGGACTCGCACATGCGCTGCATGGTCCTCGAAGTGATGGGCCGGCATGCCGGATGGATCGCGATGTACGCCGGCATCGCCGCCGGCGCTCATTCCATCCTGATCCCGGAGGCCCCGGAGACCCTCGACCAGATCTGCGAGTGGGTGGTGCACGTCAAGGACCGGCGGCGCGCACCGCTGGTGATCGTGGCGGAGGGGTTCACGCTTCCGGACATGGACGAGGCGTTCTCCGATCGCGGCCTCGACGAGTTCAACCGGCCGCGACTGGGCGGCATCGGGGAGATCCTGGCGCCGCTCATCGAGGAGCGCACCGGCATCACCAGCCGCGCGACCGTCCTCGGCCACATCCAGCGCGGCGGCGTCCCCACCGCCTACGACCGCGTCCTGGGCACCCGGTTCGGGCAGGCGATCAGCGATGTCCTGGCCGACGGCGACTGGGGCAAGATGGTGGCGCTGCGCGGCACCCAGATCGTGCGGGTGCCGTTCGCCGAGGCCGTCGGTCATACCAAGAGGGTCCCGCTGGACTTCTACAACGGGGCGCGGGCGCTGTACGGCTGATCCATGTCCCGACCGCCGCTGCCCTCACCGACCGACCAGGCCGTGCGCCTCGTCGACCTCGGCGTGCACGACATGCTGGGCATGCGTGCGGCCGAGTTCGTGTCGCGCGCCAGCGAACTGGAGCAACCCGGTGGGCCCGAAACGCTCCTGGCGATCGATCCCGCGATGCTGCCGCCGTCCCGTCTCGTGCCACTGATGCGCTTACCCGGATCCGGTGCGCCCGGGGTGGTCGGCGACGGCATGGCCGACCTCGACGCCTTCGCGCCGGTGCCGCCGATCGAGATTCCGGCCTGCCCGCTCTACGCCGTCATCGCGCCTGATCGCGGCGATGAGTTCACCGACGACTCGCCGAACGACGCGGTGCCGGTGATCGGTACCAGCGGCCGGTCGCCGTTGCTGCTGAACGAGGGGATCGCCTGGGTGCTGCAAAGCCCGGCCGTGCTGGAGATGGGGCACTGCTTCCTGGCCGCCGGTTCGCGACGGGTCACCGCGGACGGCCGGTACGACGCCCGTGTCCCCGCGGTCTGGATCACCGGCGGCCCGGGGCGCGACGGCGGCGGACGTCCGGCGGCGCCGCAGGTCGGCTGGTTCCCGGCCGGTGCCGGGCACCCGGGGCTCGGGATCGCCTCGGCGGCCCGCCGCCGCGGCGACTTCGCGGTCGAGACCGGCCAGTTCGCCGCGGTCATTCCCTGATCCTGTCGTGCCCGGCTCTCGCCGGTCGAACCCTTCCGTCGGCTGAGCGATCCCGCGGACGGAGTGGCGCCGCCGGTCGAGCGGTCCCGCCTGTTGAGTCGTTCCGCCGGTCTAGCGGTCCCACGGATTGAGTGGCCGTGTGGATTGAGCGGTCCCGCGGATTGAGTGGTCCCGCGGACTGGGCGGTCCCGCCGGTTGAGTCGTCCCGCCGGTTGAGCTTGTCGAAACCCCACCTCTTCGAGTCGAGATCGTAGGAATTCTGGGGTGTCCCGGACCATGTGCCCGAGCGACCCCGTGATTCTCGACGATCTCGACCAGGGTGTCCGGCCCGGTATCTCAGTTTCGGGGAATGACGATCCACAACAGCAGATACAGCAGGAACTGGGGGCCCGGCAGGATGATCGACACCACGAACGCCACGCGCACCCAGGTGGCGTCGAGGCCGAAGTACTCGGCGATGCCGCCGCAGACGCCGCCCAGCATGCGATCGGTCCGGGACCGGGTGAGGCGGCGCGGACGACTGGCGGCCGCGACTCCGGCGCCGTTCGTCCCGTCGGCCCCGGCCGCACCGAGGGGCGGCACCTCATCGGACGGCGGCACCTCGCCGGCGGCCGGCACATCGGCGGCCGTGAGCTCACCGCCGGCCCGCGGAACGTCGGCGGCCGGCGGGCCGGAGGGATCGGCCGTGGGAACAGGTGCGTCGACGGGCTCGGTGGAATCGGGCTCGGCGGCTCCGTGCTCGATGGGATCGGACACCGGCGCGGATTCGGGCGATGCGTCGCTGTCGTTGCCGTCGTCGGGGAGCGGGGGATGGGACATGGCGGCCCTCCTGGGGATCGTCGTCCGCCGTGTCTCGGCGGAGCTGTCGACCTCGAAATTACGGCCGCGCGGCCGCGGTGGGATCGGGAGAATCCCGGAGATCGTCCCCCAGATACGATGGACCGCATGAGTGTGGCTACCGACGAACTGATGGACTTCGACGAGGTTCTCGAGCGCTTCGACCCGGTGATGGGCATGGAGGTGCACGTGGAACTGGGCACCGCGACCAAGATGTTCTGCGGCTGCCCGACCACGTTCGGCGGCGAGCCCAACTCGCAGGTCTGTCCGGCGTGCCTCGGCCTGCCGGGCTCGCTGCCGGTGGCCAACGCCAAGGCCGTCGAGTCGGCCGTGCGCATCGGGCTGGCGCTGAACTGCTCGATCCGCGAGTCGAGCGTCTTCGCCAGGAAGAACTACTTCTACCCGGACCAGCCGAAGAACTACCAGATCAGCCAGTACGACGAGCCCACCTCGTACGAGGGCTACCTCGACGTGGTCCTCGACGACGGCACGCCGTGGCGCGTGGAGATCGAGCGCGCCCACATGGAGGAGGACACCGGAAAGTCGCTGCACGTCGGCGGCGCCACCGGCCGGATCCACGGCGCCAGCCACTCGCTGCTCGACTACAACCGCGCGGGTGTGCCGCTGGTCGAGATCGTCTCCAAGCCGATCGTCGGGGCCGGGGAGCGGGCCCCCGAGGTCGCGCGCGCCTATGTCACCGCGCTGCGCGATCTGCTGCGCTCGCTCGAGGTCTCCGACGTCCGGATGGACCAGGGCTCCATGCGGTGCGACGTGAACCTGTCGCTGATGCCCAAGGGCGCGAGCGAATTCGGCACCCGCACCGAGACCAAGAACGTCAACTCGCTCAAGAGCGTCGCCGCCGCCGTCACCTACGAGATGCGCCGCCAGGGCGCGGTGCTCACCGCGGGCGGCGAGGTGATCCAGGAGACCCGGCACTTCCACGAGACCGACGGCACCACCTCGGCCGGCCGCCGCAAGGAGACCGCCGAGGACTACCGCTACTTCCCCGAGCCCGACCTGCCGCCGGTGATCTGCGAACCCGCCTGGGTCGAGGAACTGCGCGGCACGCTGCCCGAACTGCCGTGGGTGCGCCGCGCCCGCATCCAGGCCGAGTGGGGCGTGTCCGACGAGGTGATGCGCGACCTGGTGAACGTCGGCGCCGTCGACCTCATCATCGCCACCGCCGACGCCGGTGCGAAGCCCGATGCCGCACGCAGCTGGTGGGTGTCGTTCCTGGCGCAGCAGGCGAACACGCGCGGCGTGGAACTCGACCAGCTCGCCATCACCCCGGCGCAGGTCGCCGAGGTGATCGGTCTGGTCGACGAGGGCAAGCTGACCAACAAGCTCGCGCAGCAGGTCGTGGTCGCGGTGCTCGACGGCGAGGGCGAGCCCGCCCAGATCGTCGCCGACCGCGGCCTCGAAGTGGTGCGCGACGACTCCGCGTTGCAGAAGGCCGTCGACGACGCCCTCGCCGCCAACCCGGACATCGCCGACAAGATCCGCAGCGGCAAGGTCCAGGCCGCGGGCAAGATCGTCGGCGACGTCATGAAGGCCACCCGGGGTCAGGCCGACCCCGCTCGGGTCAAGGAACTGGTCCTGGCCGCCTGCCAGTAAGCGCCCCTAGGTCGAGCAGGTCCGCCATGCGCGCCTCGCAGCACCCCAATCGGCCACCGACTGTTCGACGCCGACTGTTCATCGCCGGCTGAGCCGTCGACGAGCCCGCCAGGGCGAGGCGAGGTGTCGAAGCCACCCTTCTAGTGCCCGGCTCTCACCAGGCTTCGGCCGTAGCAGCGAGTCGACACGGAAGCAGCGTTCGCGAGCGCTGCTTCCGTGCGCGCACGCTGCTACGTCCACCGCCCGGCCAGTCGGGCCCGCGGCGGATGTCGATGGATCAGCGCCTGTCGTCGCTCTGCGACTGCGGAGCGTAGAGGGCGACGACGTCGTTCGTGGTCTTGGCCGGAGCGCCGGACACCGTCTTGTTGATGGTCGCCAGCTGGACCGCAGACCCGGTGCTGGTCATCCGGCCGACCGCGCCGTACTGCTCCTTGACGTCGGACGTCTGCGGCTGACCGACCGACGGGCTCGCGTTGGTCGGCGCGGCGAGGCTGTCGATTCGGAATGCGCGGGCCATCGACACCGAGATGATCCCGGCGGAGACCGCGCAGCCGGTGATACCGGGCCGGTCCGCCCACGTCCACAGCGTGCGGAGGCCGGCGGGCTCCACCTGCTGGAGGCGGTCACCCGCGGCGCCGCTGTCGGCGACGTAGAGCTTGCCGCTCTCCGGATCCGGGCAGAGCGCCACATTCGCGCCGAGCCCCGACGCCAGGATCTTCGGCCGCGGGTTGGTCAGATTCGGGTCGATGGTGAAGACCTTGCCGGCGAGCGATCCCGGATCGCCGGCCGCACCGGGGTTCCCGGCGTTGCCGGTCGCCACGCGCAGCTCGGTGGGCGACGCGAAACTGATCGACCCCATGTTGCCGGTGGCGCCCTTCGGGATGCCGGTGAGGATCGCCTTCACCGCGTTGCCGGGCGCGATCCGCACGATCCGGTTGTCCGAACCCGTGGAGATCAGCGCGTAGATCAACTGGTCCTGCTGGTAGGTGGGGGACAGCTCGAAGTCGATCAGTCCGCCGTCACCGCTGCTGTCGACCGGCACCGTCGCGATGGTGCGCTGCGGACCGTACCGCTTGGAAATGATGATCTTGCCGGTCACGCGTTCGGCGACGTACGTCGACCGGCCCTCCGGATCGGCCGGGCGGACCCCGCCCGTCGTGCCGAGACACGTCGCGATCACCGCCGGATTCGGGTCGACGCACGGGCCGGTCGGGGCGGGGCCGGTCTCCGTCGGGTCGGGCGTCCGCGGAGTCTCCGGCGCGCCGCCGCCCCCCTCGGGGATCGAGCTGAACGGGCCGGCGTTCGCGGTGTGATCCTGCTCGCTGAAGTCGGCGCAGCCGGCGAGCGTCGCCACGGCCAGGGTGGCGGCAGCGACGAGCGCGGCGGCGCGCGCGGCGCCGGGGAACGACAGGGGCATGAGACAACAGTATGCGATCGTTACCAAATCGTCGGGTGGCGATGGCTCGACCTGCGCTCGCGCGGCCCTACAGTCGGAGGAGTGAGTAGTTCAGACGACACCCGGCCGCCGCGGAGACCGCAGCCCGATCGGGACTCCTTCTACGACAAGCATGCGCGCAGCGCGTCGCGGGTCGTCGCGGACAGCGGTGGCGAACTCCCCGAAACGATCATCATCGACGGCTCGTCTGCCGCGGAACTGCCGACCGTCGAGTTCACCTCGACGGCCGCCGACCCCGCCGGCGAAGCCGGAAAGCGCGCGAGTGCGCCCGATCACTCCGGAAGCGAGGGACCGGACGACGCTCTGCCCGCCGCCGAGAACGTTCCAGCGCGGCTCGCCGACGACGCGCCGCCGGTCACCGAGCGAGTCTCCGCGACCCGGATCGACGTCCGGTCCGCCGGCGACGCCGTCGTCACCGAGCCCTTCACCGATGCCGCGGACGGCGACGATGCCGACGCGCGGGAACGTCGTGCCCCGGCACATCTGACCGAGGACCCGCTGCCGTACATCGAGCCGACCCACACGGCGCCGCTCGTGATCCCCGACGACGAGGCCGACGTCGCCGGACCGCCCGCCGCCTACTCCGAGGTGCCCGCCGACCGGTACGACGACGACCTGGCCGTGCCGATGACGGTGCCCGGCCGTGGAACCCTCGACCTCGGTCTGCTGATCCTGCGGGTCGTCGTCGGACTGGTGTTCTTCTTCCACGGCCTGCAGAAACTGACCACCTGGCGCGGCGGCTTCGGGGTCGACGGCTTCGCGGCCTATCTGACCAACAGTCCGCAGCCGTCGCTCGGCTTCAACTCCGACGCGGCACACACGCTCGCGCTCGTCGCCGGCCTCTCCGAGTCGATCGGCGGCGTTCTCCTGGTCCTCGGCCTGCTCACCCCGATCGCCGGATCCGCCGTGCTCGGCGTGATCATCGTGGCCATGACCTACAAGGTGACCCTCGCCGGTGGCCTCTGGTTCTTCGCCGCGCAGGGCAACGGCAACGGCATCGAATACGAACTGGTGCTGGCGGCGACGTCGATCGCGATCATCCTGTGCGGCCCCGGCACCTACTCCTTCGACCGGCGCTGGGGCTGGGCCCGCCGCCCGGCCTGGGGGTCGTTCGCGTGGCTGATCATCGCGATCGCGGCGAGCGTGGCGTTGTGGATCGTGTTCAATGGGGCCAATCCGCTCGCTCGCGCCTGACCTCTGTTTTTGTGGACGCGGGTGCGAGGGGCGTTGTTCTTCGGCAGTCCTCGCTGCTTGTCTCGAGACGGCGCGCTGACCTCTAGGTAGGGCTGCGGAGGGCTCAGAACAACGCCCCTCGCACCCGCTCGCTCGTCGTGGGTCAGGCGTGGGTGAAGGGCACTCGTTTGGCTGGCCTGGGCGAGGTGGCCGTGACTCGAGTAGGGCTGCGGAGGGCTCGAAACCATGCCCGACGCGCCTGCTCGCTCGTCGTGGGTCAGGCGTGGGTGAAGGGCACTCGTTTGGCTGGCCTGGGCGAGGTGGCCGCGACTCGAGCGGGGCTGTGGCGGGCTAGAACAACTCCTCACGCCTGAGCTCTGTTTGTAGGTGCGGGTGCGAGGGGCATGGTTTCTCGGCTCTTCGACCGCGTGTCGTCGCAAGCTCCGCCACGCATGCTCGGGAGGGGCCAGTCCTCGCTCCTTGATTCGGGCGAGCGCGCCAGCGTCAAGAATGGGCTGCCGAGGGCTCGAAACCATGCCCGACGCGCCCGCTCGGGTCAAGCCCCAAGTAGTGGTGTAACTCGTTGTTGATCCTTCGGTGGTGGTCAGGCTGGTATTTGCATCAGGTCATCGGTGGTCACCTCCGTCGTCGAGTCGGTGTTTGTGTCGGTGGTCAGGGTCA
>NZ_JBPSDN010000015.1:0-112519 GCF_052036135.1 Gordonia marina
CCGGCGTCAAGGGTGCGTTAGCGTGGACCATGAAGACCTCCGTGGCTTGATGTCAGTGTGGTAACCCACATCCTGCCCGGAGGTCTTCACTTCACCTCAGATGTTCACAACGTGTCGGGGAAGTACAGCTAGGCCTGCAGGCAGGCGGCGAACTCCGGGGAGGCGAAGAACGGGGCCAGGCGGCGGCGCAGGATCTGTTCCAGCACGCCGTCGCGGTCGAGCCGGGCCAGCACCGGCGGACCGAAACGCAGGGCCTCCTCGCGGAGGTCGTCGCCGCCGATACCGAGGTCCTCGATCACGTCGGCGATCGGGGTGGCGCCGTAGGTGTCGAAGACCTCGTCGATACCGGCGGCGAGCAGCGTCTGAAAGTAGTCGGACTGCCGGAAGTCGCGCCAGAACTCGAAGGCCATGACCACCACGTCCTCGACGTCCGATTCGGAGACGCTCTCCCGGAAACCGCCGACGGTGCCGCCGGAGCGGCCGTGCCAGAACTCGCGCACGGCGTCGAGCAGCAGTTCCCCGGAATCCTCGCGCGTCGACTCGATCACCATCGCGGTACCGCTGCGGGTGACCCGCTCCACCAGCCGGGACAGCCGGCGGCCGATCCGTTGCCCGAACCGGTCCTCGACGGCCCGCTGCATCAGCTCGACCAGGGTGTCGGTGGTCGCCGGACTCTCCAGGACCTGCTCGATGGCCCGCTGCGAGAGGCGCAGGTCGACGACCGTCGAGGCGAGTTCGTCGAACCGCCGCGGCTCGATCACCTGATCGACGACGGTGCGCTCGTGGATGTCGCTGCGATACAGGCGCGCCGCGACCTGCCCGGCCAGTTCCGGAATGGCTCCCTCCACCGGAAACTGCAGGGTGTATTTGCGCGCCACCTCCTGGACCAGTTCGCGGGGCATCACCTTCTCCATCGGCAGCACGCCGCCCTCGGCGAAGAAGTTCTCGATCTCTTCTTCGACGAGCCCGGCGAATTCGGTGTCGTCGGTGAGCTGACGGATCCCGAAGGCCACCTGGGCGTCGAGCAGGCGGGCGGCGAGGTCGTCGCGGGAATCGTCCATGGTCACAGCCTACTGTCGAGTATCGGAGTCGGACGGCGCGACCACGGTCGTCACCGGGCGCACCTGCCGCGTCCCGAGGCCGAACACGCCGCGCCGTCGCCGGTCCAGCGCGACGATCAGCGTGATCACCGCCAGCAGGCCGGTGATCGGCCAGAGGGCGCCGCCGAGTCCGATCCAGCCGAGCATCGCGGCGCCGATCACGCCTCCGGCCAGCAGCGCGGCCCACAGGGAGAGATGACGGGCCCACAGCCGGCGCGGTCCGCCGAAGATCGCGTCGACCAGACGCTGACCGGCCTTGACCAGGGCACCGGTCATGTAGGTGAGGCCGATGCTGGCCTCGCCGGAGCTGAGGAAGGTCGCGTTGACCACGCCCATCGCCAGCGGGAGCAGCAGCGCCACCGGCCACGTCGATCGGCTCAGGTCGCCGAGGAGCGCGGTCAGCCCGACCAGAATCGTGGTGCCGGCGAGGACCACCGTGCGCCCGTCGCTGATCCGGTTCAGCAGCGCACCGAGGACCGCACCGGCGAAGAACATCCCGATGAGGGTGCCGGCCAGCCGCGCCGGCGCCCAGTCGCCGTGCGCGACGCCGGTCGCGAGTTCGGTCGTGTTGCCGCTCATGAAGGAGACGAAGAAGCCGCCGAGATACACATATCCGACGGCATCGAGGTACCCGGCGGCCGCGGAAAGGATCACGGCCAGCGTCACTTCCCGCCGCGCGATCATCTTCACGCGCACCATCGTCGCATCTCCCGCGGCTACCCCCGCGTACCCGTGACGGATGCCACGCACCGAACCTATGGTCGTAGTCGCATACCCCGTCCCACCATCGCGAAGGCCCTCCCATGCGCGCCGTCAAGCTGACCAGCCCGAGCACCGTCACCCTCGAAGAGACGCCCGTCCCCGAACCCGGCCCGGGCGAGATCCGCGTCAAGGTCGCCGGCGCCGGACTCTGCCATTCCGACCTGCACCTCATCGGCATGGGTGACGCCTGGCCGGCCTTCGGCATCACCCTCGGGCACGAGGGCGCCGGATACGTCGACGCGCTCGGCAGCGGGGTGACCGGTCACGACATCGGTGCACCGGTGATCGTGAACCTGCTGTGGAGCTGCGGCGACTGCCGCGCCTGTGTCGAGGGCCGTGACAACGCGTGCGAGGTGGCCGGCGGCCGCGACGACTTTCCGACCACCCCCGGCATCAGCCTGAACGGTTCCATGGCCGATTACGTCATCGCCCCGGCCCGGCACGTGCTCCCCCTGGGCGACATCGACCCGGTCGGCGCCGGTCCGCTGACCGACGCCGGTCTCACCCCGATGCACGCGATCAACTCCGTGCGCCGCCGTCTCACGCCGGGCGCCACCGTGGTGATACTCGGGATCGGCGGCCTCGGCCACGTCGGGCTGCAGATCGTCAAGGCGATCTCGGCCGCGCGGGTGATCGCCATCGACAACGACGAGAAGAAGCTCGCGCACGCCGCCGAACTCGGTGCGGACCTCACGTTCGCGCCGGGCCCGGACACCGCGGCGCAGATCCTCGAACTGACCGGCGGCTACGGCGCGGACGTGGTGCTCGACTTCGTCGGCGTGCAGCCCACCGTCGACACCGCGGCCGCGGTGATCGCCCCGGAAGGACTCGTCCGCCTGGTCGGCCTGGGCGGCGGCGCCTTCCCGATGCGGGCGGTGGGCCTGGCGCCGTGGGGCGTCGACGTGCAGCGTTCCTACGGTGGCACCAGGTCCGACCTGCTGGAGGTGCTGGCGCTGGCCGCCGCGGGCAAGATCCGGATCGACTACACCACGTATCCGCTGGAGGACTTCCAGCGGGCGATCGACGACCTGCACGACGGCAGAGTCATCGGCCGCGCCGTCCTGGTGCCCTGACGGGGGCGAACCACCGCTCAGCGCAGCGGAATCGGTACGTCCGAGCCGCCCTCTTCGGTGAGCCGGGCACCCACCTGCACGAGCATCGGCTCGGGAGCGAAACCGCCGGCGAACAGCACTTCACCCTGCGCGAACGACGTCGCGCGGCTCCGCAACTCGTCCGGCGCGTAGCCGAAGACCGACCCCAGCTCGGCGAGGTCGCGGGGCGAACTCATCCTCATCAGCCCGAGGTTGTCGCACTGGGACAGCGCGTTCGGGTGCACCTTCGACGGCCGCTGCGTGGACATGAGCAGCCACAGGCCGTACTTGCGGCCCTCCGCGGCGATCTGCACGATCCGTTCGGTGAGCAGGCGCTCGATCGGTGTCGCCGGGGCCGGTGAGCATAGATTGTGCGCCTCGTCGATCACGATCAGCCGGCCGATGCGGTCGTGCCTGCGGGCCCACAGGTGATCGAGGACGGCGAGCGCCGCCGCCCGCGGTTCGTCGGCCGTATCGAAGCCGCCGAGGTCGATCACCGTGGTGTCGGGCCGCTCGTCGATGATGTCGGGCAGTGCGGTCTGCCCCCACGCCCACAACTGCCAGTCGGCGATCCCGAGGTTCTCCAGCCGGATCGCGAGGCGCTCGAACTCGGGATCGGTCTGGGTCCGCAACCAGTGCACGAGAGACGGCCGCAGCCCCGACCGCTGCCCGGCGAGCAGGGCGTCGTCGATCTGCGCGAGGGCCCCGCGCAGCCTCTCCTCCCCGCGCAGCATGGCGTTGAAGTCGTCGGCGTCGGCGATCGGATCGATCTGCATGACGGCCGCGCGCGAGGCCAGATTCATGTCGACGAAGCGGACGTGCAGAGGGTCGCCGTCGCCCGGGGACCGGCGGCAGACGCGGATGTCCCGGCTCGTGAACTCCTCGGCGAGTTCGGGCGCGATCCCGGGACGGGTCCGGCCCAGCGACACGAAATCGGAGTTGGGGTCGAGGATCACCAGTGGCAATCGGGTGTGCAACAGCACCTGTTCCAGCAGCACACCCAGGGCGTAGGTCTTGCCCGAACCACTCTGTCCGCACCAGAACGTGTGCCGGTTCAGCCGCGGCGCCAGCAGGTGGGCGGGGTCGTCGGTGCCCAGGAGCGTGCCGATCGGGAGTTCAGCCGTCATGGTCGATCATCGTAGGTGGAACCGGGCGCCGGATGAGTTCGATCGCGACCACCAGTACCGACAGCCCGACGACGAACCAGACGACCGATCCGAGCGTCACCGGCCGCGCAGCGACGAGGGCGGCACAACCGCCGATCACGGCCAGCATCACGACGGTGAAGCGCCACTGCTGCACCCAGGCGCCGACGCGGCCGGTGTCGCCGCCGTGCGCGTCGAGCGCGCCGCGCAGCAGACCGAAACCGCCCGTGGCGACCTCCCGCATCGCGCGGGCCGGGCGGGCCGGCCCGGCGAACCACGCGGCGATCGCGACCAGCGCTCCGAAGACGGTCAGGGCGACGACGGTGGCCTGCATGACGGTGGTGACCTGGCTGAACAGGACGTCGGCCACCGCGCCGGGCACCTGCCGCGGGCTGACCGCGTGAACGAAGGCCGTCTTGCCGATCCACAGACCGAAGATCAGGAACCCGCAGACCACGGCGAAGGCGGCCGCTACCCCGGACAGGGCGCGGCGCGGCGAGACGGCGATCAGCACGGCCCCGGCGAGCAGTGCGAGCACCACCCACGGCAGCCAGTAGCCGCCGATCACCGCGGTGGTGTAGACCGTGCGCGCCAGCCCGAGCGACCGCGACCGCACGATCGGGATGTTCCCGATCTGATTCGTGATCTGGATGCGGTCGACGAACGGCAGGCCGAGACCGGCCAGTTGCTGCTTCACGGCGTCGATCACCGGATCGAGCCGCAAGGACAGCACGCCGTCGTCGGACAGCTCCGCGATAGCCTTCGGGTCGTCTTCGAGAACTGCGACCACGTGCTGGTGACTCAGCCGCAGGCTCGCCGCCCACAGATCGGCGAAGCGGTCGGAGGTGACCACCCGCTCGACGGTGTTGTCGATGAAGCCCCGCAGGCCGGCGACGGTCGGCGCTTCCAGGAGACCGACGGCACTCGCGGCACGCGGCGGCATCCCGGAGTCCTGGAGCGAGTCGAACAGCTCGCCGACGCGCGCCGGCAGATCGAGTTGCTGTTCGATCCGGTCGGACACCGTCTCGGTGAGGAACTTCTGCATGTCCGGGTCCGAGGCGAGCGGACCGAAGGTGGAGACGAACCGGTCGGCGTCGACCATCTGCAACCGGGCCCACGTACCGACCACCGCGACCGGCGTGAGCAGCAGAGCGACGACGGCCAGCACCAGGCAGGCGGTGGTGCGCAGGCCCCGATGGGAGCGGGGCGCGGCGGCCGCCGTCAGCGCGGCGTTGCGGGCCTCCAACTCGGCGACGCGCTCGCGCAGGACGGCCGCGTCGTCGCCGGTCGCGTCGTCACCGGCCGGGTCGTCAGCGGCCGGGTTGTCAGCGGCCGTGTCGTCACCGGCCGGGTCGTCAGCGGTCCTGGCGCCGTCGGTCGGCGGCACCGCGTCGCCGGTCACGACGCGCCGTCGTCCAGGAGCGCCCGCAGCACCGAGACGACGCCCCCGTCGGCGTTGCTCGGCGCCCGGTAGCGCGCCCGCTCGGCCACCCGCGGGTGGGCGTTGGCCATCGCGTACGACACGTCGCCGGCGTCGAGCATCTCCAGGTCGTTGAGGTAGTCGCCGAAGACGACGGTCTGCGCGGGATCGATCCCCAGATCCTCCTGGAGCGCCCGGACACCGACGCCCTTGTTGACGCCGGGCGCCATCAGGTCGATCCAGTTGGGCCCGGACACCACCACCTGGCAGCGCTCGGTGAACGGGGCGAAGTGCCGGCGGGCCGCCGCGTCGGCGTCGTCGAAGTCGAAGACGGCGAGTTTGAGCAGCTCGTCGTCGATGCCGAGCAGGTCGTCGACCAGAGTCAGCCGCAGGTAGTACTTGTCGGATTCGTCGAGGAACGGCAGGTCACCACGTTCGACGTAGCCGCCGCTCACCCCGCACACCACCAGGCCGAGATCGCGGTCGGCCGCGCGCGTCGTACCGATCACCTCCGCGGCCAGTTCCCGATCGAAGGGCGCGGTAACGCGGCGGTGGTCGTCGTGCACCACCAGATTCCCGTTCTCGGCAATGTACGAGATCCCGTCCGGGGAGCGCTCGAAGAGGCTCTGCAGGGTGTAGAACTGGCGGCCGCTGGCCGGGACGAACGCGATCCCCCGCGCGCGCATCAGGTCCAGGAGCGGCCAGAAGTCGTCGGGCACGCGCCCGGCGTCGTCCAGGAGCGTGCCGTCCATGTCGGCGACGACGAGACGGACATCGGTGGGCTGGTTCGGCAGATCGAATGCAGGCACACAGACATCTTCACACTCCGCGGATCTTCACACGCCGCGTCCGGTGATCGGTGACGACTCGGTGACCCGGCCGTTCTCGACGTGCCAGCGGCGATCGAGGCGGACCGCGTCGAGCATCCGGCGGTCGTGCGTCACCAGCAGCAGCGCCCCGTCGTAGCCCTCGAGGGCCTGCTCCAGCTGCTCGATCGCCGGCAGGTCGAGATGGTTGGTGGGCTCATCGAGCACCAGCAGGTTGGTGCCGCGGGCCTGGAGCAGAGCGAGCGCGGCGCGGGTCCGCTCGCCGGGCGAGAGGCCGTCGACCGGCCGGTCGACGTGGTCGGCGCGCAAGCCGAACTTGGCCAGCAGCGTGCGGACCTGCTCGGTGGTGTAGTCGGGCATCAGTTCCTCGAAGCGCGCGGCGAGCGGCGCCGGGCCGGTGAACAGGCTGCGCGACTGGTTCACCTCACCGATCGCGACGCTCGCGCCGAGGTGTGCGGCGCCCTCGTCGGGCGCGATCTCACCGAGCAGCAGCCGCAGCAGCGTCGACTTGCCCGCGCCGTTCGGTCCGGTGATCCCGATCCGGTCGCCGGCGTCGACCTGGAGCGACACCGGACCGAGGGTGAAGTCGCCGCGGCGGACGACGGCGTCGTTGGCGGTGGCGACGACCGAACTCGAGCGCGGCGCCGAGCCGATACTGAACTCCAGCACCCATTCCTTACGCGGCTCGACCACCTCCTCGAGGCGGGCGATCCGGCTCTCCATCTGCCGCACCTTCTGCGCCTGCTTCTCGCTGGACTCGGTCGCGGCACGACGGCGGATCTTGTCGTTGTCGGGGGCCTTGCGCATCGCGTTCCGCACGCCCTGGCTGGACCATTCGCGCTGGGTGCGGGCGCGGGCCACCAGATCGGCCTTCCGGTTCGCGTACTCCTCGTACTCCTCGCGACGGTGCCGGCGAGCGGTCTCCCGCTCTTCCAGGAAGCTGTCGTAGCCGCCGCCGTACACGGTGTTCGTGTGCTGGGCCAGGTCGAGTTCGGCCACGCGAGTGACGCTGCGCGACAGGAACTCCCGGTCGTGCGAGACCAGAACCACGCCGCCGCGCATGCCGCGCACCACCTCTTCCAGCCGGGCGAGGCCGTCGAGATCGAGGTCGTTGGTCGGCTCGTCGAGCAGCACCACGTCGAACCGCGAGCAGAGCAGCGCGGCGAGCCCGACACGCGCCGCCTGCCCGCCCGACAGCGCGGTCATCGGTTCGTCACCGGCCATGTCCAGGCCGAGATCGGCGAGCACCTGCGGCAGCCGGTCGTCGAGGTCGGGGGCGCCGGTGGCGAGCCAGTGGTCGAGGGCGGCGGCATACGTGTCGTCGGCGCCGGCCGGCGGATCCGGCTCGGCGAGCAGTCCGGCGGCCCGGTCCATGGCCTCGGCGGCGGCCGCGCAGCCGGTGCGCCGTGCGACGTACCCGGCGACGGTCTCCCCCGGGACGCGCTCGTGTTCCTGCGGCAGCCACCCGACGAACGCATCCGCCGGTGCGCACGACACGCTCCCGGCCAGCGGAGCGAGGTCCCCGGCGAGGATGCGCAGCAGGGTGGTCTTCCCGGCGCCGTTGGCCCCCACGACACCGACGACGTCACCGGGCGCGACGGTCAGGTCGAGGTGTTCGAACAGCACCCGATGCGCGTATCCGCCGGACAGATCCTTGGCGACGAGAGTTGCGGTCACCTCCCCATCGTCGCACTCGGCGGTCACACCGATGACCACTGAGTAACATGTAGCCACGATGTGACGGCAGTCACCGTGAAGGGAAGCTGTGCATGGAGCCCGACCAGAAGTCGCCGACCCTCTCCTCGCTCCTCGGGGCGGCCGGCCGACAGGCCGGCCGGCTGCTGCCGCGGCTCCGCCGGGGTGATCTGGACGACCGCGATCCGGACGCGATCCGCGAGCTGCTTCCCGGTCTGTGGCTGCTGATCAGCACCTGGTACCGGCCGGACGTGCGGGGACTGCACCACATCCCGGAGTCCGGCCCGGCGCTGATCGTGGGCAACCACACCGGCGGCATCATGTCGCCGGAGGTGATGATCAGCCAGCTGGCGGTCACCTCGTACTGCGGCGTCGAGCGCCCGTTCTTCCAGCTCGCTCACCGAATGGTCCTGAACTCGCCGCTCGCCCCGATCCTGCGGCGCTTCGGCACCGTCGAAGCCGATCCGGAGAACGGTCACACCGTGCTCGCCGAGGGTGGCCTGCTGCAGGTGTTCCCGGGCGGCGACTACGAGGTCTACCGCCCCACCAGCCAGTCCGGGATCATCGACTTCGGCGGCCGCAAGGGCTTCCTGCGCCTGGCCCTGCGGCACGACGTGCCGGTCGTCCCGCAGGTGACCATCGGCGGCCAGGAGACGGCCCTCTTCCTGACGCGCGGCGACCGGCTGGCCCAGCTGCTGCACCTGGACCGGCTGTTCCGGCTGAAGGTGCTGCCGATCGTGCTGTCCGCGCCGTTCGGGCTGACCCTGCCGTTCGCGCCCTTCCTGCCGCTGCCGGCCAAGATCACCATCGCCTACCTGCCGCCGATCGACCTGCGGGCCGCCTACGGCGACGACCCCGACCTCGACGTGGTCTACACCGACCTCGTCGCCACCATGCAGGACGTGCTCAGCGCCCTGCAGTCCGAGCGGAGACTGCCGGTGATCGGATGAAGATCGAGCACAGCGACGTCATCGCCGCACCCGTGGAGCGCGTCTGGAAGCTCTGCGCCGACCCGGCGGCGGTCTCCCGCTTCGGCAACGGCACCCTCACGGTCACCCCGCACACCCCCGGCCAGCCGCCGGTGCTCGACGCCCGCTACCGGGTGATGCTGATGATGAGCGGTGCGATGGTCGGCGGCGACGCCATCATCACCGAGGCCGTGCCGCCCCGCGAGATGGCGTGGGCGTCGTACACCGGCATCTCGCATCGCCTGCGGATGCGGCTGCGGCCGGTCCCCGGCGGCACCCGGCTCACGCTGCGCCTCTCGTACGACGCGCCCGGCATCTTCGGCGGTGTCGCCGACTTCGTCGCCTACCCGGCGATGCGGTCGCTGGTGCACAGCGTCCTCGCCGCGATGAAGTCCACCGTCGAGGGCGCACCGGACGCCGACGGCCAGCCGCCGCTGCCGCAGCGGCTCATCGACGAAGCCGGTCACCTGGCCGTCCTCACCCGCGCCGGGATCATCGCGCCGATGCGGCCCGACCGCGCCGTGCGCATCGCGCTCGCCGCGCGCAGCTGGGGGCTGAGCCCGGGTGCGCTGATCGCCGTCGGTGCGGCACGCGACCCGCAGCGCCAGGTGATGATCGACGACGACGGCGTGCTCACCTACGCCGAGGCCGACCGGCAGTCGTCCCGGATCGGGGCCGGCCTGCGCGCCCTCGGCGTGTCCGAGGGCGACGCCGTCGCGCTGCTGGCCCGCAACAGCCGCGGGTTCCTGCTGGCCACCGGCGCGATCGCGAAGGCCGGTGGCGACGTGCTGCTGCTCAACACCGGCTTCTCCGGCCCGCAGATCGCCGACGTGTGCCGGCGGGAGAGCGCGTCGGTGGTCGTCTACGACTCCGAATTCACCGAGTTGGTCGCCGGGGCCACGGAGCACCGGCGCACCGTGCTGGTCGACGATCCGCCCGGCCGCGACGAACCGACGCTGACCGGCCTGGCGGCTGAACACGGCGACCGGCCGCTGCCGTCACCGGGCCGCGGCGGCCGGGTGATCATCCTGACCTCGGGCACCACCGGTACCCCGAAGGGCGCGAGCCGCGGAGCCACCTCGGGCGGTGCGATGCCGACGCTGGAGGCACCGGCCGCACTGCTCGACCGGATCCCGCTGCACGCCGGCATGCGCATCGGGCTGGCGGCGCCCGCCTTCCACGCCTGGGGCCTGTCGAACCTGTTGCTGACCCTCGGTCTCGGCGGGCGGATGGTATGCCGCCGCCGCTTCGACCCCGAGGAGTGGCTGACCGCGATCGAGAAGCAGCGGATCGAGGCGCTGATCGTCGTGCCGGTGATGCTGTCGCGGATCCTGGATCTGCCGCCGGAGACCCGCGAACGGTACGATCTGTCGTCGCTGCGGGTGGTCGCCGCCTCCGGCTCGGCGCTCCCGGCCGGCCTCGCCGAGCACTGGATGAACGAGTACGGCGACAATCTCTACAACCTGTACGGCTCCACCGAGGTCGCGAACGCCACCATCGCGACGCCCGCCGACCTGCGCGCGGCGCCCGGCACCGCGGGCCGGCCGACGCGCGGCACCACGGTGCGGCTGTACGACGACGACGGCGTGGAGGTTCCGCAGGGACGGATCGGCCGGATCTTCGTCGGCAACTCGCAGCTGTTCGAGGGCTATACCGGGGGCGGCGACAAGACTCGCCTGCACGGGCTCGCGGCCACCGGCGACGTCGGGCGGTTCGACGCCGCCGGGCGCCTCTTCGTCGAGGGCCGCGACGACGACATGATCGTCTCCGGCGGCGAGAACGTGTTCCCCAAGGAGGTCGAGGACGTCCTCGCCTCGCATCCGGCCGTCGCCGAGGCCGCCTGCATCGGGATCGCGGACGAGATGTTCGGTGAGCGCCTGCGCGCCTTCGTCAGCCTGCGCGACGGCGAGAGCGTCACCGGCGACGAGCTGATCGCCCTGGTCAAGACCTCGCTCGCCGGCTACAAGGCGCCGCGCGAGGTGGTCTTCGTCGACGAGCTCCCCCGCAACGCGACCGGCAAGGTCCTTCGCCGCGAGCTCGCCGCCCTGCCGGTCCCCGCCCCCTGAGCCGTCGGCTCCGCGGTACCTTCCCAACCGTCGGACTCAACCTCTCCCGAACCGTCGCCCGCGCCGTTTCCCGGACCGTCGGCCCCGCCGCCCCCCTGAGCCGATCGAGCCGCCAGGCGGGATCGAGCCGAAGGGAGGGCGGCCCGGTCAGCCGATCTCGTCGATGCTCCCGGCCAGCTGGACGTCGAGGTCGCCCACGTCGTCGGGACCGATACGCCGGTCCCCGTCGACCAGGTAGACCACGTGGCCGTCGGCGACGAGCCGGTGCAGAGTCTCGACCAGGAGGAGTCGCGCGGCATCGCCGAGGCGGTACACCCGGTTCAGGTCGATCGCCACCCGGCGGCAGGGCGGCGGATTCAGCTCGAACTCCCGCGTCACCCGCTCGCCGCCGGCGAACCGGATGCTGCCCTGCAGCGTGACCACGTAGAGGGGTTCGGGGCCGTCGATCAGCTCGGCGCCGCGGATCACCGACAGCGGCGCCGACACCGCCTCCATCAGGTGCAGACTCATGTCGGCGGCGAAGCGCTGGAAGAGTTCGACACCGCGGACGCTGTTGCCGTGCCGGTCGAGCCGCGGGGAGAAGGTCGCGATGCCGATCTGGCCGGGCAGCGCGCCGATCAAACCACCGGCCACCCCGCTCTTGGCGGGCACGCCGACGCGCACCATCCAGTCGCCGGCGCCGTCGTACATGCCGCACGTCGACATCACGCTCAACGTCTGCCGGACCACCCGGGAACCGACCACCTCGACGCCGGTGCGCGGGTTGACACCCTGGTTGGCGAGGGTCGCCGCCATCATCGCGAGGTCGTTGGTAGTGACGTTGATCGAGCACTGCCGGGTGTATCCGGTGACGGCGATCAGCGGGTCCTCGTCGATGATCCCGTTGGCGCGCAACAGGTTCGCCAGCGCCCGGTTGCGGAAGGCGTGGGCGAGCTCGGATTCGAAGACGGCCTCGTCGACGCTGAGCGGCCGCCCGGCGAAGGCGCTCAGCCCGTCCAGGACCACCTGGAATCGCGCCGCCGGATCGGCACCCTCCGGCGCGGCCAGCGTGTGCACCGCGATCGCGCCGGCGTTGATCATCGGATTGCGGGGCCGGCCGGTGCCCGGTTCCAGCGAGATCTGGTTGAACGCATCGCCGGTCGGCTCCACGCCCACCTTGTCCAGCACCGCGTCGAACCCGCGGCCGGCCAGCGCGAGGGCGTAGACGAAGGGCTTGGAGATCGACTGGATGCTGAATTCGGCGCCGGTGTCCCCGGCCTCGTACAGGTAGCCGTCGGTCATCGCGGCGGCCACGCCGAGGAGATCGGGGTCGGCGACGGCGAGTTGCGGGATGTAGTCGGCCACCGCACCGCTGGTGTCGGGTTCGACGGCCTGCAGGGCCGCGGCGAGATAGTCCGGGATCGGTGAACGCACGCACCCAGCGTAGGGTGCGCGGGAATATCCGGGGCGGCGCCCGGATTGATCCTCGATATGAGCGAGATCGAATTCGGCCTGGACACCTTCGGCGGCGTCACCCACGACGAAGCCGGCCGGCCGACCAGCCATCCGCAGGTGATCCGTGATCTCGTCGGCGACGGCATCGTCGCCGACGAGGCGGGCCTGGACTTCTTCGCCGTCGGCGAGCACCACCGCCCCGACTTCGCCGTCTCCAGCCCGGAGACCGTGCTGGCCGCGATCGCCGCCCGCACCGAGCGGATCCGCCTCGGTTCGGCGGTGACCGTGCTCAGCTCCGACGATCCGGTTCGCGTGTACCAGCGGTTCGCCACCGTCGACGCGATCTCCGAGGGGCGCGCCGAGATCGTCGCCGGGCGCGGCTCGTTCATCGAGTCGTTCCCACTGTTCGGCTACGATCTGGCCGACTACGAGATCCTGTTCGACGAGAAGCTGCAGCTGCTGGTCGAACTCGTCCGGTCGCAGCCGGTCACCTGGAGCGGTTCCACCCGGGCGGCGCTGACCGACCAGCGGGTGTTTCCGACCACCGACGCGCCGATCCCGGTATGGGTCGGCGTCGGCGGCACGCCCGAATCGGTGGTGCGCGCCGCCGCGCACGGATGCGGGCTGTTCCTGGCCATCATCGGCGGCGACCCGGGGCGCTTCGCCGCGTACATCGACCTGTTCGAGCGAGCCCAGGATCAGATCGGTGTCCCCCGGGCGCGGGTCGCGCTGCACTCCCCCGGGCTGGTCGCCGAGACCGACGAGCAGGCCCGTGAACTCGCCTACGACGGCTGGATGGCCTTCCGGCGCAAGCTCGGCGCCGAACGCGGCTGGCCGGCGCCCCGACCCGGCGAGTTCGAGAACGAGATCACCGAGGGCTCGCTCTACCTCGGGTCGCCGGAGACGGTCGCGGCGAAGATCGCCCGCACCCTGCGGACGCTGAAGGTGGACCGCTTCGACTTCAAGTACGACCAGCCGGTCCCGCACGCGGTGCAGCGGCGCTCCATCGAGCTCTACGGCGAGAAGGTGGTCCCGCTGGTCAAGGACATGCTGGCGTGACGGTGTCGAGCGGGACCGCGGTCACCGCGGCGCCGCGTCCGCGGAACCCCGCGACCGCGAGGACGGCGAGCGCGACGGCCAGCAGACCGTAGGTGACGCCGTCGGCCGCGTCGAGGTGTTCCCCCAGCAGCAGCGAGGCCGCGAACAGCCCGACCGGTTCGGCGTAGCTCAGCAGCCCGAACATCGGGAAGCTGAGCAGGCCGGCGGCGGCGACATACGCCGACACCGCGATGGTGCCGCCGACCCCGATTCCGAGCACCATCAGCGCCGCGCTCACGGACGGCACCGCCGGATAGAGCGCGATGAACACCACCGCGATCGGTGCCATGATGAACACCTCGGCGGCGAAGACCTCCGGACCCTCGAGCCGGAACCGGCGGCGCAGCGCGAAGTACCCCACGTTCGCAGCGAAGACCGCGCACGACAGCCACGACAGCGACCCGCTGGCGACCAGTTTGACGCCGACGGCGACGCACGCGATGCCGACCGCGGTCCACTGCGCCGCGGTCACCGACTCGGTGAAGCCGATCCGGCCGACCAGCACCATGCCGATCGGGAACAGCAGATAGCCGAGCGACGCATCGAGGCCGTATCCGTGCGCGGGCGCCCAGACGAACAGCCACATCTGTACCCCGATCAGCGCGGCGTTCACGATGAGCACCGCCACCAGCGCGGGGCGGGCGGCGCACCGCCGGATCAGGTCGCGGGCCCGCCGCCGGGCCGGAGCGGCCAGGAGCACGGCGCCATAGCAGAGAGCGGTCACCACCCCGCGCCAGCCGAACACGGCCTCCGGGGCCGCGTCGACCACGCCCGCGGCGAAGAAGGTGACTCCGAACAGAACGCTGGCCAGCAGTGATAGCCCCACACCACGGGCCTGTCGTCCGGCGAACACGGGACAGGACTATCACCCGCCCGCCGCGGGCGACAAAGCTCCGGTGGCGACCGATCCGGGTGAGTCGAAAGTCGTGCCATACTCGCGTGCATGACGCCGGACGGACCGAACACGCCCTCCCGAAGCGAACTGGCCGCGTTCGAGACCGCGACCCGCGATCTCGTCGGACTCGCCCTGCGCAGCGTCGACGAATCCGGGCTGTCGATTCCGCAGTTCCGGTTGCTGCTGGCGCTGAGTGAATCGGGGCCGATGAGTTCCACCGCATGCGCGCAGACCCTCGGGGTCGCCGGATCGTCGGTCACCCGGCTGGCCACCCGCCTACAGGCCGCGGGCCTGCTGGTGCGGGGCGACGCCCCGGCCAATCGCAGTGTGGTGACGCTGAGTCCGAGTGACACCGGCCGGCAGCTGATCGAGCAGGTGATCGCGCGCCGCCGCGCCGAACTGTCCGGCGTCCTGGAACGCATGGATCCCGCGGTGCGGGACCGCTGCGCCGCCGGCCTCGAGGCGCTGCACCAACTGCTCGGGGAGCACAGCCCGTCCCGGCTGCCCGTCTGAGATCCACGAAAGCCCGATCTGCCCGATCCGGCCGAGAAATCCATTGCACTATGCAAGACTTCAAGGGTCAGCAGATTTCCCGGTCGCCGACAGCCCCGCCGACCGAACGACGGAGCTGTCGGCGGCGGAAGCATGGAGGCAGCAGTCATGACCACGTCAGCCGACCCCGCGATCGACCCCGCCCAGATCCGCGGCCCCCGCAAACTGGGTCCGCTCACCCCGCTCGTCGGCGAGTGGGAGGGCGACGCCGGCGTCGACCTCTCGTATCACAACGACGACGATGAAACGAGCCACACGTCGTACTTCGAGCGCGCCGTCTTCCGGCCCATCCCGATTCAGGAGAACGGCCGACAGAAGCTGTGGGGCCTGAACTACTCGATGACGGCGTGGCGGCACGGCGAGGAGTCGATGGATCCGTTCCACGACGAGATCGGTTTCCTGCTGTGGGACAAGGCCGACGGGCAGGTGATCCGCAATGTCGTGTTCGGCCGCGGTATCGCGATCCTGGCCGGCGGCGACGCCGGTCCCGAGTCCCGCGAACTCCACTTCGACGCCAAGCCGGGTGAACCGTCGTACGGTATCCTGCAGAACCGCTACCTGATGAACCGCGCCGAGATCCGCGACTTCACCAGCACCTTCACCATCGTCGACGACGACACGTTCAGTTACACCTCGGATCTGCGGCTGCGGCTGGCCGCCACCGGCGCCGAGATGCATCACACCGACCGGAACACGCTGCGGCGGGTCAAGCGGTATCACCCCGGCACCGCCGCCGGCTGAGTCCCGCACCGCGGCCCGGCCGATGCGGGGTGGGCGTCAGACCGCGAGCGAATTGTGCGGCGAGGTCATCATGATGTGCGTGGGCGGCCGGTCGGTCGGATCGTCCACCTGGAGCGACGACAGCACGAATCGGTCGGCCCGGGCCGCCGCCCAATCGTCGAGCCACGAGGCCGGCGGATCCGAGAGCAGCTGACCGGGCGTCAGCCACTCGTACAGGTCGGCGTACGACAGCGAGTGGTTGGGCCCGACGGTGCGCATGAGCATGGCCGGGTGCAGGTCGTCGAAGCTCTTCAGGCCCATCGAGGAGACGAACTGCTTGGCGTTCTCGACCACTGACTGCTGGAACCGGTAGACGCGCTCGGTCTTGTCGGGCACGTCGAGCGCACGGGCGCGCTTGGGGTCCTGGGTGGCGACGCCGACCGGGCAGCGGTTGGTATGACACTGCTGCGCCTGGATACAGCCGACGGCCATCATCATCGCGCGAGCGGCCAGGGTGAAGTCGGCGCCCTGGATGACGCGTTTGACGATGTCGAAGCCCTCGGCCACCTTGCCCGCGGCCCCGATCCGGATGTCGTCGCGCAGGTCGACGCCGACGAGCGCGTTGTGCACGGTCATCAGGCCCTCGGTGAGCGGCATGCCGACACTGTCCTCGAACTCGATCGGCGCCGCGCCGGTGCCGCCCTCGGCACCGTCGACCAGGATGAAGTCCGGTGCGATGCCGGTGGCGACCATGGCTTTGCAGATGCCGAGGAATTCGCTGCGCGAGCCGACGCAGAGCTTGAAGCCGACCGGTTTGCCGCCGCTGAGCTCGCGCAGCTCGGCGATGAACTCGCACAGCCCCTCCGGGGTGTGGAAGCGGTTGTGCGACGGCGGCGAGACCACGGTGGTACCGGCCTCGACCATCCGCATCTCGGCGATCTCCCGGGTCACCTTGGATCCGGGCATCACGCCGCCGAGTCCCGGTTTCGCCCCCTGCGACAGCTTGATGGAGATGCACTTGACCGACGGTGCGGCGGCCTTCTTCGCGAACGCCGCGGCGTCGAAGTGCCCGTCGTGCGTGCGGCAGCCGAAGTACGCGGTGCCCAGTTCCCAGATCAGGTCGCCGCCGGCTTCCAGGTGATACGGGCTGAGGCCGCCCTCCCCGGTGTCGTGGGCGAAGCCGCCCTTGGCCGCACCGCCGTTGAGCGCCCGGATGGCGTTGGCCGAGAGCGCGCCGAAGCTCATCGCCGACACGTTGAAGATCGCCATGTCGTACGGCTGCGCGCACGACGGCCCGCCGATCCGCACCCGCGGCACGCCCTCGGGCGCCGGCTGCGCGGCGATCGAGTGGCATACGAACTCGTAGCCGGGGCGGTACACGTCGCGCTCGGTGCCGAACGGGTCGACGTCCTTCACGCCCTTCGCCCGCTCGTAGATGGTGGTACGGGTGTTGCGGTCGTACGGGGTGCCGTCGTAGTCGCGTTCGATGAAGTACTGCTGGATCTCCGGGCGGACCGATTCGAGGAGGAAGCGGAAGTGCCCGAGGACCGGGTAGTTGCGGAGGATGCTGTGCCGTCGCTGCAACAGGTCGTGGGCGCCGGTCACCGCGATGAGCAGCAGCGGAACGGTCAGGAACAGCCACCACGGCGACTCCACGACGACCAGCGCGATCGACGCGGCACCGAGCACCCACAACGCGGCGACCGCCAGCCATCTCATCATCGCAGAACCCCTCTCTCGACGCCGCGGGCCGCACGGCGTCCGTCACTCGCGCACGACGCGCAGTCCATCCTCGTTGAGAGTAAGCCGCGTACCGATCCGCAGCCGGTTCAGGAAGGCATCGTCGTGGCTGACGACCAGGATCGCGCCTCGGTAGGCGTCGAGTGCCCCGGCCAGGGCGTCGACACTGGCGAGATCCAGGTTGTTGGTCGGCTCGTCGAACACCACCAGCTGGTGCGGTGGGTCGGCCAGCAACAGCCCGGCCAGGGCGACACGGAACCGCTCCCCGCCGGACACGTCGCCGACGGACCGGTGGATCGCGTCACCGCGGAACCCGAACTGCGCGAGCCGCGCGCGGAGCTCGTCGGGTGCGGTCCGCGGCGCGGCGGCCGCGACGACGTCGACGATGCTCGCCGTGTCGTCGAGGTGATCGAGCCGCTGCGGCAGGTAGCCGATCCGGTCGGTGAGCGCGGTGCCGCTCAGGTCGCCGGGAGCGGCCTTCCCGGCGTGGATCAGCGACTCCAGCAGCCGGGTCTTGCCGATGCCGTTGCGGCCGGTCAGCGCGATCCGCTCCGGCCCCCGCACGACGATCGACGTTCCGGCGCCGTCACCGAACTCCGCCAGCCGGCGACCGGCGGGCACCGCCGGATCGGGCAGTTCGATGCGAATCCCGGCGTCCTTGCGGATCCGCTCGGCCTGCACCCGGACGGCGTCCCGCGCGGCATCGACCTTGTCGTCGAGTTCGCCGCGCAGCTTGCCCGCGGAGACCTGCGCGTCGCCCTTACGGAGGTTCATCGCGATCTTCGGCCTGCGCTTGTTCTCGAAGTCCTTGCGAGCCGTACGCTCCCGGCGAGCGAGCTTGGTCTGTGCCTCGATACGCTGGCGCTTCTCCACCTTGAGACGTTGCTCGGCGGTCCGCAGCGCCTGCTCGGCCGCGGCCTGCTCGGCGTCCAGGAGCGCGCGGTACTCCGAGTACGGCCCACCGAAGACGGTCAGCGACCCGGCGCGGAGTTCGGCGGTCTCGTCCATCCGGTCGAGCAGGGCCACGTCGTGGCTGACGACGATCAGCGCGCCCGGCCAGCGTTCGAGCATGTCGTACAGGGTGTGGCGTGCCGGCCGGTCGAGGTTGTTGGTCGGCTCGTCGAGCAGCACGACGTCGTCGCCCGCGGCGCGCAATCCGGCCAGTGCGGTCAGGACCGTCTCGCCGCCGGACAGCGCGCCGACCGGCCGGTCGAGGCCGACCGATTCCAGGCCGAGGGCGTCGAGCACGGCCCGGGCCTGCGCCTCGACGTCCCAGCGGTCGGCGAGGGTCTCGAAGTGCACGGGATCGGCGTCGCCGGACTCGATGGCGCGCAGCGCGTCGAGCTGCGGGCGCACGCCGAGCAGATCGGCGACCGTCGCGGCGGTGTCGAGTACCAGTTGCTGCGGGAGTAGGCCGACGCGGCCGTCGACGTCGATCACCCCGTGGTCCGGGGTGAGGGCACCGCTGATCAGCGCGAGCAACGTGGACTTGCCGGTGCCGTTGTCGCCGATCAGGCCGGTGCGGCCCGCGCCGAACGACGCGGTGAGGCCGCGGAGCACGGGGCGGCCGTCGGGCCAGGCGAACGAGACGTCGGTGAGAACAACGGAGGGGTGAACGGTGGACATGAGGCTCCTGAAGATCGTCAGCGGCGCTGACGACGGGAACCTGCGCGCGGGCGGTTGCTACGACGTCAGCGCACGGGTGGTCGTGCGCGGGGGACGGTCGTGAACCAGCACTGCGAGATCACTCCTCGGTCGGGGACGGGGGTCTCGTCGACCATAGCGGGCGGCCGGACACGGCGGCAATCGGTTTTCTCTCCGGTCGTGTCCGGCGCACCCGGCTTCGGCTCAGATCGGCTCGTCCACCGAGTGCGAGTCGGTCAGCGTCCGGGCTCCGGCCGCGGCCACGAGACCGACGACGGCCGCGAGCACCAGATAGGTCACACGCTCGCCGTGGAAGAACGACGACACCAGCTCGCTGCTCCACCGGCCGTCGGGCAGCGCGGTGGTCACCAGGGCGGCGATGGCGGTGCCGACGACGGCGGTGCCGATGCTGGTGCCGACCTCCTGCGCGGTGTCGTTCAGGGCGGTGCCGATCGACGTCTTGTTCTCCGGCATGGCACTGACCAGGGCCACCGCGCAGATGGTCATGATGGTCCGCAGGCCGAGGGTCAGGGTCACCATGAAGATCGCGATCGCGAGGTAGCCGTGCTCCACGCCCCAGCCCATGCCGGCGAGTGAACCCGCCAGCAGAGCGGCGCCGACCAGGCAGGCGATCCGGTGCCCGAAGGTCTTGGCGAGCCACTCCGACACCGGGGTGCCGACGATCATCGTGAGAATCAGCGGCAGATTGGCCAGTCCCGCCTTCATCGGGCTCCACCCGAAGGCGTACTGGAAGTGCAGGATCAGCCCGAACATCACCCCGGCCATCGCGATCGACGTACCGATCTGGGCGATCGCCGCGCCGCGCACCGTGCCGCTGGTGAAGAAGCTCAGATCGAGCATGGGTTCGTCGGTGCGGCGTTCGTGCCAGATGAACAGTGCCAGCGCGATGATCGCGGCGGCGATCGACCCGAGCGTCACGGCCGACGCCCAGCCGTGTTCGACGCCCGCGGTCAGGGTGTAGCACGCGAAGCCCATCGCCAGGATCGAGAGGATCGCACCCGGGAGATCGAGCTTCTCGGTGGTCAGGTCGTCCGGGCGGTCCGACGCGACGCCGGCCCGCACTCCGAGCCACGCGAGCAGCGCGATCGGCGCGTTGACCAGCAGCAGCCACTCCCAGCGGATGTGCGCGAGCGCCGTGCCGCCGATCAGCGGGCCGAGAATGAAACCGCTCATCCCCACGACGATCATCAGGGTCATCGCCCGCATGCGGAGCTTCTCGGTCTCGAACAGGCGGAAGACCAGCGAGTTGGTGACCGGCGCCATCGCGGCGGCGGCCACGCCGAGGGCGGCGCGCAGTGCGATCAGCGAGCCGGACGACTCCACCCAGATCACGCCGATGCTGATCAGCCCGAACGCGGCCAGGCCCCACAGCAGGACGCGGCGGCGGCCGATCCGGTCGGCCGCCGATCCAGCGGTCAGCAGCAGGCCGCCGAAGGTCAGCGAGTAGGCACCGGTGACCCACTGCAGGGCGATGGTGCCGCTGCCCAGATCGCGGCCGATGGTGGGCAGGGCGATGGTGAGCAGTGTGTTGTCGACCATCTCGACGAAGAACGCGAGACAGAGCGCGGCGAGGGGGATCCACGCGGCTTTCAGGGACGTGTATGTGCGGGCCGGCGCGGCTTCGGCGGTGGGAGTCATGGCGGGCACCCCCAATCGGTATCGAACGTCGTTCGGTAATGGAACGCTGTTCGATAGAATAGAACGGTGTTCGGTTCTACGCAAGACCCGCTCGGGACAGGGAATCATGGGGGTATGAGCGCACAGCCCGACTCCGCCACCCGCCGCCGGCGGCGAGCCTCCCATTCGATGGAGGCGGTGATCGCCGAGGCCGTCACCCTGCTCGACGAGGCCGGTGAGCCCGCCCTCACCTTCCGGGCCCTCGCCGCCCGACTCGGCGGCGGCGTGGCCAGCATCTACTGGTACGTGTCGAGCAAGGACGAGCTCCTGGACAAGGCCACCGACCACGTCCTGGCCGGCGTCGTCGAGGCGACGCACGGCTTCACCGGCGCCGACGACCCCATCGACGACCTGCGGTCGATCGCCGTCACCTTGTTCGACACGGTCGCCGACCGCCCGTGGCTCGGCGCCTACCTCATGCGCGACACCGGCGCCCAGCCCTCCGGCCTGCGGCTCTACGAACTCCTCGGCGAGCAGGTGATGCGACTCGGCATGAATCCCCGTGACAGTTTCCACGCCACCTCCGCGGTACTCGGCTTCGTGATCGGCACCGCTGCGGACCTCGGCCAGCAACCGCCGCCCGAGGTGGCCGACGGAACCGTCAGCCGGGACGAGTACATCGCCGCCGAGGCGGACCTGTGGCGCGCCCTGGACCCGGGCGAATACCCGTTCATGCACTACATCGTCGACGAGTTCGCCGGGCACGAGGACGCCGTGCAGTTCCGTGCGGGCCTGGATCTCCTCCTCACCGGGCTCCGCCGGCAGGCGACCGCGGGGTCGTGACACCGGAGGCAGCCGACACCGCGGCCCCATATGAAATTCTCAAACAACACGCGCGACGAAGAACCGCTCCGCCACTGAACCGGCATCCGACGAACGGAGCCTGGCACCCTCAACCCGCCGCCCCGGCCTCAACGCCCCCCGTCTCGAACCGACGGCCGGCCCCGGCGCGGCCGAAGCGAGCGGACCCGGCACGACCGGCCCCGGAGTTCAGGCCGCGCCCGGCAGAATCGTCAGCGTTCTTCGGTTGTTCGCGCAGGTGGGCTCGCACCGCCGGCCCGGGCGATCCGGATCCGCGGGCGGCACGAACCAGGGATGCCGGTCATGGCCGATGAACACTTCCCACCCGCCGTGGTGAACCAGACCGTGATGGCGGCGGCACAGCAGGACGCCGTTGTCCAGACACGTCTCCCCGCCGTGCGACCACGGCATGCAATGGTGCGCGTCACACCAACTCGGCGGCAGCCCGCAGCCGGGGAATGCGCAGCCGCCATCACGGATCACCAGCGCTTTCCGGATGCCCGGAGGGAACAGGCGCTTCTCCCGGCCGACACTCAGCGGCACCCCGTCCGCGTCGACCATCGCCGCGGCGACCGAGGCCTCGCACATCACCATTTCCGCCGTCCGCGCGGAGACGGGCCCGCCGAAACCCAGCACCGGAACACCCGCCGTTCCGTCACCAGCCACCCGGTCCCGCGGACCGTCGATGTCGGCGAGTGGAATCCGGAAGACTTCTGCCGCACCATCGCCCCCCTCTCGGCGACGTCGGCCGCTGTTCGGCTCCGCGCCGTCGGTCAGCCGACCGTTGACGGTGATCCCCATCGGCACCACAAGGCACACATGCGGCAGCACGCCGCCCGATTCTGGACGCTCACCTCGCGCCAGGTATGACCGCACCATCTGCATGAACGCATCCGCACGCCGCCGCTTCGACGAGCGTCTGTCCGTCGACCCGTCGGGCTCCGGCACCGGGCGGGTCAGCGGATCCAGGGCCACCGACAATTCCTCGCCGGCGAGCACGTCGAGGTCGACGGTCACCGAGAATCGCCCGTCATCGGTGCGATCGAGCGTCATCTCATTGAGTTCGTCGCGCTCGGCCACCGGCGGACGGCCGTCGTCCGATTCGATGGGGGTGAGCCGGATCGCCCAGGCCCGCGCCTTGTCCTTCACTCGCGCCGGGCACGACTGGACCATCAGCGACGCCACCACCGTCGCCGCCACATCGTCGTCGATCTGCACCCGACCGATGACGTGCCCCAGCCCGGCCGCCACCGCGTCAGCGCGCTCGGCCGACACCGCACCGTCCCGCATTCCGCGTGTCACCGGCGCCAACCGCGGATCGGCCGCGGCCCGACCCAACCGGGCCGCACGATGGGCGACCGCGGGCGCTGCACCCAGGCCCATCAGGATCCGGGCCGCGGAACACACCCGCTTTCGGGCAGGCAGCTCGGCCCGCTCCATGGCCGTACACGCGCACGCGAGTACGTGATCGGCAATGGTCCGCAGCCGCAGCGCCGCCGCGGTCACCGCCAGCAGTTCCCGATCGTCGCCTGCCGGACGAGGCCGTTCGAACAGGGCCGCCAGGGTGCCCGGCGGCGCTCCATCGGTCGCCATGGTCAACTCATCCGCCAGCCGGTCGGCCAGATCGGTCAATTCCACCGCGTTCATCCATCCCCCAGATGACGTCGTGCCGCCGCAGCATCGCCCAGTCGGTCGAGCATCTCTCGATGAGTCTCATGCCACTCAACTATCGCTACTGCGTTCCCACCCTCAATATATGTCCGAATGCACCATTAGCGCAAGTGTTCGAATACGCATCTTCGGCGAACCCCTCGCACGACACGTTAGAGCAGGTCACCGACAATTCTCGGTTCGATGACCCCGCCCCCGCGCGGACGCATCCCGGTCTCACCGCGCCGTTTCACCGCCGCCTTTGCCGTGTCCGCGGGATCGGCGTATGCAGGAAGCGGAAGCGATCAGAGGGGACCGCAATGAAGTTCACCAAGAGCGGCGGCCGGACCGGCGCCGGGCCGTCCGAGTGGTTCACCGGCACCGTGCAGATCGACGGCATCCGCAACCCTGACGAGCAGACCGCCATCGGCTGCGCGCACGTCCGCTTCTCCCCCGGTGCGCGGACCGCCTGGCATCACCACCCCAAGGGACAGACCCTGTACGTCACCGACGGGATCGGCCTGGTCGCCACCCGAACCGGCGGCGTGCAGGAGATCCGTCCGGGCGACGTCGTCTATATCGAGCCCGGTGAAGAGCACTGGCACGGCGCCACTCCGGACCGGTTCATGGCGCATGTCGCCATGCAGGAGGCCGACGAGAACGGCGAGGTGGTCACCTGGCTCGACCACGTCACCGACGACGAGTACCGCGCCTGACTCCCCACCGTGCCTCACATCTGCCCGGCCGCCGCGCCCTGATCGCCGCCCGCCACGAGGCCGCTCCGCCAGCCCGGCGCACGACCACCGCCGGGCGGCCGCAGCCGGGCGACGTCGACTCCCGATGTCAGCAGCAACCAGGCGATCAGCGAGTTCGAGTTCCACATGTCGCCGATCGCGAATTCGTGGCGTCCCCACACCAACCGGGGCACCTCGGACACCCGGTCGACGACGCGACGGGCACGCTCCCCCGACATCGGCAGCCGGATCGGCCCGCCGACCGCCCATCGCAGATCCGGGATCACCCCGTTCGGCCAGCACCGCACCTCGTACCGGAACGATCGAAGCGCCCCGAGCGGCCGGAGACCCACCGGACCGGTGGCGACCACGCCGCACGGGCCGGCCGGGCCGCCCCATGCCGGGGCCATCTCGATCACGTACCGCGTGTCACCAGCGGTCACCTCCAATGCAGCATGGAACAGCGGCGCCGGCCGACGGTGCTCTCGCCACGCGCGATACGACTCCCACCAGCCGCTCGTGTGCACGACGACGCGCCCGCCCGCCCCGACCGGCAGCCACCACAGCACCGCTCCGGCGTCGTCCGGCATGCCCCTCCCTCCGCTGAAGAAATGATCCGCGCGACCCCAATCCTCCTGCCGCCCCGCGAGCCGCGCTAGCCTTCGGTCAGGGCACCTACATGGAGGTAGATGATGACTGAATTCCAGACCCGGCAGATCCTGCTGTCCACCGAGAACCTCGACGAATCGATCAAGCTCTACACCGAGACCCTCGGCTTCACCCTCAAGTTCCGCGACGGCGCCCACTACGCCGCCCTCGACGGCAACGGCATCACCGTCGCCCTCGCGACCAAGGTGGACCATCCGATCCCCGGCCAGGTGGTCGTGGGTATCAAGACCGACGACGTCGACGGCGCCGCCAAGGCCATCGAAGAGGCCGGCGGCGGCATCGTCACCGCGCCGTACGACGACGCCCACGAGCGCCGCGCCGTCGTCTACGACAAGGACGGCAACGGTCTGGTCTTCTACAGCCCGCTCCCCCGCTAGCCGTCGCCGACGGCGCCGCGCGCGTCGAGCGCTCGCGGAGGTCAGGCCCCCGAACGCAGGTACACCAGTAACCGCTGCGCCGGGTCTTCCAGGCCGAGGACGAGTTGATCGACCTCGATGTCACCCGATTCCGGGTCCCGGAACGGGATCCCGAGCTGCTGGCGTGGCTGCGCGACGCCGAACCGTCGCCAGCGCTCCCGAAACGCCACACTCCGGTCCGCCAACTCGGCGCCGGCGTCGGCCCCCGCATGTGCGGTCGCGGTGGAGCGCAGCACACCGACCACGACGTCCCGCATCGCGTCCAGGTCGCGGAACCGGCTCTGGAAGACGGCGTCGTCGAACAGCAGATCCACGTAGGTGCGGCGTTCCACGGGCACCCTGTCGAAGTCGATGAACATCCGGGCCGCCGCATCGTTCCAGGCGAGGATG
Source organism: Gordonia marina (assembly GCF_052036135.1). Classification (NCBI taxonomy): domain Bacteria; kingdom Bacillati; phylum Actinomycetota; class Actinomycetes; order Mycobacteriales; family Gordoniaceae; genus Gordonia; species Gordonia marina. Next base: position 25,516 of record NZ_JBPSDN010000015.1, read on the forward strand.
GACGTGCCTGGGCCGATCATCATTGCGGGGAGGCCGCCGAGCGCGACGAGTAGCCGGCCGATCGGCTCGGGCGGAACCGCGTGGTCCCGCAGGCGCGATTCGGGCGGCGGACCCTGGCCCGATTCCGCGAGCAACCGCCGCGCGTACCGGGCCTGATCGTCGTCGAGCGCCAGCGCGACGACGAGCTGGTCGAGCGTCGCGCGGCTGGGCGCGATCCGGCCCTGCTCGATCCGGGTGTAGTACTCGCGGCTGATGAACGCCCGCTCGGCGACCTCCTCGCGGCGGAGCCCGGCCACCTGCCTGCGCCCGACAGCGGGATCGGCGGCATCGGGGTGCAGGTCGGCTCGGCGGGCGCGGAGGAAGGCCCCCAATTCCCGGAGTCGAGGGTCGCGGGCACCACTCATGACCTGCACACTATCGCAGCGATTCACCGGATACCGGAGGCGTGAAGCGGCGCATGATCGGTCACGGGCGCGGGTATCGCCGGATTCCGAGGGGGTACGAATCGCTCCCCTCCCGGAGGCCCGCCGACGGACGGATATTGGTCTCATGAACACACCGAATCGAATCGATGTCCACACCCACGTCATCCCGCCGTTCTGGGGCGAAGCACTGGCCGAGCACGGCGGCGATCCGTCGGGCTGGGCGCTGCCGGCCTGGAGTCCCGACGCGCATCTGCGGTTCATGGACGACAACGCCATCGAAACGAGCATGCTGTCGCTGACCGCGCCCAGCGTCACCGGGTGGTCCTCGGTGGAACGCCCCGGCATCGCCCGTCGCGTGAACGAGTACACCGCCGGCCTGGTCGCGAACCACGGCCCCCGGTTCGGCAACCTCGCCACGGTTCCGCTTCCGGACGTCGAGGCCGCCGCCGCCGAGGCCGTGTACTCACTCGACGAGTTGCACGCCGACGGGGTGGTTCTCCTGTCCAATTACGGCGGGATGTACCTGGGTGACCCCGCTCTGGCACCCCTGTGGCGAGTCCTCGACGACCGCTCCGCGGTGGTCTTCGTGCACCCGGCACGACCACTCGCTCCCCTGCCTGGAATCCCGGGGCCGCTGGTCGACTACCCGTTCGACACCACCCGCAACGCCGTGCACATGGTGTTCAACGGGGTCCTCACCCGCTACCGGAACGTGAAGATCATCCTGTCGCACGCCGGCGGCTTCGTGCCGTACTCGGTGCTGCGGTTCTGCGAGCTCCAGCCCGCTCTGCAGCCCGAGGGACCGACGGCCGATGAGCTGCTCGCCCAGTTCAGGCTGTTCTACTTCGACACCGCGCTCTCCTCGGGGCGGTACGCCTTCGGGTCGTTCGCCGAGTTCGCCGACCCAGAGCGGATTCTGTTCGGCAGCGACTACCCGTACGCATCGGCCGCGGTATCCCGGGAGTTCACCCGAGCCCTCGACGAGGAGACCGGGCTCACCGCGGAGCAGGCCGCGGCGATCAACTCCGGCAACGCCCGGAGAGTGTTCGACCGCTACCGCTGAGCCGGACGCCGAGCCGGCCTGTCGTCGCCAGCCGGAACCGCGACCGGGCCGCGCTACAGCGCGCAAGGAAACCCCGCTTCGATCCAGATCGAAGCGGGGTTTCCGCTGGTGGTCCGCAGTGGATCGTCACAGGTCATGCAGAGTGCGGCGCAACGACACGGCGAACTCCGCGGCGTCGCGCGCGCTCAGCCGGGCATAGTTCAGCACCAGACCGGAGATCGCGTGCACCGACGACTGACTGCTCAGCGACCGTGTGCGCCAACCATCGCGATCGAGCGCGTCGACCACCGCTTCGTCGTCGTGCCCCGCGAGGAGCACGCACAGGTGCAGCCCGGCCTCCACGCCGGTCACCGGAAGGCCGGGGCACTCCCGATGGAGCGCCGTCACCAGCCGGGCCCGGCGATCGCTGTACACCCGTGCCGCCCGGGCGAGATGGCGATCCATCGCCCCCGAGCCGAGGAACTCTCCCAGCGCATCGGCGGGGAGCGACGACGGCCCGCGGCGGTGCACGGCCAGCCATCGTTCGACCGATCGCCGCAGCGCGGCCGGCGGCACGCACCACGCGACCCGCAGATCCGGCGACAGCGACTTGGACGAGGTACCGACATAGGCGACGTGCTCGGCGGCCCCCGGCAGAGTCGCCAGCGCGGGCAGCGGCGCGACGCCGTAGCGGAACTCGCCGTCGTAGTCGTCCTCGATCACCAGCGAGCCCGTCCGCCGCGCCCAGTCGACCAGCGCCACCCGCCGCTCGACGCTCATCCGGTGGCCGAGCGGATACTGGTGCGCCGGCGTGGTGAACACGACCCCGGGCTCGTCACCGAGATCGGCGACGCGGAAACCGTCGTCGTCGGTGCGCTGAAAGCGGACGTCGAGCCCCTGCTCCCGCGCCATGAGCAGGGCCCCGCGGTACCCGGGGTCCTCCATGTGGAACGGCGTCGTGCGAGCGTCGGGCCGGTCGGCGACGAACGCGGCGCACAGTGCGGCGATCGCCGATCGCGAGCTGTCGAACAGCAGCGGGTCCGCGGCGACGATGCCCCGATGCCGGCGCAGATGCCCGGACAGTTCCGCCCGCAGCCCCGGGCTCGGCTCCTCCCACGGATTCAGCCCGGCGAGACCCCGGCCCGCGGCCGTCCGGACCGCCCGGCGCCAGGCCCGTCCATCCACCAGCTCCGCATCGGGAATCCCCGGGCGCAGGTCGCGACGTGATCGTCCCTGACGAGGCTCGATCGCGGACGCCGCCACCTCATCGTCGCCGCCGCGGGTCCGTGCCCCAGCACGAGCCGCCTGCGACGCCCCCGCGCTGATCCGCGTACCGGAGCCGTGGGCGGCGACCACGAAGCCGGCGGCGGCGAGTTCGTCGAACGCGCGGACGACGGTGCCCCGCGAGAGCCCGACCTGCGCGGCGAGCGTGCGGGTCGACGGAAGCCGATCCCCGTCGGCGAGCGCGCCGCCGGCGATGCCGTCGACGATCGCTTTCACCAGATCGGCGGTTCCCGACACGTCGTCGAGAACCAGCGGTTCGGCGCGGGTCGTGCGGGCCATGACGCAAGCATAGGCCGACAGGTCGTGACCGATCCGCCAAGTGGTCCTACGAAATCGGCGATAGTGGATCTTCTGCCTTCGCCACTATGGCGGTGAAATAGCGGCATGACGATGTTTCGACAGTCCGCACGGCTACGGCACGTGCGCTACGACGTTCGCGGTCCGATCCTCACCGAGGCCATGCGCCTCGAAGAGGAGGGGCACGACGTGTTGCGCCTCAATCTGGGGAACATGCGCCCGTTCGGGCTGGATGCGCGACCGGAGATCGTGACGGCCGTCGCCGCCGGCCTCGGCGCCGCACAGGCGTATTCGGACTCGCGCGGGATTCCCGCCGCTCGCGAGGCGGTCACCGACCACTATCGGCGCCGCGGCGTGGCCGACGTGTCGGCGGGCGAGGTGTTCTTGGGCAACGGGGTCAGTGAACTCATCACGCTCGTCCTGCAGGCGATGGTCGACCCCGGCGACGAGATCCTGGTGCCCGCGCCCGACTACCCGACGTGGACCGGTGCGGTGAACCTGACCGGCGGCGTGCCGGTGCACTACCGGGCGGACGAGGCGAACGGCTGGAACCCGTCACTGGACGACATCGAGTCCAAGGTGACCCCGAAGACCACCGCACTGGTCATCATCAACCCCAACAATCCCACCGGCGCCGTGTACAGCGAGGAGACCGTCCGCGGGATGGCCGACATCGCCCGTCGTCACGGGCTGGTCCTGCTCAGCGACGAGATCTACGAGGAACTGGTCTTCGGCGACGCCCGCCATCACCACGCCGCTCGCGCCGCGGGCGACGACGTCCTGTGCCTGACCTTCGGTGGCCTGTCCAAGGCGTACCGCGTCTGCGGGTATCGCGCCGGCTGGGTGGTCGCCACCGGTCCGGTCCATCGCGCCGGTGACCTCCTGGAAGGCCTCACCCTGCTCTCCAACATGCGCATCTGCCCGAACGGCGCCGGCCAGCACGCGATACCGCTGGCCCTCGGCGCCGGCCTGCCCGGCTCGCCCCTGCCCGCCGGCATCGTCGATCCCGGCGGTCGCCTGGAGAAGCAGCTCGCACTGACCTCCGAGGCGCTCAACGCCATCCCCGGAGTGAGTTGCGTGCCGCCGCGCGGAGCGCTCTACTGCTTCCCCCGGATCGACACCGAACTCTTCGGCATCGATGACGACGAGAAGTTCGTGCTCGATCTCCTGCGATCGGAGCACATCCTGGTGACCCACGGCACCGGATTCAACTGGCCCGAACCGGACCATTTCCGGATCGTCTGCCTGCCCGAGGCGCCGGTCCTGGAACGGGCGATCGAGTCGATCGCCGGATACCTCGACCGCCGGCGACGGTAGGCCAAGCACGCGGCTGTTCGGCTGTGGCCACCGCAGTTCAGGACAACGAAAAGGGCAGGTCAGAAAATACTTCTGACCTGCCCTTTCAGGGTGGAGCTAAGGGGACTCGAACCCCTGACCCCCACACTGCCAGTGTGGTGCGCTACCAGCTGCGCCATAGCCCCGTGTTCAGTTGTTCACCCTCGCGGGTGCGTTAGCTAAACTACCCGACCACGCGAACGACAACCAAATCACCAGGTCACGACCCCTGTTCACGACTCCCACTACCCTCGAAGAGAGGGAACGAATCACAGGGAGTCACCATGAGCACACGGACCCGGAACACCCGACGCGCCGCCGTCGCGGCGGCGCTCGGCACCGCCCTGATCCTCGCACCCGCCACGGCCACCGCCGGGGCCGCGCCGTTCGTGCCGGGCGGGCGCGATGCGCGCACCGCCCAGACACCCACCATCGCCTACGGTCCGGCCTGCGCCGGCGAGGTGACCGGCTTCGCCCGCGCGGCGAGCGAGGCCCCCGGGACCGTCGACTTCGGGGTGAGCGGCGGCTTCTTCGGAATCTCCGGCGACGGGAAGCCGTGCGCGGTGCGCGCGACCGTCCACTGGACCAATCTCACCACCGGACGTCACGGTGCGGTGAGCGGCCTGGCGCGCGGCAACCTGCCCGGCCTGGGCGAGAATCAGAGCGGATTCAGCAAGCACGTCACGACCGGCCGCGGCACCGTCCGGTTCAGCGTCACGACCGACCGCCCGCACCTCGCACAACCCGCGGTGAAGATCCGCACCTACTGACCGCCTGACCGCGATCGGCGGTCAGAGCCAGCCGCCGAAGTCGCTCGCACCCCGTGGACCCCACGGGGTGACGGCGAGGGCGCGCAGCGTCGTGTCCACCGCGTCGTCGCCCGCCGCGGCCCGCCAACGACCGACCTCCGCGGTGAACGCTTCTCCCGACAGCCGCAGCATCTCCCGCCCGCGAGCCGTCGGCACCAGAACCCGGACACGCCCGTCGACCGGATGGGGCTCACGCGCGAGGAACCCCAGCTCCTCCAGCCCTGCCGCCGTCTTCGCCGCCGCCTGTTTCGACACCCCGAGCCGCTCCCCCAGTTCGACGCTGCTGCAGCCGTCGCCGAGCGCCTGCATGGCGAAGCCGTGCGTCGCCCGCACGCCCGAGAACCCGGCGTCGTCGAGGCGCGCGTGCACGGCGTCGACCATGCCGCGGAAGGCGGAGAGGAGTAGGAAGGGCATCGCGACGTCGTCCACGACCGCCAGCCTAACCCTTGTGGTCAATCTAGTTGTCGATCTATAGTCAACCTAGTTGACCATAAGCCTCAAGGGAGACCGCCATGCCACACCTGACCGACCCCAGCGCCACCTACGACCTGCACGGCGTGACATTCCGCGCCTTCGCGAACGGCACGACCGGCGCCACCCGACTGGCCGCCTGGCGCGCAGACTTCCCGCCGCATTCCGACGGCGCGGCCCACTCGATGACCGAGGAAGAGGTGCTGCACATCCTGTCCGGATCGCTCGAGGTCGAGATCGACGACGACCGCTTCACCGCCCGGACCGGCGACGCGGTCCTGGTCCCGTCGGGAACGCGCTTGCGCGTCAGCAACACCGCCGACCGGCCGGCGAGTCTCTGGGCCACCACCGTGCGCGGCATGCGGGCGCAGATGGCCGATGACGGCGCACGGATCGCGCCGCCCTGGGCCCAATAGCACGAACTTTGCGCGAGAAATAGTAAGCGCGCATACTAAATGAATGATCATCCTCGACACCTGCACCGCCCACACCTCCCACTCGCCGGAGGCGGTGTTCGCTCGATGGGCCGCCCCGGAGAGCTGGCCGCAGTGGGACATCGCGGTCCGCGAGGTGACCTTCACCGGTCAGGCGCACCTCGGCGCGTCCGGGCGCCTACGTCCGGTATCCGGTCCGGCCGCGAGATTCACCGTGACGGCATACGAACCCGGCCGCCTGTTCACGACGGCCTCCGCACTGCCGGGCGCAAGACTGATCTTCGAGCACCGGGCCGACCCGGCAGCGCGGGGCGCGGACGTCGAGGTCGTCGTGGGTGTCGAGGGACCACTCGCTCCGCTGTGGAAGCGGCTCCTCGGCAGGAGCCTGCGCGACTCGGCACGGTCGAACGTGACCGGGCTGCTCACTCATCTGGATGCGGCGTGACGCACGATCGCCGCGGAGCACTCGACACCGCGTACCCCGATCCGCAGACCAGCACGGGGCTGATGCTGTGGCGGGTCACGAACTCGTGGCAGCGCATGATCCGCCACGCACTGGCGCCGTTCGATCTCACCCACGTGCAGTTCGTGCTCCTCGCGGTACTCGCCTCGATGGAGGACACCGCGACCGTCACGCAACGCGATCTCGCCGAGCACGCCGGGACCGACCACATGATGACCTCTCAGGTCCTTCGCGCGCTGGAGGGCAAAGGTCTCATCGAGCGCCACGCGCATCCGGCCGACCGCAGGGCCCGCACTCTCACCATCACCGCGGAGGGCATCCGCCTGGTGAATCGGGCCAACGCAGCCGTCGAGGATGCGGATCGCCGCTACTTCGCGGTGCTCGGTGACGCCGCGCCGGGCTTCACCCGCTCGCTGATCACGCTCGACGCGGAGAGCCCCGGACCCGGATAGCGGACCGCCCCGGTCAGGCCGCGGAGCCGTTCAGCCCGAGGGTGTACGACGTCATGGACAGCGATCCGGCGTTGTACCCCTCGATCAGCTGGTCCAGCGGGCGGCCGTCCGCGAGGCCGGCGACGTAGAGCAGCGGCAGGAAGTGGTCGGGGGTGGGCACCGCGCTCGCGAAGTCCGGGTGCGCATCGAGCGTCAGAATCTCCGACGACCGGTCGGCGAGCAGCTCGGCGGCCGCGTCGTCGAAGCGCCGGGCCCAGGCGAAACCGCCGTCCGGCTGGGAGAAGTCGAGCGCCCGCAGGTTATGCACGATGTTGCCGCTGCCGATGATCAGCACGCCCTGCTCGCGGAGCGGTGCCAGCCGGCGGCCGAGTTCCAGGTGGTAGTCCAGGCCCTCGAAGGCGTTGAGCGACAGCTGGACCACCGGGATCGACGCGTCCGGAAACACATGGCGCAGCACCGACCAGGTACCGTGGTCGATCCCCCAGCTGTCCACGTCCAGGCCGACCCAGGTGGGCTTGACGATGTCGGCGACCGCCTCGGCGACGTCGGGCGCGCCGGGTGCGGGATAGTCGACGTCGAACAGTTCGCGGGGGAAGCCGTAGAAGTCGTGGATGGTCCGCGGGAGGCGCATCGCGGTCACCGCGGACGCGTTGATGTACCAGTGCGCCGAGATCACCAGGATCGCGCGCGGGGTCGGGATCGACCGGCCGAACGCCGACCACGCCTCCGTGTAGCGATTGTGCTCGATCGCGTTCATCGGGCTCCCGTGACCGAGGAACGCGGCGGGCATGAGCGCGGCGTCGGGCTGCACCGTGGTCATCGGACCTCCTTCACTTCGGTGACGGAACCGACGGTACGCCGGATCTAGGCGGTGCCTCCTAAATCTTCTCCGAAGGCATCGGTGGATCCGCTGGGCGACCGACGACAACGCCGCCAGGCGTTCAGCGGGCCGCCGAGGACCGGAAAGAGATTTAGGAGACATGGCCTAGCTCGACGGTCCTCCGGTGACCAGCTTCTGCACCCATCGGCCGCCGTCGTCGATGTCGACCGGCTCGCCCGCGACCAGGACCGTCGGCGTCGCGACGACTCCCTTGTTGGAGTTCTCCAACTGTGTGGTGGAGGTCTTCGCCATGGCCTTCGCCTCACCGATGAGAGCACCGTCGGCGATGCAGGTGCGCGTCGCCTCGTTGGCGCCGGCCTGCGCCGCGAGGTCGGCGATCTGCGCGTTGTCGGGCCCCTTGCCCGACTCGCCGTCCGCCTTGGCGAACAGGTCGGCGTGCAGCCGGGTGAAGACCTCCGCCGAATCGCCGCCGTCCGCCGAGCCGTGCCGGGCGACGCACAGGACCGCGCCCGCCCCGCGCGACGAGTAGCCGCCGGACCCGGAGTCCCGGATCATCAGCAGGTGGTAGCGCACGCGCAGGCTGCCCGCCTGCACCGCGGCGGCGAGCGCCGGACCGGACGTCGACTCGAACGTCTTGCAGTGCGTGCAGCCGAAGTCCTCGAAGACGTCGACCGTGGTCGGCGCGTTCCGATCGCCCACGATGAACGACGAGTTCTGCGCCAGCACCTTCTCATCGACCGGCGGCCACTTCTTGTTGGCCCGCCACAGCACCCCGGCGACGATCAGCACGATCACCAGCACACCGGCGCCGACCAGGACGTACGTCGAACGACTGGAGGTCGCTCTCGGCTCGTGACGTGCGGTCTGTCCGGTCGGCGACGGCTTCTTACTCACGTGTCCGACTGTAGCGGTGCTACCCGAGCACCGAGTCGACCAGCCGCTGCGCTTCGGCCTGCACCTGCGCGAGATGCTCGGCGCCGAGGAAGCTCTCCGCGTAGATCTTGTACACGTCCTCGGTGCCCGACGGCCGCGCCGCGAACCAGGCGTTCTCCGTGGTCACCTTCAGCCCGCCGATCGCCGCGCCGTTGCCGGGCGCCTCGGTGAGGATCGCGGTGATCGGTTCCCCCGCCAGTTCGGTGGCCTCGACCTGTTCCGGCGACAGCGCCGCGAGCCGGGCCTTCTGTTCCCGGTTCGCCGGCGCGTCGATCCGCGCGTACGCGCTCGATCCGTAGCGCTCGGCGAGTTCGGCGTACCGCTGCGAGGGCGTCTTCCCGGTCACCGCGAGGATCTCCGAGGCGAGCAGATCCAGCAGGATCCCGTCCTTGTCCGTCGACCACGGCCGGCCGTCGAACGTCAGGAACGACGCCCCCGCGCTCTCCTCGCCGCCGAAGCCGATGGTCCCGTCCGCCAGGCCGTCGACGAAGTACTTGAAACCGACCGGCACCTCGATCAGATCGCGCCCGATCCCGGCGACCACCCGGTCGATCAGCGACGACGACACCAGCGTCTTTCCGACCGCCGTGTTCTCCGCCCAGCCCGGCCGGTGCGTGAACAGGTAGTCGATGGCGACGGCCAGATAGTGGTTCGGGTTCATCAGGCCGGCGTCGGCCGTCACGATGCCGTGGCGGTCGGCGTCGGCGTCGTTGCCGGTCGCGATGTCGTACGACGCCCGCTGCGCGATCAGCGACGCCATCGCACTCGCGGAACTGCAGTCCATCCGGATCTTGCCGTCGGTGTCGAGCGTCATGAAGCTGAACGCCGGGTCGGTGTCCGGGTTGACGACGGTCATCCCGTCGAGCCCGTAGTAGTCCTTGATCGCCCCCCAGTAGGCGACCGACGCGCCGCCGAGCGGGTCCGCGCCGATCCGGAATCCGGCCGCCTTGATCGCGTCCATGTCGACCACGTCGCGCAGCGCCGCGACATAGGTGTCGATGAACGAGTAGTCGGTGACCAATGGGCTGCGGCGCGCCTCCTCGAACGAGACGCGGCGGACGCCGTCGAGCCCGGCCTCCAGGAGTTCGTTGGCGCGCGCGGCGATCACCGAGGTGATGGACCCGTCGGCCGGCCCTCCGCTCGGCGGGTTGTATTTGAAACCGCCGTCGGCGGGCGGGTTGTGCGACGGCGTCACGACGATGCCGTCCGCCCGGCCGGACTCGACGGAGTCGAGGGTGGTGTTGAACGCCAGAATGGCCCGGCTCACCGCCGGGGTCGGGGTGAACGCGTCGCCGGTGGCGGTGAACACGGCGATGTCGTTCCCGACGAGGACCTCCAGCGCGCTGCGCCACGCCGGGATCGAGAGAAGATGCGTGTCGAACCCGATAAACACCGGCCCGTCGATCCCCTCGGCGTTGCGGTAGTCGACGATCGCCTGGGTCATCGCGAGCACGTGGTTCTCGTTGAACGCCGCGTTCACGCTGCTCCCCCGGTGGCCCGAGGTGCCGAAGACCACGCGCTGGTCCGGGTTCGCCGGGTCCGGCGCCAGGTCGTAATACGCGCGCCGCACGGCATCGACGTCGATCAGGTCTTCTTCGAGCGCCGGTGCGCCGGCCCGCGGGTGCGCCATACCTGCCGATTCTGCCACTGTCTCGCCGATTGCTCAGCGCCTCAGACATGGTCCGCGAACGCAAGTCCCACCCCGGCCCTCTTGTGGACGAACCGGGTTGTCCACAGACTCGCTCCCGGCACCTGTCGCCGCCCGCGCGTATCGACGACGCTGTGAGTCGTAGTCGAGATACCAGAGGGGGTGGACGATGGGTGCGCAACAGTGGGTGACTCTGGTCGTCGGTCTGACCGCCGGCTTCGGCGTCATCGCGACGCTCTGGCAACGTCAACGATCCGAGCACCACGATCGCCGGGAACGCGCCGAGCAACAGGCCCGCGCCGAATGGTGGAAACGGTGGCAGTGGGCGATCGAACTCGCCCTCGCCGACGAGCCGAGCCATCAGCAGGTCGGTATGGAAACACTCGATTCACTGACCCGATCGCCGCTGGTCACGGCCAGTGAGATTGATATAGTCGTGGCATTCACGGAGAGTCGGCGATGAGGGAGGCGACGGTGGATCTCGAAGAGAGCAGGCGTCAGCGCGAGAACGCCGACTGGGAACTCCGCGGCAACAGCCCGGGCGCGCGCCGCGCCGCAGCGAAGCTCCGCGCCACCGCTCTGAGGAAGCAGGGCCGCGAAGTGGAGCAGTGGGTGCTGGACGTCGCCGAGGGCCGACTGCCCGCATAGTGGAGGTCGCGCGGGCCGAGAAGATCCGCAGAAGACCGGCCGCCTCAGCACCGCCGAGGGAAGATCGCCGTCCGCGGCCCCGAGACGGCCGATGTTCTGCGCGACGCCCGGCCACAACCGGCGTTCGGCACGGGGTGAGCGGGTGGCCTCGACTCGGCGATCCCGAGCGTGGCGGAGCGGAGCGACGACCCGCGGTCGAAGGGAGACCGGCATGGTGCGGGATCGCCAGACATGGTGCGACCCCCGACTCCGCCGACCGGCGAACCGAGCCGGGTAATAGGGTGCAGGAATGGCCTCCCCCAAGCTCGCCGTCCTCGTTTTGCCGGGCGGCACCGATTTCAGCTACCAGCCGTTCTCCCGCACCCAGCATCCGTCGATGCGGATGTACCCGTTCAGCCTGTCGATCCAGGCCCGGTTCCCCCGGTCGGTCCGGGTCCATCAGGCCACCTACCGGGTGTACGGCTGGAACGGTGGACAGGCCAGCCCGATGCCGTATGCGCGCAACGCGCTGGACCGGCTCAAGCGCACGTACCCGGACACCCCGATCGCCCTGATCGGGCATTCGATGGGCGGCCGGATCGTCGCGCAGCTCGGCGCCGACGAACAGGTCACCGACATTCTGGCGCTCGCCCCCTGGTGGCAGTACGCGGACTGGCGGCAGATCCACGACGGCGCGCGGGTGCTCGCGATCCACGGCGAGAACGACACCCTGACCCGGCCTCGGCGCACCGAGAAGGGCATCGCCGAGCTCGCCGCGCGCGGGCTGGACGCGCGCTTCATCTCGGTGCCGAACGGCGGCCACGCCATGCTCGATCACATCGGGCTGTGGCAGGGCGAGGCGCTTCGCTTCGTCGCGCGCGCCATGCGGGACGAGTGACCTTCCGCGAGTAGTTCGATAGACCCCATTCTGGGCCAGCGTCACGGTATCGGTAGCGGGAGTCGCCCGTCGCCTAGCGCCGCCGTCCCGCCGATAGCGTGGACCACATGTCGACAATCACCAACCTCACCGTCCTCGGCACCGGCGTTCTCGGCTTGCAGATCGCCTTCCAGTCCGCATACAAGGGCAAGACCGTCACCGCCTACGACCTCAACGACGAGATCCTCGCCAAAGCGAAGGATCGGGCCCGCGATCTGGCCAAGACGTACCTCGCCGAAGTCTCCGGCGCCACCCAGGAATCGGTCGACGCGGCCCTCGGGCGCCTCACTTTCACCGCCGACCTAGCCACCGCGGCCGGCGATGCCGACCTGGTGATCGAGGCCGTACCCGAGGTGCTCAAGATCAAGGACGAGACCTTCACGAAGCTGAACGAGGTGGCACCCGCCAAGACCGTCTTCGCCACCAACTCCTCCACCTTGCTGCCCAGCGACATCGCGCCGTCCACCGGCCGCGAGGACCGCTTCTTGGCGATGCACTTCGCCAACCGGGTCTGGCAGTTCAACACCTGCGAAATCATGGGTACCGAGAAGACCAGCAAGGAGACCTTCGACACCGCGGTCGAGTGCGCCACCGAGATCGGCATGGTGCCGATCCCGATGCACAAGGAGAAGGCCGGCTACGTCCTCAATTCACTGCTGGTGCCCTTCCTCAGCGCCGCCGCCGAGCTGGCCGCCGGCGACTACGCCGATCCCAAGTCCGTCGACGAGGTCTGGCGCATCGCGACCGGCGCTCCGCTCGGACCGTTCCAGATCTACGACATCATCGGCCTCAACACGCCGTACAACATCATGATGTCCGGCGATGCCGAGCAGCAGAAGCTCGCCGCCTGGCTCAAGGCCGACTACATCGACAAGGGCTACCTGGGTCTCGCGTCCGGGCGCGGCTTCTACGACTACTCCGCGAAATAGCCACCCACCATCGGGCGATCAGCGCCGACCGAACAATCCACAGAGGGGAATCCATGCATCACGACGCAGGCAACTACGAGGCGTTCGCCCGACCGCGCAAGCCGGCCGGAGTAGACGACAAGACGGCCTGGTTCGTCGGATCCGGACTGGCGTCGCTTTCCGGCGCCGCGTTCCTGATCCGGGACGGCCAGATGTCCGGCGACAGGATCACCGTTTTCGAGGAACTCGATCTACCGGGCGGCGCCCTGGACGGTATCAAGGAGCCCGAGAAGGGCTTCGTGATCCGCGGCGGCCGCGAAATGGAGAACCATTTCGAGTGTCTCTGGGACCTCTTCCGCTCCGTTCCGTCGCTGGAGATCGACGGTGCCAGCGTGCTCGACGAATTCTACTGGCTCAACAAGGACGACCCGAACTTCTCGCTGTGCCGCGTGACCGAGAAGCAGGGCCAGGACGCGCACACCGACGGCAAGTTCGACATGGACGACGCCTCGCAGAAGGATCTGGTCCGCATGTTCCTCGCCACCCGCGAGGAACTGGCGAACGTGAAGATCAGCGACTTCTTCTCCACGGAGTTCCTGGCGAGCAACTTCTGGCTGTACTGGCGCACCATGTTCGCCTTCGAGGAGTGGCATAGCGCGCTGGAGATGAAGCTGTACCTGCATCGCTTCATCCACCACATCAAGGGTCTGCCGGACCTGTCGTCGCTCAAGTTCACCAAGTACAACCAGTACGAGTCGCTGGTCCTGCCGCTCTACAAGTGGCTCCTGGATCAGGGGGTCGTGTTCCGCTTCTCCACGACGGTGACCGATGTCGACTTCGACGTCGACGGCACCCGCAAACAGGCCACGCGGATCCACTGGACCAGCAAGGGTGAGGACGGTACGACCGAGCTCTCGGCGAATGATCTGCTGTTCATGACGATCGGCTCGCTCACCGAGAACTCCGACGAGGGCGATCACCAGACCCCGGCCAAGCTCAACCGCGGGCCGGCGCCGGCATGGGATCTGTGGCGGCGGATCGCCGCGAAGGATCCGGCATTCGGTCGTCCGAACGTCTTCGGCGGCGACATCGACGCCACCAAGTGGGAGTCGTGCACGGTGACCACGCTCGACACCCGGATCCCGGAGTACATCCGCAAGATCTGCAAGCGCGATCCCTTCAGCGGCAAGGTGGTGACCGGCGGCATCGTGACCGCCAAGGACTCCAGCTGGCTGCTGAGCTGGACGGTGAACCGGCAGCCGCACTTCAAGCAGCAACCGAAAGACCAGATCGTCGTCTGGGTCTACGGCCTGTTCCCCGACAAGAAGGGCGACTACGTCGACAAGACAATGGCCGAATGCACCGGTGAGGAGATCACCCGCGAATGGCTGTACCAGATGGGTGTCCCCACCGATCAGATCGACGAACTCGCGGCGACCGGCGCGAAGGCCGTCCCGTGCATGATGCCGTACGTCACCGCGTTCTTCATGCCGCGCCAGTCCGGTGACCGGCCAGACGTGGTGCCGGCCGGCTCGGTGAACTTCGCCTTCATCGGCCAGTTCTCCGAGAGCCCGACGCGCGACTGTATCTTCACCACCGAGTACTCGGTGCGCACGCCGATGGAGGCGGTCTACACCCTCCTCGACATCGAGCGCGCGGTCCCGGAGGTCTTCGGATCGACCTACGATGTCCGCCAACTCCTCAACGCCACCTCGCGCCTGCGCGACGGCGCCGAGGTGGAACTGCCCGGTCCGCATTTCCTGCGCGAGCGGGTGTACGCGAAGTTCCAGGACAATGAGGTCGGCAAGCTGATCACCGACTACAACCTGATCGCCGAGCCGTAAGCTCCGGCCGTACGACGACGGCCGCGTCACTCCCGCCGGGGGACGCGGCCGTCGTCGAATGCACGCTGCGAGGCGGTGTTCGCCGAATCGCGTCCCGGCGGTCCCGGCGTGGTGCGCCGAACGGGACGACGGCCCGGGCGTCAGCGTCCCGGATAGGCGTACCGCATCCAGCGTGGCGGGCGGAACGGCGCGGGCGACTCGGCCGCGGGCAGCGCCAGACGATCGGCGATCGCCCACACCGTCGGCAGATTGTGCCCGAACCCGAAGTGACTGCACAGCACCTCGATGTTCTCGGCCATCGGTCCCGGGTTGTCCCGGCACGCCTGCCAGGCGACGATGCCGTCGGTCCGGCTGTAGAACGCGGTCGACGGCATCGGCAGCGGCGGCGCATCGGCCTCCAGCGGCAATTGCAGATCGGTGACGTGGAAGCGGCGCAGCAGGTTGTACAGGTGCCGGGCGTTGCTCTGGCTGTGGCGCTCCAGTTTGATCGGGCTGCCGAGGGTGATCACCTGCCGGATCATCTCCGGTGTCTCCCGGGCCAGTTGGCGGGCATAGATGCCGCCGAGGCTCCACCCGATCACCGACACCGGGGCCTGGTGGCGCTCGTAGACCTCGGCGAGCCGGTCACGCATGCCCGCGGTGATCTTGGCGCTCGGCCCGATGTTGACGCCGAGCCTCCACCCGTAGGTCGGATAGCCGAGGCGGCGCAGGGTCTGGCGCAGCGGCACGGTGGCGACGTCGGCGGTGCCCAGCCCGGGCAGCACCAGAATCGGCTGCAGGTCGTCGCTCACCGGGGCGGCCAGCATCGCCGGCCAGGTCGACAGGTAGGTCGCGAACTCCATGGTCGCGCGCGGGCCGTCGGACGCCCACCTCAGGAGTCTCGGCGATTTGACGTTGCTGCCGGACAGTTTGGACACCGTCGTGGTCATGATCGGTCCTTTCTCAGCTGACCAGCATGCCGCCGTCGATCGGCAGCGTGACCCCGGTGAGGTAGCTGCTCGCATCGCTGGCCAGGAACAGCAGCGCCGGGTCGAGCTCGCCCACACCTCCGAGGCGCCCGAACAGGGTGCGCGGCATCACGTAGCGTTCCAGCACGCCCTCGTCGAACTCCGCGGTCATCTCCGAATCGAAGTAGCCGGGGGCGAGGGCGTTGACCCGGATACCCTTGCGCGGCGTCCACTGCTGCGCCAGGTCGCGGGTCAGGCCGATCACCGCGGCCTTGCTCGCGCTGTAGGCCGCCTGCGGCATCAGGACGCTGGTGATGCCGAGGATGCTGGCGAGGTTCACGATCGACGACCCCGGCTGCATCACGCGCGCACAGGCCTGCGCCATGTAGAAGGTGCCGTTCAGGTTCACGTCGATCACCTGGCGGAACTCCGCCGGATCCTCCCGGGTGGCCGGCACCGAGCTGGCGATCCCGGCGTTGTTCACCAGGATGTCGACCTTCCCGAATTCGGCGATCGCGGCCTCGACCGCGGCCGTACATGCGGCCGGGTCGGACACGTCGCAGCCGACCGGCAGCGGCCTGCGGCCCAGAGCCCGCACCGCGTCGGCGGTCTCGGCGAGCCGGTCGGTGCGGCGCGCGGCCAGCACCACGTCGGCGCCGGCCTCGGCGAGCGCCTTCGCGAAGCCCACGCCGAGGCCGCTGGACGCACCGGTCACCAGCGCCACCTTGCCGTCAAGCCGGAACTTGTCCAGAACTGTCATGCTTCTTCCTCGTTTCGTCGCTCAGACCAGTTCATCGGCGATGCCGGTGTAGGCCATGGTGTTCATGCCGTCTTCGATGTGATGCGCCAGCACCAGCAGGTCGTGGGTATCGCCGTCGCGCGTCTTCAGGTGATCGCGCAGCAGTGCCTCGCCGGTGAAGCCGAGCCTGCTGAACAGCGCCACCGCCCCCTCGGCGTCGGTCGGCAGTTCGATGACGATCTTGGTCACCCCGTCGCTGAACGCCGAGCGCATCGCCTCCTTGGCCAGTTCGGCGCCGTACCCGCGGCCGCGCGCGTCGGCGGAGACGACGAGGCGGAGCTCGCCGACGTGGTTCGACCAGCCGGGCAACCGGTGCACGGTCGCGTAGCCGAGCAGCCGGCCGTCGTCCTCGCAGGCCCACCGGTAGTCCGAGCCGGCCAGCAACTGATCGAAGAGGCCCGGATCGGTCAGGTCTTCGCGGATCAGGGTGCGGTCGCGTTCGGACAGGCTCCCCCACAGCGTCCGCAGCGCCTCGCCGTCGGTGTCCGTCAACTTCCGGATGGTCATACCAGCGCCTCGCTCTGCTTCTTCAGGAACTCGATGATCGTGGGGATGGTCGTCTTGGCGGCGGTCCGGCCGACGACCAGCCCGATGTGCCCACCGCGCAGGCACAGCTCGGTCTTCTGCTCGGAACCGATCAGGTCGAGCACCGGCCGCGCCGCGTCCAGCGGCACGATGTGGTCCTTCTCGCCGAGCACCGCCAGGAAGGGGACGGTGACGTCCTTCAGGTCGATCCGGTCGCCGCCGAGCACCACGTTCCCGCGCATCAGCGCGTTGTCGCCCATCAGGCCCAGCAGCTGCCGCGCGGTGGCGCCCGCGAGGGGCACGTGATCGGTCGCCCAGCCGTTCATCGCCTGGTACGCGGCGACGTAGTCGTCACTCCACAGCTTCTCCAGCAGGTCGACGTAACCGGTCACCTCGGCCACGGGTTTGAGACTCCGGAAGGCGCTGAAGACGACGTTCGCCGGGATGTTGCCGTCGTCGCCGAGTATCTCGTCCACGTCGGCGGCGGTGCCGCCGCCGAACGCGTCGCGCAGCGGCATCCGGTCGAAGTCGACGGGACAGGCGACCACGGTGTGGCTGCGGATCGGTGCGTCGGGATGGTGCGCGCCGTGCATCAGGGTCAGATCCCCGCCGAAGCAGTAGCCGAGGATATTGACCTCACCGGAGTGCGAGCGGCGGCACACCTCACGGATCGCGGCCGGGATGACGCCGTCGACGTAGTACTCGAGGCCGTTGCGGGCGTCGCGCTCGTCGGCCTCGCCCCAGTCGATCAGGTAGACGTCGAATCCCGCCTTGAGGAGATGTTCGATGAAGCTGTTGCCGGGCGTCAGGTCCAGGATGTACGCGCGGCTGAACAGCGAGAACACGATGAGCAGCGGCGGGCCGTGGGTCACGTCGTCGTTCCGGTAGCGGTACAGCGTGGCCCGCCCGTTGCGCCAGACCGGGTCGCGCGGCGTCACCCCGGTCGGCGGCTCGGACGCGCCGACGGCCATCTTGATCCCGTTGCGGGCCCGCAGGGCGTTGCGCTCCACCTCCTGCCGAACCCGGTCGACGATGCCGCGCGGGTCAGGAATCAGTGCCATCGCCGGCCTCCTTCTCGGTGGCGCGCTCCGCCAGTTCCAGACGCAGGCGACGAATCTCGTAGTCCAGTTCACCGATCTGGCGCCGCAACCGGCGCACATCGCTGCCCGCGGGCAGATTCACCGTGTGCAGCACGTCGGCGGCGACGTTCTCGAAGACTCGGCCCGCCCGTTTGCGCAGCTTCATCGCCGTGGTGGCGACGTCACTGAACCCGTCCGAATGGACCAGGTCCTCGATCACCGGGGTGGCCCGTTTCTCGATCGTGTCGTACAGCCCGCGCAGCGAGACCATCAGCTCCTCCTCAGACCTTCGTGAACACCCAGCAGTGCGGCGCACGCCTGCCGGACCTTGGCGGGATCGGGACTCTCCCCGGCGAGCGCGTCGGCGTACACGAACGACTCGGTGATGCGCAGCAGCACGTACGCGGTGTCGTGCGGCGGCAGCACGACGGCCAGCCGCCCGGCCTCCACCTCGGCCGTCACCTCGCCTTCGATGCGGTCGACGATCCGGCCCGCGACGCCGCCGGCGCGCCTGGTGACCACGCGGAGCGCCCGGTCCGGCTCGCGGCACAGGAAGTCCATGAACGGCGCCGAACGCACCGAACTCGTCGCGAACCGCCCCATCGCGTCGGCGATGCGCGCACCGCCGGGACCGGTGGCGCGCGCGAACGCGTCGTCCAGCGCGGCGGCGGCCATCGTCCAGATCACCTCGCCGAGCAGCCGGTCGCGATCCTTGTAGCGGCGGTACAGGGTGCTGCGGTTGATGCCGGCCGCCGTCGCGAGAGCACCCATGTCGATCCGGCCCGACTCGACAAAGGCGCGGCGCGCCAGGACCACCACATCGGGCGACTGCACTGTGGTCATGCGCACCTCGTCTCACCGTCCCGGCGTCTGCGACATTCGGCGATTTTGTTGCAGTCCGCTCCGCCCTCACCACGGTAACGGATACCGTGAGGTAGCTCACTGAGATGGCCCGATTGCCGAGGGCCTCACCCAACGAAGGAGTCCGCACACATGATCCAGTCGACGATGCAGGAAGGCGCGCTGACGATCTCCAGCCTGCTGGAGCACAGCCGCAAGTTCTTCCCGGAGGCCACCGTCAGCACGTGGACCGGATCGGGACTGCGCACCGAGTCGTTCAGCGAGATCGGCGACAACGCCGCGCGGGTGGCGAACGCGCTGGCGAAACTCGGCATCGGCATCGGCGACCGGGTCGCCACGTTCATGTGGAACAACAACGAGCACCAGGCCCTCTACGCCGCCATTCCCTCGATGGGCGCCGTCCTGCACACGCTCAACCTGCGGCTCTCACCCGAGCAGGCGGTGTTCATCATGAACCACGCCGAGGACAAGGTGGTCTTCGTCGATGCCAGCGTGGCCCCGCTCCTGCAGAACTATGTTCCGCAGGTGCCGTCGGTGACCGACGTCGTCGTCGTGAACGGCCCCGCCGACGCGTTCAGCGCGCCCGAGGGCGTCACCGTGCGCGCCTGGGACGACCTGCTCGAGGGCGAATCGACCGAGTACGACTGGCCCGAGCTGGACGAGCACGCCGCTGCGGCCATGTGCTACACCTCCGGCACCACCGGCGACCCCAAGGGCGTCGTCTACTCGCACCGCTCGATCTATCTGCATTCGTTCCAGGTGATCTCCACCGCAGGCATGGCACTGGCGAACTCCGACCTCGCGCTGGTGATCGTGCCGATGTTCCACGCGATGAGCTGGGGCATGCCGTACGCGGCGATGATGGCCGGCGCCAGCCTGCTCCATCCGGACCGCTTCCTGCAGCCCGAGCCGCTGCTGGCGATGATGAAGGAGGCCCGGCCGACGATGGCCGCGGCCGTGCCCACGATCTGGTCCGGCGTCGCCGCGCTGCTCGAATCCCATCCGCAGGACATCTCGCACCTGCGCAGCGTCACCGTCGGCGGCTCGGCCGTCCCCCCGTCGATGGTGCGCAAGTTCGACGAGTTCAACGCGCCGATCGTCCATGCGTGGGGCATGACCGAGACCTCCCCGCTGGGCTCGGTCGCCCATCCGCCGGCCGACGTCACCGACCCGGAAGAGGCCTTCCCGTTCCGGATCACCCAGGGCCGCTTCCCGGCCGCGGTGGCCGCCCGCATCGTCGACTCGGACGGCAATGTGCTGCCGAACGACGGGGTGACCAGCGGCGAGCTGGAGGTGTCCGGCCCGTGGATCACCGGCTCGTACTACTCGCCCGAGGGGAACGTGTCCGATCCGTCGAAGTTCCACGACGGCTGGCTGCGCACCGGTGACGTGTCCACCATCAGCCCGCAGGGGTACATGACGATCGTCGACCGCACCAAGGACATCATCAAGACCGGCGGCGAGTGGATCTCCTCGGTCGACCTGGAGAACGTGATCGCCGGCCACCCGGAGATCCTCGAGTGCACCGTGATCGGCGTGCCCGACCCGAAGTGGGATGAGCGGCCGTTCGTGCTGGCCGTCACCACCGAGGGCTCGACGCTCGACGTGCCCACGATGCGCGCATGGCTCGAGGAGCGGGTGCCGCGCTGGCAGGTGCCCGAGCGGTGGTCGTTCGGCGAGGAGGTCCCGAAGACGTCGGTCGGCAAGTTCGACAAGAAGAAGGTCCGCCAGGCGTACGCCGACGGACTGTACGAGGTGATCAACGGTCTCGAACTCTGACACTCGGCGACGGCATTCTCAGCAAACCCCCAGACCGGCCGCCGGACTGGGGGTTTGCGCTGGTCACAGGCCCGCAGCACCGGAAGCGAACACCGGATGTCCGGACCGGATGTGATCTGTATCCCTGCGGCGGCCGCCCGGCGCCGCTAGATTCGTAGTCGTACAAACAGATGAACGAGAGGAACTGATCTCCATGTTTGACCAGCAACTCTGGGCTCTGATCCAGGACAACCCGCAGGTTCTCGAGACGCTCCTTCACGTCTTCTCCGGCACCAAGTAGCCGGTTGCCAGAAGAGGCCCCGACCGCCGTCCGGCGATCGGGGCCTTTTCACGTAGCGACGGATTCGGGCCATGTTTGCTGCATACCGGGACAGATCCCGGCCCGAAGAGGATGATTCGCCGCGACCTTGCCTATGCTTACCTCGATCAGGAGAACTCTTGCCGCGAGGAGACAGAAGTATGCGTCCGCAGTCCACCCCTGGGCTCGTTCGGCGGTTGTCCCTCGTGCTGGTGGCGTTCTTGCTGGGCGTGCTGACCGTCGCCGCCGGGCCCGGTCCGGTCGCCGCCGAGCCCGCCGCGGGCGCCGCGCTGACCGTGACACCGTCGACCGACCTGAACGCCACCGACACCGTGACGGTGTCCGGCCGCGGCTTCGCGAAGAACACTCCGCTGCTGGTCATGGAGACCATCGCGCTGCCCAACACGGGTATCCCGGTCGCCCACTCCGGCCGCACGCGGGTGACCACCGACGCCCAGGGCGGATTCTCGACCACGCTCTCGGTGCGCCGCAGCTTCGCGCGGATCGACTGCGGCAAGACCCGCTGCTTCGTCACGACCATCCCGGCTCGGGCCCGCGGCGCCGACCGCAGCCAGATCCGGTCGACGCCGATCTCCTTCCGCACCGGCACCGCTCCCACGCTGGTCGTCACCCCGCACACCGATCTGCGCGCGGGCACCCAGGTCACGGTCGCCGGCAGCGGGTTCGCCAAGGGCCGCGCACTGCAGGTGGCGCAGACCGTCGCCCGGCCGATCGCCGGACGGCCCGTGCTGCACGCCGACCCGGTCACGGTGACGCCGGATGCGCGCGGCCGGTTCACCACGACCCTCAAGGTCTATCCGAAGATCCACGACGTCAACTGCCTCAAGGTGCCCTGCTTCATCGCCGCCTACCCGGCCGATCCCGCCGCCGTCGCGCAGCGCAACGACGCGTGGGCACCGATCGCGTTCGATCCCTCGGACACGACGATGCTGGCCGTCGACCGGCCGCAGATCCTGCAGTCGGAGACCGCCAAGATCGACATCACCGGCGCGCAGCCGCTGGACCGCTACCTGATCAAGGTGGACGGCCCCGACGGGCTGAGCGCGCAGCCGTTCGTGGTGGCCGATGAGCACGGCAACGCCACGGTGCTGCTGATGTCCGACTTCGACCAGGGCCTGGGTTCCTACCGCGTGCACTTCACCAACGAGCGCTCGGGCAATGTGACCGAGATCGGGTTCACCGTCGGCACCAACGCCCTGTTCAATCCGGCCGAGGACAGTGGCACGGTGACGCCGGAGAAGCTCGCGGTTCCCACGGTGCAGATCCAGCCGCTGCCGGCGAACCCCGCCGATTCCGGGCCGACCTGGAACTGGGTCCTGATCAGCATCCTCATCGCCGTCACGCTGGTGATCTTCGGCGTCGTCGGTTGGTTCGCGCGCGACTGATCCGTTCCGCGTCTATCCGGTGGTGGCGGCCGGCTGCCACGGTCCGGTGCGCGCCAGCACCGCGCCGGCGATCGACATGATGATCACCAGGATGCAGGTCACCAGGATCAGGTAGCCGCCCGCGCCGGTCGCGAAGTCGTAGTGCGACATGATGTAGTCGTTCGATCGGGTGTCGGACACCAGGGTGGTGTCGTCGGGCCGCGCCACGAAGTAGCCGATCGCGGCGGTGGCGAGAGCCGCGAAGACGGCGTCCACGATGAAGAACGCGCGCCGTCCCACATTGCACAGGATGAACACGGCGCCGAGCAGCGTCGGCACCAGCAGGATGACCGGGATGATGGCGACCATCAGCAACGACGCCGAAGCGCCGTCGTAGAGTTCGAGCGCCGGTCCCTGGTGCGTCCACCGGCCCCAGCCGTCGGCCGTGGACGCCACCCCGCTCGCGTGCGGCGTGATCAGGGTGAAGTTCAGGAACCCGAACGCGATGACCAGCAGCCAGGCGACGATCGTGAGACCGCCGAGGATACGCGTCAGACCGGTGTTGAGCTTCGGCCGCTTCATCGGTGCGAACTGGGGTGCGTACGCCGGGTACGGGGCCGGAGTTCCGGCTTGCGGATACGTCTGCGACGCGGGCGCGGAGCCCTGGGGTGCATAGCCCTGCGGGGCGTGACCGGGCGGGGCGTAGCCGGGCGGGGCGTAGACCTGCTGCGACGGAATGGGCGGCTCCACCGACGGCGGTGCCTGCGTCTCCCCCTCGGACTGTTCGTGCGGGCCGTTCTGCTGCGCGTCGGTCATCGCCGTCGCCCCCCTGTCGTGTCGATCGATGCGAGACGTTCGCGTCGATGGTAGTCATCGCGTCCCGGAATGCCCGCGTTCTGACACACTCGATCGCAGGACATGCTCGACGATGAAGGACCGACCATGAACGGACGGACGCTGGCGACGGGTGCGCTCGGCGGATTCAAGAAAGCCCGGCTGACCTGGCTGCGGCTGCGCGGCCAGACCCCGGAGAGCGTCGCCGAGCAGCGGGTGGTCAGCGGGACGTCGTGGGACGAGTTCTGCGACACCCTGAAGGCGGCGGGCGCCGCGATCGTCTTCCCCGGCACCCCGGCCGATCCCCTCACCCAGGCCGAGGGCTACCGCTATCTGAGCCGGCTCACGCGCGCCGGGCTGGAGGCGTTCGTCGAATACGGCGACGTCCGGGCGCCGGTCCTGCGGCGGATGGTGCACGAGACCGCGAAGATGGGCTCGGACAACCCCGACAACTACTACATGAACGCCTCGATCGACGGCGGGCTGGAGTACCTGATCACCGGGACCCGCGGCACCGTCGACTACCTCGGTTTCGGCACGCAGGCGGGCGACTACGGCCAGGGCGGCCAGATGCCGACCACCGGCTACGTCGAGGCCACCGAACTGGAGATCGGCGACGACGGCCGGTTCGAGCTGGTCGTCAGCGCCCGCGAGCATCCCGGAAACTGGCTGCCGATGACGCCGGAGACCGGGTTGCTGATCGTGCGGCAGACCTTCGCCGACCGCACCACGGAGGTGCCGGCCGAGCTGTCCATCGAACTTCTCGACGGCGCGCAGGCACCGGCGCCGCTGACGTGCGCGCAGGTCGACGCCGGTCTGGGCAAGGCGAGCCTGCTGGTCGCCGGGGCGTCGATGCTCTTCGCGAAGTGGGCGAAGGAGTTCGCCGGGCACGCCAACGAACTGCCGATGTTCGACCCGGACCGTTCGCTGAAGGCCGGCGGCGATCCGAACATCGTCTACTACCACTCCTACTGGCGGCTGGCGCCGGACGAAGCCCTGGTGATCGACGCGCAGGTCCCCGACTGCGAGGGCTGGAACTTCCAGCTCGACAATCACTGGCTGGAATCGCTCGACTACCGGTACCACCGGATCCACGTCAACAAGCACACCGCGGAGTACCGGGCCGACGGGAGCGTGCGGATCGTCGTCGCCCACACCGATCCGGGAGTGCCCAACTGGATCGAGACCACCGGGCACGAGTGCGGCGCCATGAGTTTCCGGTGGATCAAGGCCGCCTCGCACCCGCAGCCGCGTACCCGGGTGGTGCCGGTGGCCGACGTGCCCGGTCTGCCGTGACCTTCCAGCCCTTCCAGCGCCGTCCGATCGCCGCTCTCAACGCGGCGGGGCGGCTGCTGGCACGACGCGGCGCGACCGTCGACCTCGGCGCGGACGCGCTGCGGCGACGAGCCACCGCGGCGACCGGTCTGCCCTGGCCCGACGACCCCGACGTCGATGAGGCGCTCGACATGCTGACCTCGTCGATCATCGACGAGGCGCACCTGAGCTTCTTCGGTTCGCTGGTGATCCGGGCCCGGCTGCACGGGTTGCTCACCACCAGACTCCGGGTGGCCGCGCTGGTGGCCGCCCACCCGGAGATCACCGAGATCCCGATCGAACCACCGATCGTGATCGCCGGGCTGCAGCGCAGCGGCACGACGATGCTGCACCGGCTGATCGCCGCCGATCCGGACGTGCGCGCCGTGCAGTCGTGGGAGGTGGTGCACCTGCTGCCCGGCAGGCGCGAGAAGCCGGGCCGGCCGCGGCTGCGGATCGCGCAGACCCGCGCCGCCGAATGGGCGCTGCGGTACCTCAATCCGCGGTTCTTCGCGATCCACGCGGTGGAGGCCGACGGTCCCGAGGAGGACGTCCTGCTGCAGGAGTACTCGCTGCTCTCGCAGGTCCCCGAGGCCATGCTGCGCGTGCCGTCGTACGCGCGGTGGCTCGCCGGGCAGGACATGCACGCGTCATACGAGTACCTGAAGCTGCTGCTCCAGGTACTCGCCCGGCAGGACCACCGGCCGCGCTGGGTGCTCAAGACCCCCGCGCATCTGGAACATCTCGACGTGCTGCTCGACGTGTTCCCGGGCGCGGTGATCGTGCAGACGCATCGCGACCCGGTGCGCACCACGGCGTCGTTCTCGTCGATGCTGGCCCACGGACATTCGATGTTCTCCGACGAGGTCGACGCCGAGGCGGTGGCGCGGCACTGGCTCGCCCGGAACGTCGACATGGTGAACCGGGCGCTCGACGTCCGCGAGCGGCGGCCCGAGGTGTTCCTCGACGTGCGGTACGACGACCTCGTCGCCGACCCGATGGCCCAGGTCGCGCGGATCTACGACGCCGCGGGCTTCCCGCTGACCGACGAGGTGCGCTCCGAGATGGCCGAGCACCGGGAGTCGCACGCCCAACACGCGCACGGCGTGCACCGGTATTCGCTGGCGGAGTTCGGCCTCACCGAGGACGAGGTGTCGCGGGCGTACGCACGCTACCGGTCGTACTTCCCCACGACCGCCGATCCGCCGGCCGAGCCGCCCCGCGCCCCGCAGGGCGAGGGGTGAGTCGAAGCCAAACCGCTCGAACCCGGAGGCTCAGAGCCCGGACGACACCCCCGTCAACTCCTCCGCCCGAGCCCACAGCCGCCCGGCCAGCGCGTAGTCGCACGCCGTGCGCGACCGGCCGAGGAGCACCGGCTCGCCGCGCAGCGTCCACAACCCGTCGACCCCGACGTAGCTGCCGGGCGGGATCGGCTCGGCGAGGCAGTAGAGGGTGGTCGCGGCGCCCGCGTCCTCGTCGTTCGCGAGGAGTCCGGCCGTGCCGCGCACCGCGCGATGGGCCCAGCCGAAGCCGGGTTTGCTGGAGATGTTGGTGGCCACCCAGCCGGGGGTCGTGAGCATCGCCCGCACCGGCGACCCGGCCGCCCGCAGGCGCCGGTCCAGTTCCAGCCCGAACAGCATCACCGCGAGCTTCGATCGCCCGTACGCGCGGGCCGGATTCCAGCGGGCCCGGTCGAGGTCGAGGTCGCCGGGGTCGAGGGTGGCCGCCTTGTGCGCGTCGGATGCCACGCACACGATCGTCCGGGTGACCTGCGGGAGCAGCAGTGTGGTGAGCGCGAACGGGCCGAGGAAGTTGGTGCCGATCGCGATCTCGAAGCCGTCGGCGGTGTGGTCGTGCCGGTGCGGGAACATTCCGGCGTTGTTGATCAGGTGGTCGACGTCGCCGTCGATCCGCCCGGCGAAGTCGCGCACCGAGTCGAGATCGGCGAGGTCGAGGTGCTCGACGATGCAGTCGCCCCCGAACTCCGCGGCCCGCTGCCGTCCGAGCTCGGCGTCGCGCACGGCGAGCGTCACCCGGACCCCGGCCCCTGCGAGTGCCCGCGCGGTGGCCATCCCGATCCCGTGCGTCGCCCCGGTCACGATCGCCCGCTGTCCCCGCAGTTCGCTCAGGTTCATGGTCGTCTCCCCTCCACTCCTCCACCCGCCCGCCCGTTTTCCGATCCGGCGCGCCGCGGGCCCGCCGCTTCGCGACACTCGGCCGCCGGCCGCGACACTCGGGCGAGACGCGACACCTGCGGGCGTCGCTCTTCGGGCGGTTGTCGCGGATTCCGACCGACTGTCGCTTTCCGGGGCCGACCCACCCAGTATCGACGGTTCTGCCCGTTCGCGGGACGGAAACGGCCCCTCACCCGAGTGGGTGAGGGGCCGGTCCTTCGGTGGAGCTGCCGGGAATTGAACCCGGGTCCTCCGTCACTTCGGTAGGGCTTCTCCGTGTGCAGTCCGCTCCGTCTCTACTTGGATCTCCCGGTCTCACGAACAAGCCGGGATGACGATCCCAGTCGCTGTTGGATGTCCCGTCCCCGCCCGCGACCGGCGAACGACGGTGAGTTCCCTAGCTGATGCCGGCATCCGGATCCGGGAACAGAGATCCGGGCCGACAGACTAGCCTCGCTGATCAGGCAGCGAGAGCGTAGTCGCGCTGATTGGTATCGGCGCTTAATTGGTTGCTGCGACGCTTACGGTGGTCTCTAGCCTGCACCGACACGCTTCCCCTACCTCGATGCACGTAGTCGAAACCGATCAGCCCCGAGGTAGCCCGCCGCTTTGACGGACTACCTATGGTAACGCGATCGCCCCGAGAATTCATCCCGATATTCAGCGGGTGGTTCCCCACGATGATCGAGCAGAGTCCGCGACGATCGAGCGAAGTCGAGATCAGCCGATCTGGAGCAGCGCCGAATCGCCGGGGGCCAGCTCCACCGAGAGGCGGCCGGCGGCCGAGCGGTACCGGTCGCCGGTCCACAGGTCGGTGGCCGGAACGGAGTCGTCGCCCGCCAGATTCAGGTCGGCGATCGCCACCGAGCGCACGACCGGCTCATCACCGGTGTTGGTCAGCGAGACCAGCAGCCCGGTGGTCCCGATCGCGCGGGAGAAGACGCCCGGGTCGCCGGCGACGCGGGCACCGGCCGCCGGGCGCTGGTCGCGGGCGACGGCCAGCACCGCCGGGTTGATGAGCAGCGGCAGGTTCTCCTCGGGCAGAGTCGCCGAGGCGTCCCCGGAGACGGTGAGCGGGTGGCCGGACATCACCGCCCGGGTCAGCGCGGTCCGCAGGCCGGTCTGCGGCTGGGCGGCGTCGACGGCGTCGCGTACGCGCTCGTCGTCGGTGCGGACCGTCCAGAGCGACATGCCGTGGTCGGCGACGTAGTCGCGGTCGTCGTCGGTGATGAGGCGCGGGTCGCCGTCGCAGGCGAGGTAGATGTCGCGGTAGCCGGCCTGGGCCAGCCGGCGGCCGGCGAGGACGTCGACAGTGGCGCGCACGTCACCGGACGTGACCAGGCAGCCGTCGGGCACGGCGATCAGCCAGCCGGGCGGCGGCGGTGCGGCGCGGTGCTCCCGCGCCGGCTTCTCGCCGCAACCGGTCAGTACGGCCAGGCCTAGCAGCGCGACGAGCACCGCCACGAGCGCGCGCCGCACGGCCATCACATGCCCTTGACGCGCCGGCCGAGTTCGCGCTCCACCTCGCGCTTGGCGGTCCGTTCGGCGATGTCGCGGCGCTTGTCGTGCGCCTGCTTGCCGCGGGCCAGCGCGAGCTGCACTTTCGCGTAGCCGTCGGTGAAGTGCATGTCGAGCGGCACCAGCGTGAGGTTGCCGTCCTGCAGCTTGCCGATCAGCTGGTCGATCTCGCCGCGGTGCAGCAGCAGCTTGCGCTTACGGCGCACCGGATGGTTGGTCCACGACCCGTGGCCGTATTCGGCGATGTGCAGCGCGTGCAGCCAGATCTCGCCGTCTTCGACGGTCGCGAACGCGTCGACCAGCGACGCCTTGCCGTCGCGCAACGCTTTCACCTCGGTGCCCTGCAGCACGATCCCCGTCTCGTACTCGTCGAGGATGGTGTAGTTGTGCCGCGCCTTCCGGTTGGTGGCGATCACCGACCGGCCCTTCTCCCTGGGCACCGCAGACTCCTTCTCTGATCGCAGTGTTGCGCAATGCGCAACGATGGACGACTGAAGGCTGTTCTTTCCGGTGACGGCCTCCGGCCGAAACCCCGAACCTCCTCCGTCGGATCGGCGTTACTCCCGGACGTAGACCCGCAGCGTGCCGTACGCGGTGATACCCGCGAGCACGACGCCGGTCAGCAGCAACCACGGGGAGACGTACCAGACGTCGGCCGTCGTGATGCGTGCCAGGATGTTCACACCGTAGAGGTCGCCGAGCGCTTTGTCGAAGAAGAAAACCTTCGCGGCGAACAGCCCGCCGATGGCCAGGAGCGCACCGACGATCGCGGCGAGCACCGCTTCCAGCAGGAACGGCAGCTGGGTGTACCAGCGGGTGGCACCGACCAGCCGCATGATCGACACCTCGGTGCGTCTGGTGTACGCCGCGATCTGCACCGTGTTCACGATCAGCAGGATCGCGGCCACGGCGAGCACGGCGGCGATGGTGAACGCGGCGTTGCGCGCGCCGTCGAGCACGCTGAAGATACGTTTGACCAGTTCGCGCTGGTCGAGGACACCGTCTATGCCCTCCGCCGTGCGGAACTTGTCGAGGATCCGGCCGAACTGTTTCGGGTCGGAGACGCGGACGCGCAGCGCCGCCTGGAACGAGTCCGGGCTCATCAGCTCGGCGATCTCCGGGTTGTCCTGCTCCCAGGACTTCTTCGCCGCCTCGAACGACTGCTGCCTGCTGATATAGGTGACCGAGGCGACGCCGGGCTCGGCCTCGATCTCCTTCTTCACCACCGCACACGGGTCCTCGGTGCAGTTGGTGTCCCGGGCGCTGACGTCCTTGTTGATGAAGAACTGCATCTCGACGCGGTCGAGGAATATCTTCTGGCTCTTGTCGGCCATCTGGATCACCAGGAGGCCGCCGCCCAGCATGCCGAGGGTCACCGCGGTGGTGAGCACCATCGCCACGGTCATCGTGAGGTTCCGCCGGAAGCCGGTGAAGACCTCACTCAGAATGAATCCTGCTCGCATCTTCGCCTCCTAGCCGATCCCGTAGACGCCGGTCTCGTCGTTGCGCACGAGCCGTCCGTTGTCGAATTCCATGACCCGCCGGCGCATCGAGTCGACGATGTGCCGGTCGTGGGTGGCCATCACCACCGTGGTGCCGCGCCGGTTGACGCGGTCGAGGACCTCGACGATCTCCTCGGAGGTCTCCGGATCGAGGTTGCCGGTCGGCTCGTCGGCGAGCAGCACCGCCGGCCGGTTGACGATGGCGCGGGCGATCGCGACGCGTTGCATCTCGCCGCCGGACAGCTCGTGCGGCATGCGATCGGCCTTGCCGGACAGGCCGACGTACTCCAGCACCTCGGGCACGGTTTCGCGGATCGTCGACGCCGGCTTGCCGATCACCTCGAGGGCGAACGCGACGTTGGCCGCGACGTCCTTCTGCTGGAGCAGCCGGAAGTCCTGGAAGACGCAGCCGATGGACTGGCGCAGCTTGGGCACCATGCGCGCCTTGATCTTGTTGACGTGGAAGTCGCCGACCCAGACGTCGCCGGCCGTCGGCCGGTCCTCTTTCAGGAGAAGACGGAAGAAGGTCGATTTGCCCGACCCGGACGGTCCGATCAGGAACGCGAACTCGCCGCGGTCGATGTCGAGGGTGAGGTCGGACAGGGCGGGCCGGCTGGACTTCGGGTACTGCATCGTCACGTCGGACAGCTTGATCACAGCACGGAGTCTAACGACGCCGCCTGAGAGTCCCGCTCAGGCGGCGCCGGGGCGTGCCGATCGCGGCGACGCATGATCTCGACTTCGCGGGCCCCGAGACCCCATCCCCCGCGCTCTAGCCGGAAGGCAACGTCTCCGTCGCACCGGCCCGCGGCGCGGGTGACGACGACGTCGGCGGCGCACTGCTCGACGGCGTCGTGGGACGCACGCCCGGGATCAGATCGCGCCAGTTCCCGGACGACGTCGACGTCTCCGGTCCGCCGGTGGACGGCGATTCGGACGGCTCCGAACTGCTGGTGCTCGGCGGCGTGCTCGACGGCTCCACACTGCGGCTCGGCTCGGTCGTCGGGGCCGGCGTGGTGGCCGCGGGCCGCGGCTGGTGTGGCTGCGGGATGGTCCCGTAGTGGCTCGCGGAGAACAGGTACAGGATCATGCCGCCGATGAACACCGCGACCAGCAGCACCGTGGTGGTGCGCACCCGGGTCCGGTAGATGTGGCTGACCCGCCGCCAGCGGTCGCGCCACTTGTGCGGCGCCTCCTCGGCGACGGCCGTCTTCTTGGCCTCGACGGTCTCGCCCGGCGCGGCGGTCGCGATCCCGTCGTCGCCGGTCTCCGGTGCCGAACCGCCGTCACTCATCGCCACCCCCGTTCGTGTGGCCGTTGGTGGTCGCCGTGACGATGATGCCGTTGCGGGCGAGCGCCTGCACGATCTTCACGCGCAGCGCGCGCCCCACCTCGAACTGCTTGCCCGGCAGGGTCCGCGCGACCATGCGCACGGTCACCGCGTCGAGTTCCAGGTCGGTCACGCCGAGCGGGGTGGGGGCGTCGAGCAGCAGCTTGTGCCAGGCCGGGTCGGCGAAGAACTTCTCACCCACGTCACGCAGGACGTCGGTGGCCACGGAGATGTCCGCGTCGGCAGGGACGGGGACGTCGACGACGGCCCGCGCCCACTCGCGCGACAGATTGTTCACCTTGATCACCTGGCCGTTCGGCACGGTGATCAGCTCGCCGTCGCTGGTGCGGAGCTTGGTGGCGCGCAGCGTCACGTCCTCGACCGTGCCCTCGGCAAGCGCCGAGGAACCGACCGTGAGCCGGACGATGTCGCCGTAGCCGTACTGGTGCTCGGCCACCACGAAGAAGCCCGCGAGCACGTCCTGCACCACCCGCTGCGCACCGAAACCCAGCGCGGCGCCGATCACCGCGGTCGGACCCACCAGGCTGGAGGTCTTGATGTTCAGCAGCTCCATGACCTGCAAGAAGACGATCACGCCGACGACGGCGACCAGCGTCCACACCACCACGTCGACCAGGGCACGCCGATGTTTGGCGTCCTCGGTCTGCACGATCGCGTCGGAGTGATGGAACTTCCGGTCGACCCGGGCCTCGTACCTGTCGGCGATCCACCGGAGGAACCGGGCGATCAGGATGCCGCCGACGATCCAGAGCATGATCGCCAGACCGCGCGTGGCCAGCTGCTCCTCGAGATAGGCCATCCACTCGGGCAGCCCGAGCGCCGTGCTCAGGTGTGTGGCACCGGGATTAGGACTCGCCATCGTCGTCCATCCGCCAGCGGATGCCGGCCTCGATGAACTGATCCAGGTCGCCGTCGAGCACCTGCGTCGGATTGTTGCCCTCGACGCCGGTCCGCAGGTCCTTCACCATCTGGTACGGGTGCAGCACGTACGACCGCATCTGGTTTCCCCAGCTCGCGCCGGTGTCGCTCTTGAGGGCGTCCATCTGGGCCCGCTCCTCCTGACGTTTACGCTCGAGCAGCTTGGCGGCGAGCACGCGCATGGCCGACGCCTTGTTCTGCAGCTGGCTCTTCTCGTTCTGGCAGGTGACGACGATGCCGGTCGGGATGTGCGTCAGGCGCACCGCCGAGTCGGTGGTGTTGACCGACTGACCGCCGGGCCCGGACGACCGGTAGACGTCGACCTTCACCTCGTTCTCGTCGATGTCGATGTGGTCGGTGGTCTCCACCACCGGCAGCACCTCGACCTCGGCGAACGACGTCTGGCGGCGGCCCTGGTTGTCGAAGGGGCTGATCCGCACCAGGCGGTGGGTGCCCTGCTCCACCGAGAGGGTGCCGTACATGTAGGGCGCGTGGACCACGAAGGTGGCCGACTTGATGCCTGCCTCCTCGGCGTAGCTGGTGTCGTAGACCTCGACGGAGTAGTCGTGCTGCTCGGCCCAGCGGATGTACATGCGCATCAGCATCTGCGCCCAGTCCGCGGCGTCGACGCCACCGGCGCCGGACCGGATGTTCACGACGGCCTCGCGCGAGTCGTACTCACCGGCCAGCATGGTGGTGACCTCGAGCGCCTCGATCTCCTTGCGCAACTGCGCGCGCTCGGCGTCGGCGTCGGCCTGCGCCTGGGTCTGCGCGTCGCCCTCCTCCATCTCGACCAGCTCGTAGAGCACGGGCAGGTCGTCCAGGCGGGAGCGCAGGTCGGTGACGCGGCGCAGCTCGGCTTGCGCCCGCGACAGCCGGCTGGTGACCTGCTGCGCGTGGTCCTGGTCGTTCCACAGCTCGGGGTCCGAGGCCTGCATCTCCAGCTCGGAGATCCGGCTGCGGAGCTCGTCCGGATCCACCACCTTCTCCACCGTGGTGAGCGTGGTGTTCAGGGCGTCGAGATCAGCGGAGACATCGGGGTGCACAGCATGCCAGCGTACCGACTCGCGGCGTGCCTACCCCTCCAAGGTGCCGAATCGCCAGCTCGTCGCCGTCTTGCCCGGCTTGTAGATCACCGGCTTGTCGTCGCCGATCTTCGGCTCCTGATCGGCCGGTCCCAGCGCGAGAGTGCCGTACACCTCGGTCGGTGCGGTCTGCGGGCCGACGATGGTGCCGGTGAAGGTGAAGTACGCCTGCTCGTTCTTGTCGCGGGCCCCGGCCCCGCTGACGCCGGTGATGGTGAGCGTTCCCGCCGCGTAGCCCGCGCCGGGGGCGCCCTGCGCGAATCCTCGGCCGGACCGGCGCGCCAGCATCATGACGAGCGTCGCGACGAGCAGGATGATGAACGCAACCGTGAACCAGGTCCCCATGCCGTCTACCCTAGGTGATCATGGATTCCACCCCGCCCGGCGACGATGCCCGCACCGCGGATCTGCACCTGGCGCTGCGTCTCGCGGACGCTGCCGATGCCCTCACCACCGACCGGTTCGGCGCGATCGACCTGCGCGTCGACAGCAAGCCCGACCTGACCCCGGTGACCGACGCCGACCTGGCCTGCGAGCGCCTGCTGCGCGATCTGCTCGCCGCCGAGCGCCCCGCGGACGCCGTTTTCGGCGAGGAGTTCGGCGGCGACGCGGTGCCGGGTGGCCGCCAGTGGGTGATCGACCCGATCGACGGCACCAAGAACTTCGTGCGCGGCGTCCCGGTGTGGGCCACCCTGATCGCGCTCCTGGACGACGGCGTCCCGGTGGTGGGCGTGGTCAGCGCACCCGCCCTGCGCCGACGCTGGTGGGCGGTGTCCGGGCAGGGCGCCTTCGCCGCGGTCGGCGGCGGCGAGCCGCGCCGCCTCGGCGTCTCGCAGGTCGGCGATCTGGCGGCGGCCTCTCTCTCGTTCGCGAGCCTGTCCGGCTGGGCGGACCGCGGGATCCGTGACGAGTTCATCGACCTGACCGACGCCGTGTGGCGGGTCCGCGGCTACGGCGACTTCTTCAGCTACTGCCTGCTGGCCGAGGGCGCCCTGGACATCGCGACCGAGCCGGAGGTGTCGCTCTGGGACCTCGCGCCGCTCGACGTGCTGGTCCGCGAGGCGGGCGGACGGTTCACCGCACTCGACGGCACGCCCGGGCCGGCCGGCGGCAGCGCCGTCGCCACCAACGGCCTGCTGCACGACGAGGTTCTCGCCGCCCTGCGGTAGCGCGCGGAGAATCCGTCCTCCGCCGGATGCCGAAAGCGGTCCACGGCGGAGGTCAGAACTCCCGGGACTCCCCCGGTGCGATGATCACGAACTCGGTCCCCTCGGGTTTCATCTCGTCGATCCGGGCGTTGTGGATCGCCCGCCCGGCGTCGGACTGCACGCCCTGGTGGATCGGGAACGCCGCCCGCGGCGCGGCGCCGCGCAGATAGTCGACGGCCTCGCTGAGCTTCATCCACGGTGCGGCGGCCGGGAGCGCGAGCACGTCGACCCGCTCGAACGGGATGTAGTAGCTGTCGCCGGGGTGCATGAACGCCGCGGGGCGGCCGGGGGCGTCGAGCAGGTACACGGTGTTGTCGACCACCGGGAGTTCAGGGTGGATCACCGCGTGCCGCCCGCCGGACCCCCGCACGGTGACGTCGCCGAGCACGACGCTCTCCCCGGGCCGCAGGACCGACCAGTCCCCCGCCGCACCGCCGGAGTTCAGCTGCGCGGCGGTCTGCGGATCGGCGTAGCGCACCGCCCCCGGGTTGGCCGCGACGAGCGCGGGCAGCCGCGCGGTGTCGGCGTGGTCGGGATGCTGATGAGTGATGAGGACGGCATCGAGACCGGTGAGGCCCTCGAAACCGGAGGAGAAGTTGCCGGGGTCGAAGAGGATCGCCGTTCCGGCGAGTTCGACGAGGACGCACGAGTGACCGAATGAGGTGACCTTCATGTCCTCGATCCTGCCAAAGACCGGCGCGGAGGGGCGGTGAAAAGAAGCCGCCGCGATCCTCCCCGAGGGGACGATCGCGGCGGCTGCCGGTACAGAGGCGGGGTGTCAGCCGCGCAGGGCGCGCCCGTCGCTGTCGGGGACCTTGCGGAGCACGATCAGGATGAAGTCGATGATCGTCCAGATGCCCAGACCACCGCAGGTCAGCAGCTTGGCGACGCCGAGGCCGGTCTGCCCGAGGTAGAAGCGGTCGACACCGAGGCCGCCCACGAAGAACGAGAGCAGCGTCGCGGTCAGCCATTCCTTGTCCGAGAACAGGCCCGGGATGTTGCCGGCCTCGAACCAGCCGCCGCCCTGGGCATCGCGGACCTGCGAGTTCGAGCGGACGCGGCCGTCGAGCGTGAAAGAACGCAGATCCTGGACGCCGAGCGGGCCGACTTCCTGGCCGTTGAGGGCGAGGATGTAGCTGCCGCTGCCCGCGTTCACCGGACTCGCGGCGAACTGCGGCTGGCCGTAGCCCTGCGGGTAGCCGGGCGGCGGGCCCTGGGGAGCGCCCTGGTTCGGGTGGCCCTGCGGCTGGCCCTGGGGACCGTTCGGCGGCGGACTGTTCGGCGGTTGCGTCATGCGAGAAAGAATAGAGTCTGACCCATCACCCCGCCAGAGGGGACACCCTCGACATCGTCCTTACCGCGGAGTAAGGTCGTTCTTACCGCGGAGTAAGATCCGCTTCCGAAACCCGTCTCACCAACGTCGAGAGAAGTGCAGGCATGACCGAAAAGACCGCACCCCGCGCCCCCCGGGACACCACCTCCGTCGGCGCCCAGCAGCACAAGCGCAGCCCGATCGGTGCCGCGATGCGTGCGCTGACCGCCGTCACCGGTTCCGAGTTCGCCGACAAGTACAAGTTGCGCGAGCCGATCAACCGCGTCGCGTACGAGGCCACCAAGACCGGCTTCAAGACCCTCGGGGCGGCGAACCGCGCGTTCGCGCCGAAGCCCGGCGGCGGCGACCCGCAGCGCCCGGTGATCGCGTCGAAGGGGTACTTCAACCTCACTCCCGACGACGAGCAGGCGATGATCGCCGAGACCGTCAAGGACTTCGCGACCGAGATCCTCCGGCCTGCCGCTTACGAGGCCGACAAGAACGCTACCGCCCCGGACGACATCGTGTCCCGCTCCGCCGAGCTCGGCATCACGATGATCAACGTCCCGGAGGCCTTCGACGGCGCCGCGGCCGAACGCGGCGTGGTGACCAACGCACTGGTCGCCGAGGCCATGGCGTACGGCGACATGGGCCTGGCCTTGCCGTTGCTCGCCCCGAGCGGCGTGGCCACCACACTGACCAACTTCGGCAGCGACGGCCAGCAGCAGACCTACCTCCCTGACTTCGCCGGCGACCAGGTGCCCGCCTCCGCGGTGGTCATCGCCGAGCCGCGCCCGCTGTTCGACGCCTTCGATCTGAAGACCAAGGCCACCCGGGTGCCCAGCGGCTACCGCCTCGACGGCGTCAAGAGCTTCGTGCCGAACGCCGGCGGCGCCGAATTGTTCCTGGTCGGCGCCATGCTCGACGGGCGGCCCGCATTGTTCATCGTCGAGTCCGACAGCGCCGGGCTGTCCGTCGAAGCCGATCCGGGGATGGGCCTGCGCGCCGCCGGAATGGGCAGGCTCATCCTGGAGAACGTCGCGGTGCCGGCCACCGCCATCCTCGGCGAGCAGGAAGGCGACGCCGCAGAGGTCGCCTACGCCGACGTCGTGCGGCTGTCCCGCCTGGGCTGGTCGGCGCTGGCCGCGGGCACCGCCCAGGCCGTCGTCGACTACGTGATCCCCTACGTCAACGAGCGCGAGGCCTTCGGCGAGCCGATCTCGAACCGCCAGGCGGTGGCGTTCATGGTCGCCACCATGGCCACCGAAACCGACTCGATCCGTCTGGTGACGCTGCGCGGCGCGTCGCGCGCCGAGCAGGGTCTGTCGTTCGCCCGCGAGGCCGCACTGGCCCGCAAGCTCACGATCGACAAGGGCCTGCAGATCGGTCTGGACGGCATTCAGCTACTCGGCGGCCACGGCTTCACCAAGGAGCACCCGGTGGAGCGCTGGTACCGCGACCTGCGCGGCGCCGGCATCGGCGAGGGAATCGTGGTGCTCTGATGGCGATCAACCTCGAACTCCCGAACAAGTTCGCCGCGAACATCGACCAGGCCAAGCAGGCCGCACTGCAGGTGTTCCGGCCGATCTCCCGTAAGTACGACCTCGCCGAGCACGAGTACCCCGTCGAACTCGACACCCTCGCGGCCCTGTACGACGGCCTGGCCGACGCCGGTGCCGCCGGTGCCGGCGCCGCGGGCGGGCGCGGTGACGAGAAGAAGGAACGGCCCGAGGGTGCCGTCGCCAACGGCGGCAACATGTCGGCGATCCTCAATTCGATGTGGGCCTCGTTCGGCGACGTCGGCCTGATGCTCACCATCCCCTACCAGGGCCTGGGTAACTCGGCGATCGCCGCCGTCGCCACCGACGAACAGCTCGAGCGTTTCGGCAAGGTGTGGGCCGCGATGGCGATCACCGAGCCCAGCTTCGGCTCGGACTCGGCGGCCGTCACCACCACCGCGCGGCTCGACGGCGACGACTACGTGATCAACGGCGAGAAGATCTTCGTCACCGCCGGATCACGTGCCACCCACATCGTCGTCTGGGCCTCGGTGGATCGTAGCCTCGGCCGCGCCGCGATCAAGAGCTTCGTGGTTCCGCGCGAGCATCCGGGCGTCACCATCGTCCGGCTCGAGGAGAAGCTCGGCATCCGGGCGTCGGACACCGCGGTGATCCGCTTCGAGGACTGCCGTATCCCGAAGGACAACCTCCTCGGCTCGCCCGAGGTGGACGTCAAGAAGGGCTTCGGCGGCGTGATGCAGACCTTCGACAACACCCGCCCGCTGGTGGCCGCGATGGCCGTCGGCGTCGCGCGGGCGTCGCTCGAGGAGCTTCGGCGACTGCTCGAAGAGGCCGGCCTGGAGATCGACTACGACCGTCCGGCCGCCGATCAGCCAGCCGCCGTCGCCGAGTTCATCCGGCTGGAGTCCGACTGGGAGGCAGGCTATCTGCACACCCTGCGCGCGGGGTGGATGGCCGACAACAAGCTGCCCAACTCGCTCGAGGCGTCGATGAGCAAGGCCAAGGCCGGCCGCACCGGCACCGACATCACCAACAAGGCCGTCGAGCTGGCCGGCACCCTCGGCTACTCCGAACGCACGCTGCTGGAGAAGTGGGCCCGCGACTCGAAGATCCTGGACATCTTCGAGGGCACCCAGCAGATCCAGCAGCTCATCATCGCCCGGCGCGTGCTGGGCAAGTCGAGCGCCGATCTCAAGTAGCGCCGCTTCGCCGTCGACGACGCCCGGTCCGCCTCATCACGGACCGGGCGTCGTTGTGTTTCCGGTCACTTTCTGGGTATCGTTCCGATCATAGTGAAACATCGTTGTTTCACTGTGCTTTCATACCCGTGTCTACAAGGGGAACCAGACGTGAAACTCCAGATTCTCGCGGCGACGGCGGTCGGGGCCGTCGCGGCACTCGGCGCCGGCCTGTTGGCTCCGGTCGCCATGGCCGAGCCGTCATCGGCCACGCAGTCCGTGAAAGTGGCACCCGCGCCGCCGGTGGCGCTCCCCCAGGAGCTCGATCGAGCCTTCTACGAGCCGTCGAAGAGCTCGTACGCGTCCAAGAAGCCCGGCGAGATCATCGCCGCGCGCCGGATCAACGCGGCCACCTTCGGCGTCGTGCCGCTCAATGTCGACGCGTGGCAGCTGTCGTACCGGTCGACCAACAGCCGAGGTGAGCCGATCGCCGCGGTCACGACGCTGCTGAAGCCCCGCGGCACCATCAAGGGACCGCGCAAGATCGTGTCGATGCAGCTGGCCGAGGACTCGCTCGCCGGCTACTGCGCACCGTCGTACGCGGTTCAGCAGTGGTCGGCGGCCGCGGCCGTCGGCCAGGTGGTGATCCCGGCCGAGTCGATCATCATGCAGGGCATGCTGGCGCAGGGCTGGGCGGTCGCCCTGCCCGACCACGAGGGCCCCCGACACGCGTACGGAGCCGGTCCGCTCGGCGCCCGGATCACCCTCGACGGCCTGCGCGCGGCCAAGCGCTTCGGACCGATCGGTATCGACGACCGGTCGCCGATGGGGATGTACGGCTACTCCGGCGGCGCCATCGTCACCGGGCACGCCGCAGAGCTGAAGCAAAGCTACGCACCGGAGCTGAACATCCTCGGCGCGGCCGAAGGCGGGGTCCCGGCCGACCTGAAGGTGGTCCTGAACGCCGCCCAGAACGGCGCGACCAGTGGACTCATCCTCGGCGCGGTGATCGGCCTGGGCCGGGAGTACCCGTACTTCCAGCGCTTCCTCGACACCCATGTGAATCCGGTCGGCAAGGCGGTCATCGCGGCCAAAGACCCGTTGTGCGTACAGCACCAGGCGATGGTGCTCCCGTTCCTGAACAACAAGGGCTTCCTCAACTGGCCCGGCGATCCGGTGAACGCGCCGCCCGTCAAGCGGGTGCTCGACGAGACGCGCATGGGCAAAGCGGTCCCGGACATGCCGATGTACATCTGGAACAGCCAGCTCGACGAGGTCATCCCGGTGGGCCAGGTGAATACGCTGGTGCACACCTATTGCCGCAAACCCGGGGCCCAGGTCACCTATACGCGCGACCATCTGTCCGAGCACGGTATCGCCGAGATCTCCGGAGCCCCCCTCGCGGTGCTGTGGCTCAAGGACCGGCTGGACGGCAAGCCCGCGGCGCAGGGCTGCACCACCCGCGACGAGCTGACAATGGCGACCGACGCCCGCTGGTGGCCCACCTTCTCGGCGACCGTCGGCACCAACATCGCCTCGCTGTTCGGCGCGGCGATCGGCCGCGGGAAGTAAGTCCGTTCCCCGTACCCTGGTCCCCGTGACGCAGCAACGCACCTACGGGGGCCAGGCGGTGGCCGACCGCGCCCGGCAGCGCCGGGAGCGCTTCCTCGACGCGGCCGTCGAGCTGTTCGGTACGCACGGGTACGCGGCCACCTCGGTACCCCAGGTCTGCAAGGCGGCGGGCCTGTCGTCGCGGCAGTTCTACCAGGAGTTCAGCGATCGCGAAGATCTGCTGCGCACCCTCTACGACCGGGTCCAGGACAAGACCATGGAACGCGTCGCGGGCGTCGTCCTGGAGCAGATCGCGGCGAATCGCGGCCTCGACGAGGTGCTGGATGAGGGCATCCGTGCCTTCGTCGGCATGTATGACGACCCGCGCCTGGCCCGCATCAGCTTCATCGAGGTGGTCGGCGTAAGCCCGGTCTTCGAGGCCCACCGCCACGCGCGCCGCGCCCGCTGGGGCGAGGTCTTGCAGACCGCCGTGGCGGCCGGCGCCGACCGCGGCCTGACGATCGCGTCGACCACCCCGTTGCAGTGGGCCGCCTACATCGGCGCGGTCAATGCCGTCGTCGTCGAACGCACCCTCGACGCGTCGATCACCGAAGAAGACCTGGTCCACGCGATGCGGACGCTGCTGCGGCCGGGCATCCTCGGCGAGTCCCCAGCCAGCTGAGCCCCGTCCCCAGCCGGCTGAGCCCCGTCGAAGCCCTACTTCGGCCCGAGTTGCTCGGCGAGTTCGTCGAGCACCGAGCGGTCCTCGATAGTCGACGGCACCGCATACTCCTCGCCGTCGACGATCTGGCGCATCGTCTTACGCAGGATCTTGCCCGAGCGCGTCTTGGGCAGCGCCTGCACGACGGTCACGTCGCGGAAGGTGGCGACCGCGCCGATCTCCTCGCGCACCATCTTCACCAGCGCCTCGCGCAGATCGGTGTCGGCGATCTCCACGCCCGCCTTGAGGACCACGTAGCCGCTGGGCCGCTGGCCCTTGAGGTCGTCGCGGATGCCGACGACGGCGCATTCGGCGACCGCCGGATGCGCGGCCACGACGGCCTCGATGCTGCCGGTCGAGAGCCGGTGGCCGGCGACGTTGATCACGTCGTCGGACCGGCCGAGCACGTACAGGTAGCCGTCTGCGTCGAAGTAGCCGGAGTCGCCGGTGAGGTAGTAGCCGGGGAAGGCGCTCAGGTACGACGACCGGTAGCGGTCGTCGTCGCGCCAGAGACCGGCGAGCGTGCCGGGCGGCAGCGGCAGGCCGACGACGATGTTGCCCTCGGTCCCGGCCGGAACCTGCGCCCCCTCGGCATCGACCACCTCGACGCGGTACCCGGGCACCGGCACGCTCGGCGAGCCGGCCTTGATCTCCATCTCCTCCAGGCCGCGCAGGTTGGCGACGATCGGCCAGCCGGTCTCGGTCTGCCACCAGTGGTCGACCACCGGCACGCCCAGTTTCTCCGACGCCCAGAAGAAGGTGTCCGGATCCAGACGCTCGCCCGCGGCGAAGAGCGTGCGGAACGCCGACATGTCGTACTTCGCGAGTTCGGTGGCCTCCGGGTCGGCCTTGCGGATGGCCCGGATCGCGGTCGGCGCGGTGAACAGCGCGACCACGCCGTGCTCGCTGATCACCCGCCAGAACGCGCCCGCATCCGGGGTGCCGACCGGCTTACCCTCGTACATCACGCTGGTGGCGCCGATCAGCAGCGGACCGTAGACGATGTAGCTGTGGCCGACCACCCACCCGACGTCCGACGCGGCCCACCAGGTCTCACCGGGCTCGATGCCGAACACGTTCCGCATCGACCAGGCCAGCGCCACGGCGTGGCCGCCGTTGTCGCGCACCACGCCCTTCGGCTTGCCGGTGGTCCCGGAGGTATACAGCACGTACAGCGGATCGGTGGCGGCCACCTCGACGGGCGCGGCCGGCTCCGCGGCGGCCACCGCCTCCTCCCAGTCCAGCCAGCCGTAGTCGGCGGCACTGCCGGCCACCTGCGGCCGGTCCTTCACGATCACGGTCGACGGCGCGGCCTCGCTCAGCTCGATGGCCGCCCGCACCATCGGCAGGTACTCGACGGTGCGGCCCGGTTCCAGGCCGCCCGACGCGGTGATCACGGCGACGGCCCCGGCGTCGTCGATACGAGTGGCCAGTTCCGGTGCCGCGAAGCCGCCGAAGACCACCGAGTGCAAGGCGCCGATACGCGCACAGGCCAGCATCGCGATGGCGGCCTCGGGGATCATCGGCAGGTAGATGACGACGCGGTCGCCCTTCCCGATGCCGCGCGCGGCGAGTGCGCCGGCGAAGACGGCGACCTCGTCGAGCAGTTCGGCGTAGGTGAAGGTGCGCTGCTCGCCGACCATCGCCGAGTCCCAGATGAGCGCGGGCTGGTCACCGCGACCGGCCGCGACGTGCCGGTCGAGCGCGTTGACGGACGTGTTCAGCGTGGCGCCGGGGTACCACCGGTAGAGCGGTGGCGCCGAATCGTCGAGCGCCGTGGCCGGCGGCGTGATCCAGTCGATCGCCTTCGCGGCGTCGAGCCAGAACTCCTCCGGCTGATCGATGCTTCGCTGAAATTCGTCTACATAGGCGCCCACGCGCCTCACGCTAGTGGGTCCGGACGGGTGACGGGAGCCACTTCCGGACCATGAACTGTCTCACATTTGGACAGTCAAAGATCACGGAATGATTACAACCGCTTCCTTCCGATGACCTGCGAGAATCCTGGGAAATGCCCGCTTGCAAAAGTTAGCGTTTCGTGTCGTGGGTCACAAAACACGGTGTGACCTTTGCGTTTGCGTTCCGTAACGTCGTCGCCGGTTCGAAATCGCCGGGCACTTCGGCCCGGTGAAGACGAGGAGGAACGACCATGAGCATCACCAAGCTCGCCACCCGCGCCGCCATCGCCGGCGCTCTGACGATCGCGCCGATGACCGCCCTGGCCGCTAACGCTTCCGCCGCGAGCGGCAACTGGGACGCCGTCGCGCAGTGCGAGTCCGGTGGCAACTGGGCCATCAACACCGGCAACGGCTACTACGGCGGCCTGCAGTTCTCGCTGGGCACCTGGCAGGCCAACGGCGGCTCCGGCATGCCGAACGAGAACAGCCGCGAGGAGCAGATCCGCGTCGCCGAGAACGTGCTGGCCAGCCAGGGCATCGGCGCGTGGCCGACCTGCGGCTCGCTGTTCTACTCCTGAGCCCGCACAGCTGAGCCCCGCCGCGGCGGGACTCCGGCGGGGCGCTACCGAGGGGTGAGCGCCCCCACGACCTCACGACGGGGCCGGTCCGAGGGACCGGCCCCGTCGTCGTATCCGGACCGAATACGCTCGGACTCATGGCCGGACTCACTCTCACCTCCCTCGGCGGTGCCGGGACCGTCACCGGGTCCAAGCATCTGCTTCAATCCGGCGGAACGGCGTTACTCGTCGACTGCGGACTCTTCCAGGGCATCAAGAATCTTCGGGAGGCCAACTGGCGGCCGCTGCCGGTCGACGCCGGGAGTATCGGCGCCGTGGTCCTCACGCACGCACACCTCGACCACTGCGGGTACCTGCCGCGGCTGATCCGCGACGGCTTCCGCGGCGCGATCCACTGCACACCGGCCACCCGGAGCGTCGCCGAGATCATCCTGCGCGACAGCGCTCACCTCCAGGAACGCGACGCGGACTTCGTCAACCAGCGCAAGGCCAGCAAACACCACCCCGCGCTCCCCCTCTACGACACCGACGACGTCGAGGCCACACTGCCCCGTTTCGAGGTGCACCCGCCGCACCGGCCGTTCACGCCGGTGCCGGGCGCCGAGGTGATCTTCCGGGGTGCCGGGCACATCCTGGGTGCCGCGACGGCGACCGTCGCGTGGGGCGGCACCACGGTCGCGTTCACCGGGGATCTCGGCCGGTACGACGACCCGCTCATGCACGACCCCGAGCCGATCACCGAGGCCGACGTCCTGGTCACCGAGTCCACCTACGGCGATCGGTTGCGCGATACGACGTCGCCGCTGGACGTCCTGGCGCGGATCGTCACCGAGACCGCCGACCGCGGCGGCACCGTGCTGATCCCGGCGTTCGCCGTCGGCCGGACCCAGTTGATCCTCTACTACCTGTGGCAGCTGCGGCGGGCCGGGACCATCCCGGCGGTGCCGATCTACGTCGACTCGCCGATGGCGATCAGCGCGAGCGAGCTGCTGCGCACCTTCCCCGGCGACCACAAGCTCGACCCGGCCCTCACCGACGAGATGTTCGCCATCGCGAAGTACACGCGCGACACCGAGTCGTCGAAGGCGATCTCGGCCGATCGCTCACCGAAGATCGTGCTGTCGGCGAGCGGCATGGCCACCGGCGGGCGGATCCTGCATCACCTCGCCGCCTTCGCCGCCGACCCGGCCACGACCATCGTGCTGGCCGGCTACCAATCGGTCGGCACCCGCGGCCGCGCGCTCGCCGATGGCGCCCGTTTCCTCAAGCTCTACGGCGAATGGGTGCCGATCAACGCGCGTATCGAAGACCTCCACATGTTCTCCGCGCACGCCGACGGCGATGAACTGATCCGCTGGATGACCGGTTTCACCCGCGCTCCGGCTCAGAGTTTCATCGTGCACGGCGAGCCCAACGCCGCGGACTCGCTGCGCCTGCGGATGCAGAGGGAACTCGGCTGGGAGGCGTCGGTCTCGGTCCCGAACCGCGTGTACTCGCTCGGCCGGCGCACACCTCGTTGACTGGACCGTGACGTACATTCCGCCATCGCCCGCCGACCGCGGCCGCCGACCTGCGTAAAAGCGT
Organism: Gordonia marina; assembly: GCF_052036135.1. Lineage (NCBI taxonomy): Bacteria > Bacillati > Actinomycetota > Actinomycetes > Mycobacteriales > Gordoniaceae > Gordonia > Gordonia marina. The sequence continues at coordinate 70,185 of NZ_JBPSDN010000015.1, forward strand.
CTCCGGCCGGGGCGCTAACGCCACAGTCGGGTCAGCCGATCGACCTATGTCCACGTGCGGGACTGCTCGACGATGAACCCGGCGAGGATCACCACGGTGCCACCCACCTCACCGACGATCAGCGCGACGGTGGCGGCGACGAGCCCGGCGTCGCGCGGGTGGTATTGATTCGTGGTGTCCTGGCGCCAGCCGTGCACGCAGTACGACGCGATGGCCCCGGCGAAGAAGACGATGACGACGGCGAGGGCGGCGACGTTCACCCAGGTCGGCCAGGCGCTGAACTGCACCAGCGCCGCCAGCAGGAGCGTGGCGAACGAGTACATCAGGGCGGCACGGTGCGCGATGTCGACGTAGACGTGCGCGCAGCCGTCCGGACTGACGGCGATCTGCGCGAATTTCCATACGCCGAGCAGTAGTCCCCATACGAAGATCGATCCGGCCGCGATCAACGCCACCTGCGTCGCCAATTCCAAGTGCATTCGTTCAGCCTACGAGCGGTCGCGACCAATGCTTACCAGGGCATCCTAAATTAGGATAGGATGTACATATCTTCCCAGTTCAGAGGGTGTTTAGGGTAGACAAATCTTGCTATCGCAGAGGAGAAATGATGGTTAGCGTAGTCGACATGAAGATGAACGAAGACCTCGAAATCGCATTCAACAAGCAGATCACCCTCGAATTCGAGTCGTCCATGCTGTACCGCCAGCTGGCCATCGAGTTCGAGCTCAAGGATCTCCCCGGCATCGCCGGCTGGATGTCGCGCCACGCCGCCGAAGAGCTCACGCACGCCGATCGGCTGATCAAGCACCTCACCGATCGGGACAACCACCCGATCATCGGCGACATCCACATGCCGTCGATCAAGATCAACACCGTCGCCGAGGCCTTCGAGGTCGCCCTCGAGGCCGAGGAGCAGGTCTCGGAGTCGATCCGCAACCTGTTCCGTCTGGCACAGGAGACCGTCGACATCGACTCGCGCACGGTGATCGACTGGTTCATCGCCGAGCAGGTCGAGGAAGAGGCCACGGTCCGCGAGATCCTCGGCCGCGCCAAGCTGATCAACGAGGACGGCCCCGGAATCCTCCGCCTGGACGACGAACTGTCCGGCCAGGCCTGACACCTCCCGCAGCCCTCGGGAAACTCGAGCGGCCCCGCCCGGATTCTTCTCCGGACGGGGCCGCTTGCGCATCGATGTGCACTCCGCCGCGGTCCGCGACAGCCGGACTGCCGACGCGACACCCGAGCGGGGAAGCGACTCCCGCGCACTGGTCGTCAACATGGTGTCGCGGACGCAACGGGTGTCGCGGGCACCCCGCGGGTGTCGCGGTACGAAAACGCCGCCCGTGGCCGGTCGACACCGGGGGCGGAGCCTCGGCTCGACGGGGTCGCTGCGGCTCAGCCTCCGGTGGTCAGCCAGTCGCCGCGTGAGGGCGACGAGCCCGGTCCGGGCAACGGTGTCAGTTCACGCAGGGGATGGCGTCGGTGTTGGTGACCGCGCCGCCGTTGTCGGGCGGGGCGTCCCCGGGCGTGAGGAGCGATTCGGGGTCCATCGTCGTCGGCGAACCGGTGCCGCCGTCCGGCGAGGATCCGTCCGTCGTGCCGCCGTCCGCCACGGCCGTCGTGGACGTGGCCGGCCCGGGCGTCGGCGCGACGCCGAAGGCGCGCTGCACGATGCCGCGGATCTCCGCCGGGTCGATGATGTTGACCGACTGCTCGTCGACCGTCGCGTAGCCCTTCACCGGCAGCGTCCGAAAGCTGATGTGCTGGCCGGACACCGAGCTCATCAGTCCGGCCCACTGCTGCAGGTTCCAGCCGTCGGAGATCACGACGTCCTTCTGCGCGGCCGCGACCGCCGCGTTCAGCCTGCCGACGTCCGAGAGCGTCCCGACGCTCTGCAGTTTGTGCAGCGCGGAGAGCATGAACGCCTGTTGCCGATGTGTCCGGTCCAGGTCGCCGTTGTCCAGGCCGTGCCGCTGCCGGACGAAGGCCACGGCCTGCGAGCCGTTGAGGGTCTGCACGCCGGCGCGGAAATTCGCGCCCGAGTAGTCGTCCTGAACGGCCCGATTGAGACACACCTGGACACCGCCCAGCGACTTCGCCAGGTCGTAGAAGCCGACGAGGCTCACCTCGGCGAAGCGGTCGATCGGCACGCCGGTCAGCGCTCGGACCGTCTCGATCGTCTCGGCGCGGCCCGCCTCGCGGCCGCGGTGTTCCAGCTCGGACGCGTCGGTGACACCCTGCGCCTGGAGCTGGTCCTCGGTGGCCGCCTTGCGCCGCCCGTAGGCCTCCTTGATCTTGGCCTGCGGGACGTCGAGTCCGTCGACGTTCACGTAGTCGTCGCGCGGGATCGAGTACGCGATGATGTTCGTCTTGTCCGCCGGGATGTGTACCAGGATCAGGGTGTTGGTGTTATACCCGCCGTTGTCACTGCTGCCCGCGTGCAGCTGATCGAGGATCGACTGCGGCAGCGGATTACCGTCCTGATCACGCCGGGTGTCAAGGCCCATCAGCAGGATGTTCTCCGCGCCGTCGGTCGATCGGGGACCCGAACCGAGCGCGTGCGACATGGTGAATCCGCCGAAGACGCGATTGGCACCGGCCCAGGCCATACCGGTCAGCGTCAGGATCCCGACGCAGCCGACCGCCACGACCGTCCGCAGCGCCAGCCCGGCCGCCCGGCGTCCCCGGGGGCGCGGCCGCCGGTGCCCCGACGGTTCCTCCGGTGCCGCGACCGGGGTCTGCGGGATCTGTTCGGTGGGCGCCGCGGAGCGCCACGCCGAGATCTCCGGTGCGACGATCTCCGGCGCGGTGATCTCGGCCGGCACCGGCTCGTCGGCGGCTGGCGCACGATGGCGGGCCCGTCGGGCCGGCCGCGCTCCCGAATCCGGCACGACGTCGTCCATCGAGTGCCAGCGCGGCACGGGCTGCCCCGCGGCCCGCGCCCGGCGCAGCATCTCGCCCGCCGAAGGGCGCGCGTCACCGTCGTCGAAGGAAGTCATAACCGCCCGATTCTCGGGCACTCACCTGAGAGTCCACTGATGACCGGACAAAGAGCCCGAGGTGGGCCACCGTCCGTGCGGCCTACTTCACATCGTCCGCGTTGTTCCGGACGGCGACGAGCGCGCCGTGCGACCGCTCCGGCCGGTCCGTGCGCGTCTCCGTACGCACCACCCGGAAACCCGCGGCCGCGACGCGCGCGGCGAGCAGCTCGACCGGCCAGTAGTACGCCGGGCAGACCGCGTGGTCGAACCGCGACTGTCGATCGGCGGTGAAGAATCCGAGGAGCAGCCCGCCACCCGGCGCGACGCAGCGGGCGAATTCGGCGAGCACACCGGCCATCTCCTCCGGCGGTAGATGGATCAGCGAGTACCACGCGAGGACACCGCCGAGTTCACCATCGGCGGCGCCGAGCTCCTCGGCCCGCCCGAGACGGTAGCGCCCACGCGGGTCCGCCGCGACCGCGGCGGCGAGGAACTCGGGAACCGGGTCGACGCCGGTCACGTCGACACCCAGTCCGGCGAGGTGCCGCGTCCACTGCCCGGGCCCGCACCCCGCATCCACGACCGGGCCGTCGGCGCCGCGCGCCCATTCGGAGACCAGGGCCAGATCCCGGTCGTCGACGTCGTCGATGCTCCCGACCGCGGAGATGTACGCCGCGGCCGCGGCGCCGTACGCGTCTCGCACGGTGTCCAGTGATCCCATCCCGGTCAGCCTGTCACAACCCTCGACCTGCCCGCAGGCCTCCGAAACCCGGGACCGCACCTGTCGGCGAGGGCGTCGAGTGTCTCCTCGACCGTCGTCGTCGGCATCGCGGTGGCGACCAGCGCGCCGCCCAGTCCGGTCAGGAACGCCCGGGCGGCCGCGTCGTCAGCCACGGTCGGCGGTGAACTTGTCCGCCTGTGCGGCGGCCGCGGCGGTGAGCAGCGCCGCCAGGGCCGCGTCGTCCGCGGGTGCGGCGAGCAGACCCGGCGACCACCCGTCCCGGCTGCCGACGCCGACGGTGCGCTCGTGCAGATCGAAGACGCCATAGACCACCGGCCGGTCCAGGTCGCGGTCGAGCATCGTCGCGGTGATGGCCGCGTTGGCGACCACCGACACGGCGATGAGCGCGTCGCGGAAGCCGCCGGCCGACGACACGTCGGCGCCGAACTCGGCCTCCAGGGCCAGTGCCGCCATCCGGACGCCGGCGAGCAGCGAGTCGACGATCGCGCGCAGCGGCGGGTCGTGCACCACCTGCAGGTAGGTCTGCGGGGCCAGCAGCGCGTCGACGGCGGCGGTCACCGCGCCGCACTGCGAGTGCCCGAGGACCACGGCCAGCTTGACCGAGGCCATGTTGGCCATCGCGTAGTGCAGGCTGCCGACGCATTCGGTCCCCGGGACGTTGCCCGCGACGCGGATGACGAACAGGTCGTTGGTGGCCTGGCCGAACACCAGCTCGACGGGCACCCGGGCATCCGAGCAGGCCAGCACCGCGGCGAACGGCTCCTGCGGGAGACCTGCGCCCGGAGTACGGGGCAGCCCGAACGCGCCGGCCCCCACCGACACCTCCAGGCGCCCGGTGTCCGCCGCCCCGACGGAGGCGAACCCCGCGCTACCGGCGTCCAGCCGTTCGCGAGCCTCCGCATCCGATGACGGCTGCGGACGCAGTTCCCCCTCCGGACGCTCGATCCACAGCACTTCTCTTCGGCCAGACTCCGGCGTTGTCGCCATCGTGTCGCCCCCCTCGTCTCAGTTGTCGGTGATCGACACTATCCCGGTGATCGGTGAGCGGCACGGAATCGAGGCACTAAGGCCCAGGAGACGGGTGAAATGACGAAGACCCGCACCGTTTCCGGTGCGGGTCTTCGTCGTTGGTAGCGGGGACAGGATTTGAACCTGCGACCTCTGGGTTATGAGCCCAGCGAGCTACCGAGCTGCTCCACCCCGCGTTGCGAGGACTACGTTACACACGGGCAAACGGACTATGCAAATCGGTTACGGGACAACGTGATCGACGACACGTAGCGCACCGAAAGCTCACTTCTGCGCCACGCCCATCAGCAGGGCGAGCTGCTGCGCGAGCGGGTTCAGGTTCAGCGTGTCGGGCATCTTCTTGGGCGTGGAGTCCCACGGCTGCGGGTACGCCGGGTTGGCGAGCGCCGCACGGTCGGCGCTGGGCACGCCGGTCGGATTGCCCACCGGTACATGACAGTCGGCGTCCCGGTTGAACGGGAAGTCGTCGTACGACGGGTCGAAGCTCGGGTCCTTGCGCTTCATCTCGGCGATCATCGCCCACGTGCTCTCATAGCCGCGGGTGCACGACGGCGGGTTCTCGGTCTCCAGGACCAGGCCGAAGCGGATCTGGCCGTCGCCCAGGTTGGTCGAGTGGCTCCCCGCGGACAGGCTCGACAGCATGAAGACGAGCATGCCGGTCGAGTACGTGGCCGGCTGAATCGTGTGCGCGGTCTGTCCCAGCGCGTGGATCAGCGCGGTGCCCGCTGCCACATGCTTGCGCAGGAGGTTCGACAGCTCCGAGGACGCCGCGGGCGCGGCGCCCAGGGTCCGGCGCAGCGCGGGGTCGGAGGCCGCCAGCTGGGCGGTGATCTTCCGCACCCCCTGAGCCCACTCCTCGATCGTGTCCGACTGCTCGGCCTGCGTCGACAGCACGACGTCCGACGCCTGCAGCAGCGACACGGTGTGCCCGATGTTCTCCGCGCCGGTATCGGCCAGGGCGATCAGCGAGTCGGCGAGCCGCGCCATGTTGTCCGACTGGCCGTCGAAACCCTTGCCGAGCTCGGTGACGACGGTGCGCAGGTCGTCGACCGGCACCGATTCGGTCAGCGCGATCACGTCGGACATCACGTTCTGCAGCACCGGCGGTATGACGATCCCCTCGATCCGCGAGCCGTCGTGCAGGAACGGCCCGTTCGCCGACGGCGGCCGCAGGTCCACGTACTGCTCACCGATCGCCGACCGGTTCGCGACGACGGCGACCGCCGACTCGGGAATCCGCCCCGCCGCGGTCCGCAGCCGCAGATCCACGTCGACGCCCTCGCGGGTGAGCCGCAGACCGTCGACGCGACCCACCGGAGCACCCCGGTAGGTCACCTCGGCGCCGGCGAAGATGCCGCCGGGTCGGTCGCGCCGAGCGTCACCCGGTAGACGCCGACTCCGGCCGCCTCCCCCAGCCTCGCGTACCGCACGCCGGCGAACACGGTGGCGGCCAGCCCGAGCACCAGGATGACGACCAGTTGGATCTTCACGAATCGACTCAGCGGTGGCACGACAGCCCCTCGGTAAGGTCGGTCCCCGACGACCGACGACGTTGCCACCGTAGAACGTCATGCTTCGTTCGCTTTACCCGAAGGGTGCCGATCGTGAGCGGCTTTCCAGTGAGGGCTCTCTGTGATTTGTCTCACGTGAGGGCTAGGGTGGAGATGCACCACCGAGGTGAAGGAGGACACCATGGCCACCCATACCGCTCACGAAAGCCACGGCTGGCACCCGCTGGCGATGATCGGGTTCACGACCCTGCTGATCGGGGGTGCCTTCTCCGCACTCTGGGTCATCACGCTCACCCAGCTCCCCGACCACAAGCCGATGAACATCGCCTACGGGATCATCGCCCTGTCACTGCTGCTGACCACCGCAGCGATCTTCACCTGGCTCACCCGGCACCTGCACCACTCGCCGATGCTGCCGGACAACACCAACGCCGAGATCAAGCGCTACCTGGCCAAGGTCGGCCGCGGCTGACCTCCGCCGCGACCGGCCCGGGCGCCGGGCGAACGCGGACTACTTCTCGTACTTCTTGTAGTTCGCGATCGCGTCGTTCAGATTCTTGAGCGCATCGCCCAGCTTGCCCAGGTCGCCACTCGCCTGCGCGGCACTGACCGCGTCGAGAGCCTTGCCCAGCTGGTCGACGGCCGCGTCCCGGCCGGGATCGTCCCCGCCCGGCTGCGGAGTGGGTTGCGGCGTCGGCTGCTGGTCGCCGCCGTCGGCCGGGACGTCACTCGGCGTGGCCGCACCCGGATCGATACCGACCTGCTTGAGGGCGTCCCCGATCGTCGTGGCGATGCCGACCTGCGCCTTCCCCTCACCCGCGGTGGCGTTGTAGTACGTCAGCACACGCGCCACCCTGGGCATCGCGCCGTCACCGCCCCTCGCCGCTGTGTAGATCGGCATGACGTACAGCAGGCCGCTTCCACCGACCGGCAGCGAGAGCAGATTGCCGTACGTCACCTTGGTGTTCTCCAGCAGCTTCAGTTGCTCGGTGACCCGCGGCTCGGCCAGCATCGTCGCGCCCGCCTGCGTGGGACCGACCGTCGACGTGTCGGTCGGCAACGTCTTCAGGGTGATCCGCCCGTACCCGTTCGGATCCGAGTTCGCCGTCATGTAGGCGGACAGGTTGGGCCGGTTCAAGAAGTTGAGCGACCCGGTCAACTGGAACTGCGCGAGGCTCTGCTTCTCCGGCGCCGACGCGGTGAAGTAGTACGGCGGCTGCCGCGGCTGACCCTGCAGGTCCGGATCCGGATCGGCGGGCACCGACCAGAAGTTGTCCGCACGGAAGAAGGTCGACGCGTCGTTCACGTGGTAACGCGCCAGCAGTGAGCGCTGCATCTTGAACAGGTCCTCCGGGTAGCGCAGGTGCGCCCGCAGGTCCGGCTGCTTGTCGAGATCGGACTTCGGCTTCACGGTGCCCGGGAACACCTTCATCCACGTCTTGAGCACGGGATCGGTGTCGTCGGCCTGGTACAGCTCCACCTTGCCGCTGTAGGCGTCGACGGTGGCCTTCACCGAGTTCCGCACATACGACACCTGCTCGTCGGCCTGGGTGCGGCCGGTGGTGCCGCTGCTCGCCTGCCGCGAGTCGGCGGTGGCGTTCTGCAGGGAGGTCGGCTGCGAGTAGGGGTACTTCGGCAGCGTCGTGTACCCGTCGACGATCCACTTGATGGACCCGTCGGCCATCACCGCCGGGTAGGTCTTGGAGTCGACGGTCAGCCACGGCGCGGCCTTCTTGACGCGGTCGCGCGGGTCGCGGTTGTAGAGGATCCGGGACTTGTCGTTGAGCGCGTTGGACAGCAGGAAGTTCCGCTCCCCGTACTTGAGCGCGTACATCAGGCGGACACCCCAATTGCTCAGCGCCACCCCCGAATCCGCCGAGTAGCGGTACTGGACGCCCTCGCCGTCGTACTCGCGAGGCTCCTCGGTGGAACCGACGATCGCGTAATCGGGCGCGGAGCTGGCGATCAGCTCGCCGAAGTAGATGCGCGGCTGGGTGACGCCGAAGGGCGCCTTCTTGCCGGCTTCCGTGGCCGTCTTCACGGCGTTGACATCCGACACGATGAAGTCCGGGACGCCCCCGCGTTCGGCGGCCGAACCGGTCGCGCCGTCGCTGACCACCTTGTTGGCCTGCGCGGCGACGAAACCGTCGCCGTGCGTGAACACCGTGTGCTGGTTGATCCAGTTCTTCTGGTTCTCGCCGAGCCGCTTCGGGTCGAGTTCGCGGGCGGCGACGATGAAGTCGCGCTGCTGGTCGTCGACGTCGTAGCGGTCCACCGACAGTTGCGCCGGAAACCCGTAGACGTTGCGCAGGGCCAGGCGCTGCTGGAACGCCGCCGACAGGACGTTCGGGTCGAGGATCCGGATGTTGCTGATCGTCGCCGCATCGGAGTTGACCTTGGCCGGATCCGCGGGCGTACGCGCCCAGCCGTCATCGATCGTGATGTCCTTGCCCGGCCGGATGTGGTACGCGTCGCGCGTCGCGGTGATGTTCCGCTGGATGAACTCGCGTTCCTTGTCCGCGGCACTCGGCTTCACCGAGAACTGCTCCATCGCGGCCGGCCAGATCACCCCGATCACCAGCGCGGTGACCAGCATCAGCACCGCGCTGAGCGCCGGAATACGCAGGTCACGGAGGAAGATCGCCGAGAAGAACGCGACCGCGCAGACGATCGCGATCACCATCAGGATCAGCTTGGACGGCAGCACATAGTTGACGTCGGTGAAGGTGGCGCCGGTGAAGATGTCGCCGCGCCGGTCACTGGTGAGCAGGTCGTAGCGGTCGAACCAGTAGGCGACGGCCTTGGTCAGCACGAACAGCCCGGCGATCACCGCCAGCTGCGCCCTCGCGGGCCCGCTGATCATCCCGCGGCGCCCGCCGCCGCCGAGCCGGATTCCGCCGAAGATGTAGTTGGTCAGCAGGTTCGCGAGGAAGGCGACTCCCAGCGCGAGGAACAGCATGTCGAGCAGCAGTCGCACGAACGGCAGCGTGAACGCGTAGAAACCGATGTCGAGGTTGAACTGGGGGTCCGTGACACCGAACGACTGGCCGTGCAGGAAGGTCTGCACCGTGGTCCACGACGCCTGCGCCACCAGCCCGGCCAGCACCCCGACCACCACGGCCGGGATCAGCGCGGTCACCTTGGGCCGGCGGCCGACCACCTCGCGGTAGCGGGCCAGCGGGTCGGACGGCCCGGACGGCACCACGTACGGCGGGCGCCCCCGATAGGCCACGTAGACCGCGGCGAAGATCAGGACGCCGACACCGAGCGCGACGACCAGGAAGGTCAGCAGCCGCGTGGTCACCATGGTCGACATCACCGACCGGTAACCGATGTCGGAGTACCAGAGCCAGTCGGTCCACAGGCTCACGATCCGCGGTGTGATCAGCACCAGGATCAGCAGCACGACCACCACCGCGATCAGGATCTTGGTTCGCCGAGACAACGTCGGCCGTCCGACCGGACCGCGCGTACCCACCACGTCGTTCACTCCAATTTGGGGCTCGGGGAGCAGAGATTGTCTCCACCTTACTGATTCGCTCAAAAAGGTCACCGGCCACAATGGTGGGGTGAGCTTTTCCCGCGCCGATCTCGGCAACGCCCTCGCCCAATGCGCCGCCTACGCGGACGGACTTCCCTGGTCGTCGCCCGACCAGTTGTTCGCCCTCGTCCCGACCGCCGTGCTCGCCGAGCAGGCCCCGGAACTGGTCGACGAGAACGACGACTCCGCGCTCAGCCCGGTCCTCCAGGAAGCCGGCCGCCCCGGCGCCTCCACCGAGGAACTGCTGGCGACCATCGGCTGGCCCGAACCGGTCGCCGGCTGCGCGCTGGTCACCGAGATCACCGTGGTGCCGCCCGGCGGCGACGAGTCGCAGGGACGTCGTGCGCGCCTCATCGGCGGCGTGCTTCGCACCGGGTCACGGGTCGCCCTGCTGGCGCTGGAGCCCGACGCCGACGATCCCGACGACCCGAATCACCTGCGGACGCACGACGACCTCGCGCCGGAACTGCTCGACGCGCTGGCCGCGACGTTCGAGGAGGTCACCGACGCCTGAACCCGTGCCGCTCCCCGAGCCTGCCCCGCTCCCTGAGCTTGCTCTCGCACCCTGAGCCTGCCCCTGCCGCCTGAGCCTGCCCCGCCGCCTGAGCCTGTCGAAGGAGCGTCCCTTCGACTCGCCCCTCGGCTATCGCCTCGGGGCGGCTCAGGGAGCTGAGGGCTCCGGGCGACTCAGGAGGGCAGCGGCTCAGCGGGGCCTTAGGGGGCAGGGGCTCAGGGCTCAGGGCTCAGGGCTCAGGGCTCAGGGCTCAGGGCAGAATGATCCAGCGCTGTGCCCGGGGTCAGCAGTGCGGGCGGGGCTTGCCGTCCTTGAGTTCGCCGAGCGCGGTCACCGCGCCGCCGAGGGTGTCGACCTTGATCAGTTCCAGCCCCTTGGGCGCGTCGCCGGTGGCCTCGGCGCAGTTCTCCGCCGGGACCAGGAAGGCGACGGCGCCCGCGTCCTTGGCGGCCTTGAGCTTGTGGGTGATGCCGCCGATCGGCCCGACCGTCCCATCCGGGACGATGGTGCCGGTGCCCGCGATGAACCGGCCGCCGGCCAGGTTGTCCGGGGTCAGGAAATCGATCACCGCGAGGGTCAGCATGAGGCCGGCCGACGGGCCGCCGATGTCGCCGACGTTGTAGGTGATGCGCACGTTCGGGTCGGCGCTGACCACCTTCGGGGTGATGCCCAGGAACGCGACCTTGGGGTCGTCCGGCCGCGCACCCAGTTTCACCGGCACCACCAGTTCGGTGCCCTTGCGGTTCACCGTGATCGGCACCTCCGTGCCCGGCGCGTGTGCGCGGATCTGCTTCTGCACGTCGTCGGGAGTGGACACCGGGACGTCGCCGATCTTCACGATGATGTCGTCGACCTCGATCTTGCCCTGGGCGGGGCTGTCGTCGGCGATCGGTCCGGCGGCACCGACCGCGGTCGGCCGCTTGAGGTAGGTCAGCGCGGCGCCGGTCGCGTTGTCCTCCGAGCTGGACATCTGCTGCGCCGTCTCCTGGCGCACCTGCTCGTCCGACTTGGACTTCGGGAAGTACAGCTCACGGGGCTGCAGCTGGTACGTGCCGGAGAACCACATGCCGAGCGCCTGGAACAGGGTGAGGCCGTCGGTCAGCGAGACCGTCGTCAGATTGAGGTGCCCGTCGGGCTTGCCGTCGGCACCGCCGGTCACCTGGACCACCGGCTTGCCGTCGTGCATGCCGAGCGTGTTCACGGTCGGGCCGGGACTGAGCGCCACGTAGGGCACGCGGGCGGTGCTGCCGACGACCACGAAGACGATCAGAACCAGCACCGAGACGCCGAGGGTCACCACGCGCCGGCGCGAAGGGTTCAGCTTCATTCGATCGAGAGTAGTGGACGACGGCGACGACGCCGCACGGCCGGTACTGTCGTGGCATGAGCGACTTGCCCTTCGGTTTCTCCTCGTCAGACGGCCGCGACGACGATCGAGACAACGACAAGCCCGGCGATTCCGGCGCCTCGAACAACCCCTTCGGTGCGGCGGGGAATCCGTTCGGGGCGCTCGGCGGCGACGCGGGTGCCGGATTCGACCCGAACATGCTCGGTCAGGTGTTCACCCAGCTCGGCCAGATGTTCAGCGGGATGGGCATGCCGGTCGCGGGCGGCGGCACCGGACCGGTGAACTACGAGCTGGCGACCCGGCTGGCGCGCCAGCAGATCGGCGACTTCCGCCCGATGCTCGAGTCGGAGGAGCGGGCGGTCGCCGACGCCGTGCGACTGGCCGAGCTGTGGCTCGACGAGCAGACCGCCCTGCCGGCCGGGATCACCGCGACCGCGGCCTGGACGCCGGTCGACTGGCTGGAGCAGACCCTGCCGACCTGGCAGACGCTGTGCGATCCGATCGCCGGCTCCCTGGAAGGCACCTGGCAGGACAGCCTGCCCGAGGATGCCAAGGCGATGGCCGGCCCGATGCTGCCGATGATGGCCGGGATGAGCGGAATGATGTTCGGCACCCAGCTCGGCCAGGGCCTCGGCCACCTCGCCAAGGACGTGCTGACCTCCACCGACATCGGCCTGCCGCTGGCACCGCACGGCACCGGCGCGCTGCTGCCCGAGGCGATCGCCCGGTTCGCCGAGGGGCTGGATCTGCCCGGGCAGGAGATCGTGGTGTTCCTCGCCGCCCGCGAGGCGGCCCACCAACGGCTGTTCTCCGGGGCGGGCTGGCTGCGGCAGCGTCTGCTGTCGACGGTCGAGGACTACGCCCGCGGAATCCGCCTGGACATGAGCGGTCTGGACCAGCTCGGTGCCGGACTCGACCCGCAGGAGCTGTTCAGCAATCCCGCCAAGATGGAGGAGCTGATGGGCCAGGCCGCGGCGTTCGAGCCGCAGACCACGCCCGAACAGCAGGCCGCGCTGGCCCGCCTGGAGACGCTGCTCGCGCTGATCGAGGGCTGGGTGGAACTCACCGTCTCGGCCGCTCTCGGCGACCGGATCCCGTCGACCGCAGCGCTCACCGAGACGATGCGGCGCCGTCGTGCCTCCGGCGGACCCGCCGAGCAGACCTTCGCGACCCTGATCGGGCTCGACCTGCGCCCGCGCAAGCTCCGCGAGGCCGCCGACCTGTGGCGCAAGCTGACCGAGGCGGCCGACGTCGCCACCCGCGACGGCGTGTGGGCGCACCCCGATCTACTGCCCGACGCCGAGGATCTGGACAGCCCCGCCGGCTTCATCGACCGCGTGATCGGCGGCGGCACCGGCACGTTCGACGACCCGATCGCCGAACTCGAGCGCACCATCGCCGAGGAGCAGCGCAAGAAGGACGACGGCGAGTCGTGACCGTGCCGCCGCGCCCGATTCAGCGGACCGCCGCCTCGGCGGCACGCTCCCGGGCCGGCAGCACACACCAGGCCGCGACGGTTCCGGCCACCAGGAACAGCGCGCCGACCGCGAAGCCGATCGAGAAGCCGTCCCGCGGGGTGCCCGCGCCACTCGCGATCGTCACCAGCACCGCGAGCCCGATGGTGCCGCCGAGCTGCCGGGATGAGTTGACCACTCCGGAGGCCACGCCGACGTCTTCCGGCGCCACCCCTTCGGTGGCGATCGCGCCGACCAGCACCATGGCGCCGCCCACCCCGATCGCGCAGACCACCGACGGCGCCAGGATGCCGACCCAGAAGTCGAAGTCGGCGGGCATCCGGGAGAACAGCCACAACCCGATCGCCGCGCACACGCCGAACACCGCGATCGCGTTGCGCGGCCCGATCCGCGCGGCGAGCTTCGGTGCCGCCGCCACGCCGATGAACACGCAGAAGGAGAACGGCAGGAACAGGGTGCCGGCGATGTCCGGCTCGACGTTCCAGACCGTCTGGACGTACAGCGAGGCGAAGTAGAACGCGGCCAGCTGACCGGCGGCGAGCATGAACCCGAACAGGTTCGCCCCCAGAATGGAGCGGCGGCGCACCAGCGACGGCGGCATCAGGGGATGCGGCGTCGTCCGTTCCACCGCCGCGAAGGCGGCCAGCAGGAGGATCGCGACCGCCAGGCCGACGAGGCAGCGCGCCGAGCCCCAGCCGTGGTCGCCCGCGGAACTGACTCCGTACACGAGCGCTGCCACTCCCGCCGTCACCAGGACGGCGCCGACCACGTCGAGCCGGCCGGCGCCCCGTTCGTGTCCCGCGGGAACCGACGTGAACGCCGCGATCAGGGCGATCAGCACCAGCGGCACGTTGACCAGGAGTACCGCGCGCCAGGAGAACCAGTCGGTGAGCAACCCGCTCAGCACCACGCCCACCGCGCCGCCGGCGGCGCCGGCCGCGGCCCACACCCCCATCGCCCGCTTGTGCTGGACCGGGTCGGCGACGGTCGCGACGAGCGCGAGCGATGCCGGCGCCAGCAGCGCCCCGGCGAGTCCCTGCAGGCCGCGGGCAGCGATCAGGACGCCGGGCGTATCGGCGAATCCGCCGAGCAGGCTCGCGGCGCCGAAGACCACCAGTCCGGCGAGGATCACCCGGCGACGGCCCCAGAGGTCGCCGAGCCGCCCGCCGAGCAGCATGAAGCCCGCGAAGGTGAGCAGGTAGGCGGTGACCACCCACTGCAGCCCGGTCGCACTGAATCCGAGTTCGGTCCGGATCGCGGGGAGGGCGATGTTGACCAGGGACATGTCCAGTGCCACCAGGAAGTTCAGGAAGAACACCGTGGCGAGCAAGGTGCCGTGATGCTGCTGTCGGGTGGGTGCGACCGTCATGCGAGTCTCCGAATCCGTTGCACGTACGCGTACGAATACGTACGCGTACGTTAGGCTAGGCTTACTCACGGTGATTCGCAAGAGGCCGGTCGTCATGCGCGATGATGCATCCATGCCGCCCACTCCCCGTCTCGACCGCGACACGATCGTCGACGCCGCCCTGGCCTTGATCGAACGCGACGGCATCGACGCGCTGAGCATGCGCCGACTGGCCACCGAGCTCGATTCCAAGCCGATGTCGCTGTACCACTACGTGCCGAACAAGGCCGAGCTGCTCGCCCTCGTCCTCGACGAGCTGGCCGCGCGGATCTCGTGGTCGATCCCCGACGGCAGTCCGCGCGACCGCATGATCGGCGTGGCGATGGAGATGTACACGCAGTTGCTCCGCATCCCGTGGATCATCACCGTGCTGCGCGAGGGCCGCACCACCGGCCGGTCGGCGCTGATCCTCACCGACAGCTTCCTGGCCGCGGCCGGAGAAGCCGGGCTCGACCGGCGGCGGGCGTTCGGGCTGTGGCGCGCGAGCTGGGATCTCGTCGCCTCCGAGGTCGGCTGGCAGTATTCGATGTCCCAGCGGCCCGACGACCAGCGGCTCTGGTTTCAGCGCGCCGACTCCGGCGATCTCGCCGCCGACTACCCCACCGTGGCCGCCCTGCTCCCGGAGTGGAGCGAGCTGTCCCGCGGCTTCGACCTCCGCGAGGTGATCACCGACCTGATCGACGGTGCCCTCGCGCGCTGACCGGCACGTTCCGCGGCACCGCCGATGTTGTCCACAGGGTGTGGACAACGACGTCGACGGCCGGCCGCCTCCGGTGTCAGGCTGACGCCATGAACATCCCGAACTCGCAGCGCGCACTGCCCGTCCTGGTCCCCGGCACCCCGGTGCTGGTCCGCGAGGACGGCAGCCTGCACATCGGCTACGACCCGTCGACCGCGCTGATCGTGCACCTCGACCCGCCCGCGATCCCCTCGGTCGTCGCCGACGTGCTCGGCGCACTGCGCCGGCCCCTCTACCGCGACCAGTTGCGCGCCAAGGTGCGCGCCGCGGGGCTCACGGCGGCGTCGTTCAGCGTCCTGCTCGACCGGCTGGTGACCGCGGGTAAAGCGCGCCTTCCGGCGGCGCCGTACGACGCCGGTCTGCGGGTCCGGATCCTCGGCGACGACGCGCTGGCGCGGCGACTCGCCGACGAACTGACCGACGCCGGGCTGGTCGTCGTCGGCGACCCGCTCGGCCCGTCGTCGGTGTCCCGGTTCGAGCACCTCGACTGCCGGCTGGTGGTGCTCGCCGACCGGCTCGGCGCCGACCCCGCGGTCGCCGCCGGGCTGATGACCGCGCGGCTGCCGCACCTGCCGGTGGTCGTGCAGGACGGCGCCGGGATGATCGGCCCGCTGGTCCTGCCCGGGCATTCCAGCTGTCTGCGCTGCGCCGACCTGCACCGCTGCGACCTGGACCCGGAGTGGCCGCTGCTCACGACCCGGCTCGCCACCGCCCCCGGCGGCGACGACCCCGTCACCGTCGCGCTGACCGCCCTGATGGCGCGACAGGAGATCGCCGGACTGGCCGCACGGCTCGCCGACCCGGCCGGTGCCGCGCCGCAGACGCTGGGACATCGTCTGCGGGTGCGCGTGCAACCGGCCGGAACGGATCTGCTCGCCGCACCGGTGCACCCCGCGTGCGACTGCTGCTACCCGCCGCCGGGCCCGGCCGTCCACTATCCTCGGAGCAGGCGAAAGGACTGCGTTGAGCGACGAGATCACACGGGGGCAGGGCCGTCGAAATGCGAAGCTGGCGGCGCTGCCGCTCGGCATGGCAGGCCGGGCCGCGGCCGGATTCGGCAAGCGGCTGGCCGGCAAGAGCAAGGATGAGGTCAGCGCCGAGGTGATGGCCAAGACCGCCGAGCAGCTGTTCGCCGTCCTCGGCGAGCTCAAGGGCGGCGCGATGAAGGTCGGCCAGGCGCTGTCGATCATGGAGGCCGCCGTCCCCGAGGAGTTCGGCGAGCCCTTCCGCGAGGCGCTGACCAAACTGCAGGCCGAGGCGCCGCCGATGCCGATCGCGACCGTCCACAAGGTGCTCGACCAGCAGCTCGGCACCCGCTGGCGGGAACGCTTCGCGTCGTTCGAGGAGACCCCCGCGGCGTCGGCGAGCATCGGCCAGGTGCACAAGGCGGTGTGGGCCGACGGCCGTCCGGTCGCGGTCAAGGTGCAGTACCCGGGCGCCGACCACGCGCTGAAGGCCGATCTCAAGACCCTGAGCCGGATGTCCGGCCTGATCCAGAAGCTCTCCCCCGGTACCGACGCCAAGGCGATGATCGACGAGCTGATCGACCGTACCGAGGACGAGCTGGACTATCTCGCCGAGGCCGACTACCAGCGGGCTTTCGCGCGGGCCTTCGACGGCGACCCCGACTTCGTGATCCCCAAGGTGGTGGCCAGCGCGCCGAAGGTGATCGTGTCCGAGTGGATCGAGGGCACCCGGCTGAGCAAGATCATCACCGACGGCACCCGCGCGCAGCGCAACGACGCCGCCACCAAGATGACGACCTTCGAGTTCTCCTCCCCGTCGCGCGTCGGTCTGCTGCACGGCGATCCGCACCCGGGGAACTTCTTCGTCCTCGACGACGGACGCTTCGGCGTCCTCGACTTCGGGGCGATCGGCCAGTACCCGAACGGTCTGCCGCCGGAGACCGGGCCGATCCTCGCGCTGGCCCGAGACAAGCGGTACGACGAACTGCGCGACATGCTGGTGGATCACGATTTCATCCGCGCCGCGTACGCGGCGAAGGTGTCGTCGCAGGATCTCGCGAAGTACCTGCAGCCCTACGTCGATCCGCTGTACAGCGACTCGTTCCACTTCACCCGCCGGTGGCTGCAGCGCGCGGCGGGCAAGGCGACGGACATGACCGGCGACGTCTACAAGACCTCCCGGCACATGAACCTGCCGAAGGAGTACGTGATGGTGTTCCGGGTGCTCCTCGGCTGCGTCGGCATCGCCGCGCAGCTCGACGCCGAGGCGCCCTACCGCGCGATCATGTACCGCTGGGTGCCCGGTCTGGAGGAGGAACTCCCCGCCGAGGCGTGATCGGCGTTTCCCCGTCGCCGCCATGTCGCGGGTCTGTTTCCGGGTCGCCCGTCCCGGACGACCCGCGACATGGAAAAGGACCCGTGACGCACCCCCGGAAGGGGCACGTCACGGGTCCGAATTCGTCAGCTCGCGTTCTTCCGCGGGCGGCCGCGCGGCCGCTTGCGGGCGATGATGACGCCGCGATCGAAGATCTCGCCGCCCCACACGCCCCAGGGCTCGCCGCGGTCGACGGCCTCCGCGAGGCACGGGGCCTGCAGCGGGCACGCGCGGCACAGGCTCTTGGCCGTCTCCAGTGCGGCGGGCTCCTCGGCGAACCACAGGTCCGCGTCGCCGCTCTGGCACGGCAGGTCTATTCGGTGGGTCGCCGGAGACTCCTCCGGCGTCCCCGTGATCGGGGTGGTCAGTTCGGTGATGGTCATGTGCTGGGTCTTTCGCGGGGATGGCTGGGTGGTCCGTGCGCGAAGCCCGTGCGGCCGGTGAAGAAAGAGTTCGGCCCCGGGGATTCGCTGACGCGATTCGCCGGGGCCGGTAGTCAGATGTCTGCGGAGCCGTCTACGTTTCGATCAACGAGGGACGGCCCGACAGACGGGCCACGGGGAATCGCCGGCGCGCTCGCGCTGCGTCAGCAGGCACTGCTGCTGCCAGATGCTCGTGCTGCCAGATGACGGCGATCTTCTTCATCGCGGGCGACTCCTTCCTCGGATCGATTCCCTCGTGTTCCCTCATGGAACAACGACGACCACGCTACGCCTCCGCCACGAAAGCGCGCAATCTATTTTTGACCTGCGGCGATGCGTAGACCCCGCGCCGGTCGAGCCGCGATCGCGACAGCCCGCGGGCGGACACGACAGCCGTCGTACACGCGACGACCGCGGGTGTCGCGCGCTGTTCGGGTGTCGCCCCTGCGCGCCGGGTGTCGCGGCGGGTCCCTTTCGGCGCCGCTTCGCCGGTCGGCTCGGCGGGCTCGAGAGAAGGTGGCGGCACCGCTCCGCCGGCCGGCCGGCCCGGGCGACGCCGTCGGCAGAGTGCCGAATCGATGCCCGCCACGAACCCCGATTCGGCATTCTGCCGAACCGAGGCCACCCGGGCGCGGGCGATTCAAGGTCTCGCCGGTTCGGAATCACCGACGCCCGACACACCACGTCCGCCGCCCGGCGTTCGGCGGATGGCCGAGTGCCGGAAGGCGACTTCGGCGGTACCGCTGGTGTCGCGTGTCGAAAATTGTCGAATGGTTGCTGTGAGTCAGATGGGCGGCCGGCAAGGCGGAGAAGGGAAGCATAGCGGCGCTATGCCGACCGACGACAACGCCGCCAGGCGTTCATCTCGCCGCGGCATACCGTCGATGAATTTTCGGCACGCGGCACCAGGTCGCGTCTCTCAAATCTTCTCCGTAGGCATCGGTGGATCCGCTGGGCGGCCGGCAAGGCGGAGGAGGGAAGCATAGCGGCGCCATGCCGACCGACGACAATGCCGCCGGGCGCTGCGCGGGCCGCCGAGGACCGGAAAGAGATTTGGGAGACACGGCCTAGCTTCGGTGGGCCGCGATGACCGACAGGACGGCGTCGCCGATCTGCTCGACCCGCTCCGGGTTCATCCCGCTGATGCGGCGCAGCTCGTCGGGGGTCGACGGCAGCACCCGCGCCAGCTGCTTGAGGACGTTGCCGCTGCACACGTTCGGTTCGCTGATGCCCGCGGCCTCGGCGTAGTCGGTGCGCCACTCGCGCAGCGCATCGTGCACGGCCCTGTCCGGCCCGGTCGGCGCGGCCGGTTCCGCGGCGCGCGACCGCTCCGTGGGCACCAGGCCGTCGAGGAATCGTGAACGACGACGGGTCGCCGGCCTGCCCTCGGTGCGGGCCAGGCTCCACGACAAATGCAGGTGCTTGCGCGCCCGGGTGACGCCCACGTAGAGCAGGCGGCGCTCCTCCTCGACCTCCTCGGGGGTGCCGGAGGCCCGCCCGAGCGGCATCGATCCCTCGTGCAGCCCGGTGAGCAGCACGGCGTCCCATTCCAGGCCCTTCGCCGCGTGCAGCGAGGCGAGAGTGACGCCGCGCTCGGTATCACCGCCGGTGCGTGCACGATCGGCCAGCGCGGACACGAGTCCCGGAAACTCCAGGCCGCCGCGCTCGGCCAGGATCTCGTCGGCCAGTTCCACCAGCCGGACCATCTGCTGCCAGTTGGCCCGCGCCGCCGCGCCCGGCGGCTCGGCCTCGGCGTAGCCGAGCGGGCGCAACGCCACTCGCACCGCCTGGGCGGCCTCCATCGGCGGGGGCGGTCCCTGCGCGAGCGCGCCGAGTTTCCGCAGCGCCGCCTTGACCTGCGGCCGCTCGAAGAAGCCGAGATCACCGCGCACCCGGTAGTCGATACCGGCGGCCGCGAGCGCCTCCTCGTAGCCTTCCGAGACGGCGTTGATCCGGTACAGAATCGCGATCTCGTCGGCCGGAACTCCGGCGCGCAGCAGCCGCTTCACCTCGGCGACGACACCGACCACCTCCGAGTTCTCGTCCGGGTACTCGGCGAACACCGGGTCCGGGCCGTCGCCCGCCATGCCGAGCAGTTCCAGCCGGGTGCCCGCGACCCGGCCGCGCGCCTGGCCGATCACCCCGTTGGCCAGCGACACCACCTGACGCGTCGACCGATAGTCGCGTTCGAGCCGGACCAGGGTGGCGTCCGGGTAGGCGCGGGTGAAGTCCAGCAGATACCGCGGTGTGGCGCCGGTGAAGCTGTAGATGGTCTGGTTGGCGTCGCCCACCACGGTCAGGTCGTCGCGGCCGCCGAGCCAGGCGGAGAGCAGACGTTGCTGGACCGGCGTCACGTCCTGGTACTCGTCGACGACGAAGCTGCGGTACCGCGACCGGAACTCCTCGGAGATCTGCGGTTCGCTGTGCAGGATCTCGGCGGTGTAGATGATCAGATCCTCGAAATCGAAGAACCATTCCCGCGAGGCACCGAGTTTGGCCTCCTCGTACGCGGCGAAGACCTGCCCGATGATCTCGGCCTTCATCGGCAGGTCGCGGCCCGTCGACCGTTTCGGATAGTCCGACGGGCCGATCAGGCACGACTTGGCCCATTCGATCTCGGCCGCCAGATCGCGGATCAGCTCGCGGTCGGCGGTGTCCAGACCCGCGTCGCGCGCCGCGCGCCGCACCATCGGGAACTTGCTGTCCATCAACTCCCAGCGGACGTCACCGAACGCCCGCGGCCAGAAGTAGCGCAGTTGCCGCAGCGCCGCGGCGTGGAAGGTGAGCGCGGAGACCTGCTGCCCGGGTGCCGAGACCCCGAGCGCGGCGAGTCGTTGCCGCATCTCGGCGGCGGCGCGGGCGGTGAAGGTGACCGCGAGAACCTGGCCGGGATTCACTTGTCCGGAGTCGACCAGCGAGGCGATCCGGCGCGTGATGGTGCGCGTCTTGCCGGTGCCGGCACCGGCGAGCACGCAGACCGGGCCGCGCGGCGCGAGGACGGCCTCGAGCTGCTGGGGGTCGAGCCCGTCCCGGATCCCTGAACTCCGCTCGCCCCCTGAACTCCGCTCGCCCCCTGAACTCCGCTCGCTCCCTGAGCTCCGTCGAAGGGTCATGCGTTCACCGTCTCACGGGGTACCGACAACCGCGGCGGCCCGATCGGCCCGGCGGAATGACGGCGGACAGCTCAGAGCAGGCCCAGCGCGGACATGACCTCACCGATGCCCGGATTGGTCTTGGTGGAGCCGTCGGCGAACTTCACCGTGGGGACCACCCGGTTCCCGCCGTTCACACTCTCGACGAAGGCCGCGGCATCGGCGTCGGCTTCGACGTCGATCTCGGTGTACGGGATCTCGTTGCGGTTCAGGCTCGCCTTCAGCCGGACGCAGAACGGGCACCAGGAAGTCGTGTAGACAGTCAGATCGGCCACGTCGGCCAGTCTAACGCCAGCCCGGCCCGATCCCGCCGGGCACCGCGGCGCACCGACGACGCATTCCGTCCATCCACTCGAATTCCGTTGCACCACACGCTCTATTCCAGGTGGTGGAACGGAAACCAGGTGATGGAACGGAATGCCGGTGGCGGGACGGAATCCGGGTAACCGGCCTGCGACGCCGGAGCAGGGGCGCCGGGAGCGGCGGCGCGGCCCGGGGAGAGCGGGTGGAAGCCCGGCGACGCCGCGGATCAGCCGAGCGGGACCGGCCACTCCATGGGATGCGTACGCGCGAGCGCCCAGCTGGTGATCAGCGACCGCGCGATGGAGACGGGCGGCGGGAGCATGAGGTCGGCGCCCTCGGTGTCGGTGCCCCAGTCCGCGTGGGTGTCCAGGGCGGTCCGCACCTGATCGCGGGTGAACCAGCGGGCCTCGGCCAGCTCGCCGTCGCGCAGGACGATCGGCTGCTCGGGGTCGGCGATCGCCTCGAAACCGAGCATCAGCGACCGCGGGAACGGCCACGGCTGCGAGCCCAGGTAGGCCGGATCGCGGGCATCGACGCCGGCCTCTTCGGCGATCTCGCGCCGCACGCACTGTTCCAGCGACTCGCCCGGTTCGACGAACCCGGCCAGCGTGGAGAACATCGGCGACGGCCACACGTGCTGGCGACCGAGCAGGACGCGGTCGGCGCCGTCGTGCACCACCATGATGACGGCGGGATCGGTGCGCGGATACTCCTCGGCGCCGTCGGGCCCGAGCCGCACCCAGCCGGCCCGGCCGACGGTGGTGGGGCTGCCGTCGCGAGGCGAGAAGGCCGCGCCGCGGTGCCAGTTCAGCAGACCGAGCGCGGTGGCGAGCAGACCGGCGTCGTCGGCGCTGAGCAGATGGGCCCCGGAGCGGGGATCGCCGGCCGGGCCGGGCACCGCGTCGGTGCGCAGTGCCCAGACGTCGGTGTCACCGGCGAGGCCGAGGAACACCGCGCCGTCCGGCGGCGTCGCGCCGAGACCGGGAGCCGTGACCCAGCGGAGAGCACCGGCGCCGTCGACCGGGTAACGTCCGGCGCCGTCGACCAGCAGTACCCGCGCCGTCGACCAGCCCTGCGCGAGTCGGTCGGTCGCGTCACGGAGATGGTCGGCCCGGTCGAAGCCGGCTTGCGACAGCAGCGGGGGTTCGACGAATTCGAAGGTCGCCATCGCCACTCAGCTCCGCTCGCCCTGGCGCACGTACAGCAGCCGGTCACCGACTTCGATGGCCTCGACCTCCGCGTCGCCGACGCGGTGCAGCTTGCCGTCGCGGACCACGCCCAGCACCAGGTCCTTGGTGTGCGCGGGCGAGCCGCCGGTCTCGGTCGGCTCCACCTCCCGCTCCGCGATGGCGTAGCCCTCCTCGGGACTGAGCAGGTCTTCCACCACCTCCACCACCGACGGGGTGATGGTGGCGATGCCGAGCAGCCGGCCGGCCGTCTCCGACGACACGACCACCGAATTGGCACCGGATTGGCGCATCAGGTGGGTGTTCTCCGACTCGCGGATCGAGGCGACGATCTTGGCCCGCGGGTTCAGTTCGCGCGCGGTGAGCGTCACCATCACGGCGGTGTCGTCGCGGTTGGCGGCGATCACCAGCGCGGCCGCGTGCTGGACGCCGGCCAGGCGCAGCACGTCCGACTTGGTGGCGTCGCCGCGCACGGTCACCAGACCGTCGGCGGCGGCCTCTTCGAGGGCGGTGGGATCGTCGTCGACCACCACCACCTCGCCGGGCCGCACGCCGTCGGCGAGGACGGCGGCGGTCGCGGTCCGGCCCTTGGTGCCGTAGCCGACGACGACGGTGTGATTGCGCACCCGATTCCTCCAGTTCTGGATCTTGATCGCCTGCCGCGAGCGCTCGGTGAGCACCTCCAGGGTGGTTCCGATCAACACGATCAGGAAGAGCACACGCAGCGGCGTGATGAAGAGGACGTTGATCAGCCGCGCCGACTCGGTGATCGGCGTGATGTCGCCGTAGCCGGTGGTCGAGAGGGTGACCGCCGAGTAGTAGAGCGAGTCCAGGTACGACAGCGTCGAGCCCTTGGCGTCGCGGTAGCCGTAACGGTCGACGTAGACCACCAGCGAGCACAGGAACAGCGAGAACAGCGCCCACAGCACGCGGCGGCCGATGGCCCGGGCCGGGCTGCGCTCCAGTTCGGGGATGCGCACGATGCCGACGAGCGCGTAATCGGGCTTGTCCAGCAGGTCTCCGTCGCCGCGCCGGGCGCGGCGCAATCGCTCACGCATCGGCGACCGCCGGGGTGCACGTCCTCACATCAGCGAAGGCTACTCGATGGGCGCCTGCCCCACCGCCAGCAACTCCGCCAGCTCGTCGGCATCGGGAAGATTCTCCGGTTCCAGGGTGAAGTGGTGCCGGACGTAGACGAAGGCCGCCCGCACCCGGTCGACGTCGACACCGCGCAGCCGGGCCCAGGCGACCCGATAGGCGGCCAGCTGCAGTTCCAGGGCCGGTCGTTTCGCCGGCTCGGGCACCGCACCGGTCTTCCAGTCGACGACGAGGTAGCCCTCCTCGCCGCCCGCCGCACGCCGGCCGGCGAACACCGCGTCCATCCGGCCGCGGACCACCGTCGAACCGATCACCGTCTCGAAACCGACCTCCACCTCCAGCGGTGTCCGGTCGGCCCACGGCGACGCCAGGAACGCCGCACGCAGCACCTCGAGGTCGTCGTCGACGGCGCTCTCGTCGGCGGCACCGGGAAGTTCGTCCAGGTCCAGGAGCCGCGTGGCACCGAAGCGGCGCTCCACCCACGCGTGGAAAGCGGTACCGCGCCGGGCCATCGGGTTCGGCCGGAACGGCACCGGACGACGCAGCCGCGCGGCGAAGGCCTGCTCGTCGGTACCGAGTTCCACCAGCTGGCTCACCGACAGCTGGCCGGGCAACTCGACGCCGACCTCGGCGGCGCCGGTGCGGCGTCGTTCATCGAGCAGGGCCGCGACCTCGGCCCGCCAGGCCGCGACCTCGGGGTCGTCGGTGTCCGGCGGATCGATGGGGACCAGTGCCCGGTCGGCGCGGGCCTGTTCGACGGCCGCGGCCGCCGCGCGCAGCGCCGGGCGCCGCTCCCCCAGCCGGTCGACGGGCCACGGCGCGGTGACCGGTTCGAGTGTCATCGGGTTCTCCGCCCCTTCGGGCGGTGGCGGCGCATCGACGTCGATCACCAGCCCGGGCGACCCGGCGGCGCGCACCAGTTCGGCGAGTTCGGTGAAGAACTCCGATCCGCCGCGCGGCTTGTCGCCGGTGGCCGACCAGTGGTGGGCGGACACCAGCAGCGTCTGTTTGGCGCGGGTGAGAGCGACGTAGAGCAGGCGCCGGTCTTCGTCGAGGCGACGCTGCTTGATCGCTTCCTTGTGCGCGGTGATCGCCTCTTCGAGTTCTTTCCGGTCACCGACCGCGCCCAGCGGCAGCGGTGGAAAGCCCTCGTCGCCGTCGCCGCTCGCCAGGTCGCCGCGCAGCGGTGCCGGCAGCTCGCGGGCCGAACCCAGCCAGGTGGTGTCGGCCTTGGCGCTCGGGAAGATGCCCTTCGCCAGGTGCGGGACCACCACGATGTCCCACTCCAGTCCCTTGGAGGCGTGCACGGTGAGGATCTGCACGCGTTCCTCGGCCACCTCGACCTGACCGGCTTCCAGGCCCTTCTCCACCGATTCGGCGGTGTCCAGGAACGCGAGCAGCCCGGGCAGGGTGGCGCCGGGACGTTCGGCGTAGGCGGCGACGTATTCGGCGAAGGCGTCGAGGTGTTCCCGGCCGGTGATGGCACCGCGCATCCGGCGGGCCCGGATCTGCGCCTCGACCGCGACCCCGATGGTCTGCTCGACGTCGGCGACCAGCTCCGGCAGCGGCTGCCCGATGCGACGGCGCAGTCGTTCGAGTTCGCGACCGAACGCCCGGATGCGCTGGTATCCGGCGGCGGTATAGCGGTCGCGGTCGCCGGGGTCGACCAGCGCATCGCCGATCCCGGCGGCATCCACCGACTCCGCGGGCAGCGCCGATTCCAGCGCGGCGTCGAGTTCCGCGCGGGTGGCGACCACACCGGTGACCGGGTCGGCGGCCCCCGCCGCGAGTTCGCGGGCCCGCCGCCAGAGTGCGGCCAGATCGGCGGCGCCGAGCTGCCAGCGCGCCCCGGTGAGCAGCCGCATGGCGGCGGTGCCGGCCATCGGGTCGGCCATGAGGGTGAGGGTGGCGACGATGTCGGTGATCTCCGGGACATGGAGAAGTCCGCCGATGCCGACCACCTCGACCGGGATGCCCCGGGCTTCCAGGACCGCGGCGAGCGGTGCCGAATCCTCGTTGCGGCGCACCAGGATCGCGACCGTCGGCCGCGCGCGGCCGTCGCGCTCGGCGGCCCGGTAGGCGTCTTCGACGTGGCCGGCGAGCCACGCGCGCTCGTCGTCGACCGTCTCGGTAAGGGCGAGTCGCACGGTGCCCTCGGGCGCGTCGTCGCGCGGGCGGAGCGTGCTGACCGGCACACCGCGCGCCCGCAGCTGCGCGGACACCTCGTTGGCGAGGTAGAGGGTGCCGCGGCAGTTGCGCCAGCTGGTGAGCAGTTCGCGGCGGTGGGCTCCGGCCCACGACCCGGCGCCGTCGGGGCGCGGGAAGTCCATCGCGAAGCGCGGCAGGTTGGCGGCCGACGCCCCGCGCCAGCCGTAGATCGACTGGATCGGGTCGCCGACGGCGGTCACCGCGAGCGGTGCGTTCCGCGTCCCGCCGAACAGCGCGGACAGCAGCAGCCGCTGCGAGTGGCCGGTGTCCTGGTACTCGTCGAGCAAGACGGCCTTGATCCCGGCGCGTTCGGCGGCGACCACCTCCGGATGCGTGGTGACCAACCGCGCCGCCAGCGACATCTGGCTGCCGAAGTCGAGGGCGCCCTGCTCGGTCATCTTGGCGCGCAACGCCTGGACCAGGGGCAGCAAGGCGCGACGTTCGTCGATCACGTCCTGTATCGCGCGCAGGGCTTTGCTCGGTTCGGCCCGCTGTCGGGGCCCCTTCGGCAGGGTGTCGATCAAGGAGTAGAGGTCACTGCCCGCGGCGGCGAGGGCGTCGTCGTCGACCAGATGCTCGGCCATCTCCGAGTACAGGTTCAGGACGGCCTCGGTGACGCTGGACGGCACCTTCGTGGTGGCCAGCTCGTGCGGCCAGGCGGTGACCACCGAGAACGCGAGCTGCCAGAGTTCGGTCTCGCTCAGCAGCGTCGACGACGGTTCCACCGGCAGCAGCAGTCCGTAGTCGGCGATCAGCCGGCCGGCGTAGGCGTGGTAGGTGCTGACCTCGGCGTCGGCGCTGCGCAGCACCGCGGCCAGGTCGCCGCCCGGGTCCCAGTCGAGCAGGGCGGGTGACCCGGCGAGCATCGACAGCCGACGGCGGATACGCGCGCCGAGCTCGCTGGCGGCCTTGCGGGTGAAGGTGAGACCGAGGATCTCGTCGGGGGCCACGAGGCGATTGGCGACCAACCACACCACCCGCGAGGCCATGGTCTCGGTCTTGCCCGCGCCCGCGCCCGCCACCACGAGCATCGGTTCCAGCGGTGCCTCGATCACCTCGACCTGCTCGTCGGTGGGCGACGGCAGTCCGAGGGCCGCGGCGAGCGACCGCGCCGAGACCCGGCGAACGGCGGACGACGGCTCAGTCATCGGTGACCGCCTTCCCGCGCAGTTGGGCCGGACAGCTCGTGGTGAGCGCGCAGTGCTGGCAGCCGGGGTTGACGGCGGCCACGAAGCCGGGCCCGATGCTGGCGCGCGCGGCCCGCCGGACCACGCCGATCCATTCGTCCACCTGTTCCGGGGTCAGCGGTTCCTGCACCCGCTCGGCGGCGCCGGTCGTGCGGTTGGCCGACGCCACGTAGACCAGGCGCCCGCCGCCGGTGGTCCCCGGCGCGAAGCCCTCGACGCCGCCCAGCAGCAGTGCCAGCTGGTAGGCCGCGAGCTGCGGGTGCGCGGCGGCGTCGTTGGCGGTGATCACCGTCTTGCCGGTCTTGACGTCGATCACCACCGGGCGGCCGAGGTCGTCGGTCTCCAGGCGGTCGATCCGGCCGACGAGTCGCACCGGCAGGTCGTCGTCGGGGCTCTCCGATGCGGGTGGCACCGCGGCCTCGATGCCCACCTCGACGGCGGCCTCCCGCAGCTCGCTGCGCGAGTAGTCGAGCCAGTTCCGGAAGTTGACCAGCATCGACTCGGCGCGGGCCAGTTCCCGGTCGCTGAACCACGCGGCCGGCGACGACACGCGGTCCCATATCTCGTGCAGGGCCCGGGTGACCTCGGCGTGGTCGAGTTCGCCGGCGACGGCCTGCACCAGCGTGTGCACCAGGGTTCCGGTGACGGCGGGCTCGGCGTCGCCGTCGCGGCCGCCGTGCCGTTCCAGCATCCAGCGCAGCGAGCAGCGGCTGAGCGCGTCGACGTTCGACGGCGAGAGTGTGCGCGGTCCCAGTTCCGGGGTCCAGAGCGGGTCGTCGCTGCTCGGATCCAGCAGGCCGTACCACTCGTGCGGCGCGGCACCGGGCACGTCGTCCGCGGCGAGTTCGGCGAGGAGATCGGCGGCGGCCGCACGTCGCTCCTCCGGTGTCCCCGGGTCGACCAGCGCCGACCGTAGTTCGGCGACCATCGACGGCAGCGACAGCAGGCGACGCTGCCCGGCGTCGAGCGGCACCTCGTCGGCGGCCTCGCCGGTCAGCTCGTGGTCGGCCCCGTACCCGCCGAGGACGTCGGCGATCTCCGGGATGAACCGCGACGGCGACTCGTCGCCCGTGCCGTCCTCGACGGCGGTGACCAGCAGGGTGCGCCGGGCACGACTGCACGCCACCAGCAGCAGCCGCCGTTCATCGGCGAGCAGTACCGCATTGCGCGACACCGTGTCGAGGGCGCCGGCGTCCACGCCGTCGAGCAGGTCGATCAGCGCGGGGGTGCCGAGCACGCTGCCGCGGCTGCGCAGCGAGGGCCACAGGCCGTCGAGCACCCCGGCGACCGCGACCACCTCCCATTCCCGGCCGGCCGCCGAGTGCGCCGACAGCAGTTGCACGGCGTCGGCGGCGGCCGTCGGGGTCCGCGACTCACGCGGGATCTGCAGCTGCCGCAGGTAGTGCAGGAATCCGTCAAGACCTCCCGCGGGGAGGTTGTCGGTGTACGACGCTGCCGCCTCGAACAGCGCCAGCATCGCGTCGAGGTCCCGATCGGCCTGCGCGCCCGACCGCTCGCCGCGCAGCGACCGGCCCAGCCAGGTGCGTTCGAGGCCGGAGGCCTGCCAGGCGCGCCAGAGGGTTTCTTCGACGCCCTGCCCGGTGCGATCGGCGATGCGCGCGGCCTGCACCACTTTCAGCGTGCGGACCAGCGGCTCGGATTCGAACTCGGTGAGTCCGCGCACGTAGGCGTCGGCGACCACCGGATCCCCCAGCGCGGCGGCCAGGGCGGTCAGCGAGTCGGTCGGACCGCCGGACTCCGAGGCACCGGGGACCAGCGGTTCTCCGGCCGCCGCGGCGTCCTCGTGGAGCCGCCGGATACCGCGGCGGAGTCGCCGGAGCTGGCCGGGGCCGGCGGCACCGATCGGGCCGGACAGCAGCGTGAGCACCGCGTCCGGCTCGAGCGGTTCGGTGCCGGCCGCGGCGGCCAGCGCGACGGTGAAGGCTTCGACGGCGCGCTGACGGTACAGGGGCAGGTCGCTGGTGGGCGTCGCCACCGGGACCCCCGCCGAGGCGAATGCCCGGCGCAGCGCGGGCAGCGCGCGCGGCACGGACCGGACGATCACCGCCATCTCCGACCACGGCACGCCCTCGAAGAGGTGGGCCCGGCGCAGCAGGTCCGCCACCGCGGTCGCCTCCTTCGCGGCCGAGGAGAACACCCGCACCGACGCCCGGCCGTCGCCGGGCGCCGCCTCGGGGTAGGGCTGCGGCCGGGCGCCGGGGAGTCGTGCGGCGAGCGCCCGACCGACCAGCCCGGCCTCGCCGGCGGCGCGGTGTCCCCGGGTGAGCGTCACGTCGCGTCCGCCGGGGAGTTCGGCGAAGAAGCGCGGGCTGGCGCCACGGAAGGAGTAGATGGACTGATCCGGGTCGGCGGCGATCACCGTCAGATCGCTGCCGGTGCCGATCAACTCCACGAGGCGGGCGGCCTGCGGATCGAGGTGCTGCGCGTCGTCGACCAGCACGCACCGCAACCGGGCGCGCTGATCGGCGAGCAGCTGCGGTTCCAGGACCAGCGCCGACAGCGCCGAGCCCACCAGTTCGGCGGCGTCGACGGCCTGCGGCCCGGCCTCCGGCGCATCGACGCCGACGGACTCCCGCAGCAGCATGGTCCCCTCGTACTGGGCGAACGCCGTTCCCGCCGCCACCCACTCGGGACGCCGATGCCGGCGCCCCAGCTCGGTCAGATCCTCCGGGCCGAGACCGCGCTCGGCGGCGCGCATCAGCAGGTCGCGCAGGGCTTGCGCGAAGCCGTCCGTCGCGAGCGCCGGCCGCAGCGACTCCGGCCAGTAGGCGGCGCCGTCCTCGAGGTCGCCGGCCAGCAACTCGCGCAGGATCACGTCCTGTTCGGAACCGGTGATGAGCCGAGGCGGCGGATTGCCGTGCGCGGCGGCCTGCAGGCGCAGCACCGCGAAGGCGTACGAGTGAACCGTGCGGACCAGCGGCTCCCGCAGCGCCGCACCGCTCCCGGACCGCCCGGCGGCCAGGACGCGCCGGGTGATCTCACCG
Source organism: Gordonia marina (assembly GCF_052036135.1). Taxonomy (NCBI): domain Bacteria; kingdom Bacillati; phylum Actinomycetota; class Actinomycetes; order Mycobacteriales; family Gordoniaceae; genus Gordonia; species Gordonia marina. The sequence goes on from NZ_JBPSDN010000015.1 coordinate 100,375, forward strand.
CGCACCGCCGTCGCCGCCCGCCGGTTGGCCGTCAGCACGAGTACCGATTCCGGATCGGCGCCGTCGTCGAGGAGTCGCGCGACGGCGACGTCGACCAGCAGCGCGGTCTTCCCGGTGCCCGGCCCGCCCCGCACCCGATAGGGATGCCACGGCCGTTCCGGATCGCTCCGGTGCCCCGGCCGCAACAGCCGGGACGCGGCCTCCGGCCACTCGCGGACCGGCAGGCCGGCTGACGCCGGGGCGGCGATCAGTCGAGTCTGCGGAGTGGCCATGTGCACATGGAATCACGAGCCTCCGACAACCTAGTCTGGAGCCCATGACCGCCGAGCTGCACACCCATCTCTTCGGCCCGGACGACGCCCCGACGGTGCTCGCCCTCCACGGACTCACCGGGCACGGCAAGCGGTGGGGCCTCCTCGCCGACGACCTGCCGGGCGTGCGCGTCGTGGCGCCGGATCTGCTGGGTCACGGGCGTTCACCATGGTCGCCGCCGTGGCGGATCGAGGACCACGCCGAGGCGGTCGCCGCCGCCGTGGAACAGCACATCCCGGTCGACCGGCGACCGGTGGTGGCCGTCGCCCACTCCTTCGGCAGCACGGTCGCGTTACGACTGGCGGCCACCCGTCCCGATCTGGTGCGCGCCCTCGTGCTACTCGATCCGGCGCAGGGTCTCGATCCGTCGTTCGCGCTGGAGATGGCGCAGGCCTCGGTGGACCATTGGGGTTACCCGGACGCGGAGACCGCCGGGGCCGCCAAGCGCGCCGAGGGCTGGCTCGAAGTCCCCGATCACGTCCTGACCGACGAACTCGCCGAGCACCTGGTCCCCGACGGCGACGGCGTCGTCTGGCGGGTGTGCCTGCCCGCCGCGGCCACCGCGTGGAGCGAGATGGCCCGGCCCGCTCAGTTGCCGCCGGAGGGGGTGTCGACCCGGATCGTCGTCGCCGACCGCGTGCAGCCCCCGTTCGTCACCGCGGACTTCCTGGCGCGCTGCGCCGCCGAACGGCCCGAGACGACCGTCCACCACGTCGACACCGAGCACATGGTGCCGTTCCTCGCCCCGGAGGCGGTCGCCGGGCTGATCCGGGAAGTGCTGTAAGCCGTGCCGATCACCGACGAACAGGTGGAGCTGGTGCGCGCGCTGATCCGCGCCATTCCGCCGGGTCAGGTATCGACCTACGGCGACCTCGCCGACGCCGCGGGCCTCACCAACCCTCGCCAGGTGGGCTGGATCCTCCGTACCGACGGCGCCGACCTGCCGTGGCAGCGGGTGATCGCCGCCTCCGGCCGCCCCGCCGTTCACAAGGCGCGCGAGCAACTGGAGCTCCTGCGCGCCGAGGGCGCCCCGATCGACGGTGACCGGGTGGTCCTGCGGAAGTGCCGGGCTCAGCTGGGTTGAGGTAGCGAGACGGAGCGCTTGCTTTAGCGGCGTTTCGACACGACTCGCCTAGCGGCTCGTCGGCTCAACGGGCGGCGAGGCGATCGTCGATTCGACGGGCGGTCAGGCGGTCGCCGGCTCAACCGGCTGATAGGCGGTCATCGGCTCACCGAGTGGTCGGGCGGCCAAGCGGGTGGGGAGTCGGGCGGCAGACTGTCGCGGATGCGGTCATTATTCCCGCTTGTGCGACGGTCTGCGATCGGCCGGCCCTACACCAGCAGGCGGACCCGATCAACGACACGCAGCAGCCCGGGGAGCGCGCCCGACGTGGACCGCGGATGCAGCGCGTGCACGCCCAGCCGGAACATGGTGGCGCGCAGGAGCATCTGCGGCCAGTCCTCCAGGTCCGACCAGCGGTCGATCAGATCCTCGTCGGCGCCACCCCAGGCGAGGGCGTCGACGACGACCACCGCCGACGCCCATGACGCGGGCCGCCAGTACGGCACGATGTCGGTGATCGCCGGGGCCGCGGCACCGGCGAACAGCACCGTGCCGAACAGGTCGCCGTGCACCACCTGCGGGGTCGCGGTGACCGGTCGGCGCAGGCCGGCGAGGGTCTTCAGCGCGGCCAGTGATTGCAGCGCGTCCTCGGTGTCCGGCTCGGCCATGCCCGCGGCGCGCGCCGACCGCAACGGCACGTCTTCCCAGGCGCCGCGGTCGGCCGCGTTGAAGACGTCGACGTCGCCGAACGGCGGGGCCGGCGGTTGCAGCAGGAAGCGCGGCCGTTCGAGCTTGGCGAGCGCGCCGTGCAGGCGGTCGGCGACCGCCAGGACCTCATCGTGCCGGGGCTCCGGACTGCCCGCGACGTAGGTGTCCGCGCGCCAGCCGGAGACCACGTAGCGGCCGTCGCTCGCGCGCAGCGGGCGCGCGATCCGCATGCCCTCGACGTACAGGTTCTCCCGGGCCGCGGCGGACCACGCCGCGCGCGCATGATCGGGCACCAGCGTCAGCACGACTTCCCCGACGCGCCAGCCGACCACCCCGCTGCCCTCCATCGCGATGGGGGGATGCGCGGTCAGCCCGAAGGTGGTCAGCACCTGCTCCGGCGGCTCGGCAATCATGGTCACCCTCGAAACATTACCCACGACCAGGCCGCGGCCCGGTGAAGCCACACCGTGCGCCGCCGCACACCGCGGACGGCGGGTCAGTAGATGGGCATGGCCGGATCGACTTGCTCGGCCCAGGCGACGATGCCGCCGCGCAGGTGCCGCACCCGTTGCAGGCCGGCCGCCCGCAGGGCCAGCAGCGCCTCGGCCGACCGGACCCCGGTCTTGCAGTACAGCACCACATCGGCGTCGTGCGGGATCTCACCGAGCCCGGAACCCGAGGTCACCGCGCCCTTCGGCACCAGCCGGGCCCCGGGCAGCCGTACGATCTCCCACTCCACCGGCTCGCGCACGTCGATCAGCACCGGCGGCGACGGCGAATCCAGCGCCGCCCGCAGCTGTTCGGCGGTCACCTCGTCCGCGGGCTCCACCGCCGGCCGGGCGACGCCGCAGAAGGCCTCGTAGTCGTCGGCCAGCGCGGTGATCGGCGCCCGTTCGGGGTCGCGCCCGAAGCGCACCGTGCGCTGGGTCATCGCGAGCGCGTCGTACACCAGCAGCCGGCCCAGCAGCGGTTCCCCGATGCCGCAGATCAGCTTGATCGCCTCGGTGCCCATCAGCGAGCCGATGGTCGCGCAGAGGATGCCGAGGACGCCGCCCTCCGCGCACGACGGCACCAGCCCGGGCGGCGGCGGGTCCGGGTACAGGTCCCGGTAGTTGCGTCCACGACCGCCGGGGGCGTCGTCGTAGAACACCGAGACCTGCCCGGTGAACCGGAAGATCGAGCCCCACACGTACGGTTTGCCGGCCAGCGCGGCGGCGTCGTTGACCAGGTACCGGGTGGCGAAGTTGTCGGTGCCGTCGAGGATCAGGTCGTAGCCGGAGAACAGTTCGACGGCGTTGTCGGCGGTCAGCGCGAGGTCGTGCACCCGGGTACGCACCAGTGGATTGAGGGCGGCGATCGACTCGGCCGCGGAGGCGGTCTTCCGGCGGCCCACATCGGCGGTGGAATGGATCACCTGACGCTGCAGATTCGACCGGTCGACGACGTCGAAGTCGACGATCCCGAGCGTGCCGATCCCCGCGGCGGCGAGGTACAGCAGGGTCGGCGAGCCCAGCCCGCCCGCGCCCATCACCAGCACCCGGGCGTTCGCCAGACGCCGCTGCCCGACCGTGCCGACCTCGGGGATGATCAGGTGCCTGCTGTACCGGGCGATCTCCTCGGCGGTCAGCTCCGGACCCGGTTCCACCAGCGGTGGCAGCGGTCCCTGCGGCGCGGTCACTTGTCCGGGTAGGGCCAGGGGTTCGGCCGGCAGGTGAAGGTGCGATTGGCCTTCATCCCCGGATCGAGGGCGAGGATGTCGCTGTTCGCCGTCCCGAAGGTCTGCTGCATCATGACCGGCGCCAGCGCACCGTCCTTCTCGCACGGGAGGTGGTGCTCGTAGCCGATGCCGTGGCCGGTCTCGTGATTGATCATGTACTGCCGGTAGGCGATGTCGTCGCCGTCGAACGCGGTGGCGCCGCGGATCCAGCGCGCCTCGTTGAGCACCACCCGCACCTCCGGCGGGTAGAAGCACGACGTCTCCAGCTTGATCTGGTAGCCGCACAGCTCACGCGAGGTGTCGGTGGAGGTCAGCGAGATCCGGAGTTCGGGCTCACCCTTGTCGATCCGGCGGAACGCCACCTTGCCCCCGCCGATCCAGCTCTTCGGGTTCGCGAGGGTGGCGTCGACCAGTTTGGCGAAGGCCTTGTCGCCGCCGTAGTCCGACGACTTGAGGCCGTCCTCCACCTCGACGGTGTACGTGTACACCTCGTCGCCGGTGCCGATCTTGTCGGTGGTGCCGGGCACGACGTGGAAGGTCTGCTCGCCCTTGGTGGTGTAGCTGCCGCCGTCCGGCAGCGTCCCGACCGGCAGGGCGCTCTCCGGGATGGTCGACGGCGCACCGACCGGCGTCGTCTCCTTGGTGATGTCCAGGTTGCGGGAATGCGGATCCACCGAGTCCGCCGCGTTCGCGGCGCGCCCACCGTCGTCGACGATGGTCACGACCAGCAGCGCGACGGTGAGCACCGCCAGCACGCCGATCGCCCAGGCGCGCCAGCCCCAGGTGCGGAAGAATCGCCCGATCGCGCCGCCCGACTGCTGTGCGGTGCCGGACTGGTCGGCGATCGGGTCCCATCGGGCGCGCAGCGGCTGGTCGGGCCGCGGGCGCCGGGGGCGGCTCGGCCCCGGCGGTGGTGTACCGGTCACGTCACAACTGTCTCACAGACGTGCACCTATACCGTGCATCCACCCCATGGCACACCCGCGCGAACGAGGTGTCGGGCCGAGTACGCTGCTCTACATGCCATCCGCTGGTTCCTCCGCCGTGCACGGGGCAGATCCCACTGCGCACGGCCGGACCAACACCCGTCTGCCGCGGAGCGCGCGGCGCCGCCAACTGCTCGACGCCGCCAGCGAGATCTTCGTGGAGCGCGGCTACCACTCCGCAGGCATGGACGAGATCGCCTCTGCCGCGGGTGTGAGCAAACCGGTCCTCTACCAGCACTTCCCGTCGAAGCTCGACCTCTACATCGCGGTGGTCGATTCGCATGCCGAGAAGCTGGTGTCCGACGTCAACCGTGCGCTGCTCACCACCACCGACAACTATCAGCGGGTCCGCGCCGCGGTGAAGGCCTTCTTCGATTTCATCGACGAGGACAACTCGGGTTACCGACTCATCTTCTCCTCCGACGCCAAGGACCCCGCCGTGATCCGCCGCGTCGAGGGCGCCACCGAGGCGTGTGTCGACGCCGTCTACGGCCTGGTGATGACCGACTCCGGACTGGATCCGCACCGCTCCCGGATGCTGGCCGCCGGTCTGGTCGGCGCCAGCCAGGTCAACGCCCGCTACTGGCTCGAAGCCAACCGTCCGATCCCGAAGGAAGACGCGGTCGAGATCACCGTCGCACTGCTCTGGCAGGGCCTGTCCGGCGTGCCGCGCATCGGCTGACCCGAATACGACACGGAAAAGGCCGCCCCGTCGGGGCGGCCTTTCGTCGTCGCGGGTCGCTCAGGCGGGGCCGAAGCCGACGCGGCGGTTCTCCGTGGTGCCGACCTCCACGTACGCGATCTTGCCCACGGGCACCAGCACGCGCGAACCCTTGTCGTCGGTCAGCTCCAGCACGCCGCCGTCGGCCAGCGCGTCCAACACGGCCTTGTGCACGTTGTCGGAGCTCTCCTTGGACGTCAGCGACAGTTCGCGGGCGGTGTTCTCGATGCCGATCTTGACCTCAACGCTCATGACGCACGATCGTACGCCAGCGTTCCGGGTGTATCTCCGCTGACCACGGCCCGTTCACTGACAGCGCAAACGGCGTCGTCAGCCGAGCCCGAGTTCGGCCATCCGCTCGGTGTGCCGCTCGGCGATCGCGTCGAAGAAGGCCGTCGCGGTGGCCAGCGAACCGGTGCTGGCGAACAGCAGATCGGTGACGTCGTCGTCCTCGGCCAGCACCCACTGCATGTGGGTGATCGCCTCGCCGAGCAGCCGCCGCCCCCACAGCGTGAGCGGCGCCGCGATCGCCGGATCGGCTTCCACGGCCGCGCGCACCTCGTCGCGGGCGAACTGCGACGACGCCGTGTGCGCCAGGACCTCACGGAACACCTCGCGCGCCTCGCCCGGCAGCGTCTCGACCATCTCGGCGTAGAAGTCGGCCACCATGCCGTCGCTCAGATACAGCTTCACCAGCACTTCCAGCCAGGTGCTCGGCGTGGTGACCCGGTGGTACCGGTCGAACACCCCGCGGTGCGCGGTGATCGCCGCGTCGACCGTGCCGCCGGCGCCGGTGACCTGCTCGGCCAGCAGTTCCAGGTGCGCGATCTCCGAGCCCATCAGCCGGATCAGGGCGACCCCGTCGGCCACCGCCGGCGCCATCGCCGATTCGTCGATCAGGCGGTGCACCGCGGCGTACTCGCCGGCCAGGAAGATCTCGTACAACTTGGTCACGGCGGACTTGTCCGGGGCTGCGGAGGTGTTCGGCATGGCAGTCAGCCTAGGCGGTGGTTCTCGAGCCTGTCGACGGATGGCCCCGGGCCAGGTCGAAGGGTGGTTCCCGAGCCTGTCGAACGGCGGTTCACCGGGGCCGGGCGTGGGTCACGGTACACTCGAGGGCAGACGGAGGCGGCAACGTGCCGGAAAGGCCCGCTGCGCCCGTCGTACTTGAGCGCGCACCGACTATCCGCTCACGCCGGCCGACCCCGCCGCGACTACCGAGCCCGGGGACCCCGTGGAGCCTGACGAGTGCGTGCATGACGCACACGAGAGGCAACGAAAAACTCCATGACCACCCCCACTGTCGACGCGAACGACGACGTCCAGACCACGATCGTCGCCGAAGACCACCAGTCCCCCACCTTCGCCGAGCTCGGCATCGACGACGCGATCGTCGCCGCGCTGGCGGCCGACGGCAAGACCCACACCTTCGCCATCCAGGAACTGACGCTGCCGCTCGCGCTGGCCGGCTCCGACCTGATCGGCCAGGCCCGCACCGGTATGGGCAAGACCTACGGCTTCGGCGTGCCGCTGCTGCACCGTCTGGTGCACGCCGCCGACTACAACCTCCGGCCGCTCGACGGCACGCCGCGCGCGCTGGTGATCGTGCCGACCCGCGAACTGTGCATCCAGGTCCACGAGGATCTGACCACCGCCGCCAAGGGCGTCGGCGTCACCACCGCCGACGGCACCGATCGGCCCATCAAGCTGACCGCCATCTACGGCGGCCGGCCGTACGACTCGCAGATCGCCGAGTTGCAGTCCGGCGTCGACGTCGTGGTCGGCACCCCGGGGCGTCTCCTCGATCTGGCTCAGCAGGGTCATCTGGTGCTCGGCAAGGTGCAGATCCTGGTGCTCGACGAGGCCGACGAGATGCTCGACCTGGGCTTCCTCCCGGACATCGAGCGCATCATGGGCGCGCTGCCGACCCCGCGCCAGACCATGCTGTTCTCGGCCACCATGCCCGGGCCGATCGTCACCCTGGCCCGCACCTTCCTCACCCAGCCGACGCATATCCGCGCCGAGCAGGCCAACGACTCGGCCGTGCACGAGCGGACCACGCAGTACGTCTACCGCGCGCACGCGCTGGACAAGGCCGAGCTGGTGGCTCGCATCCTGCAGGCCGACGGCCGCGGCGCGACGATGATCTTCACCCGCACCAAGCGCACCGCGCAGAAGGTGGCCGACGACCTCGCCGAGCGGGGCTTCAAGGTCGGCGCCGTGCACGGTGACCTCGGTCAGGTGGCCCGTGAGAAGGCCCTCGGCCGGTTCCGCGACGGTTCGGTCGACGTGCTGGTGGCGACGGATGTCGCCGCCCGCGGCATCGACATCGACGACGTCACCCACGTCATCAACTACCAGTGCCCGGACGACGACAAGACCTACGTGCACCGCATCGGCCGCACCGGCCGCGCGGGCCGTACCGGCATCGCCGTCACCTTCGTCGACTGGGACGAGCTGCACCGCTGGGAACTGATCGACAAGGCCCTCGGCCTCGGCCAGCCGGAGCCGGCGGAGACCTACTCCACCTCCGAGCACCTCGGCACCGATCTCGGGGTGCCCGCCGACGCGACCGGCCGGGTCGGCCGTCCGGCCGGCGCGAGCTCGGAGGAGCGTCAGGCCGCGCGCCGCGAGCGCGAGGCCCGGTCCGATCGGCCGAAGCGGGAACGCCGACGCACCCGCGGCGGCCAGCGCGGCGGCGACGCCTCCGCCGCCCCGGACGAGACCACCGGCGCCCCGGACACCGAGACCGCCGCGACCGCCGCGACCGAGCAGGCCACCGGCGGCCAGGGCGAGGGCGCCTCGCGGCCGCGGCGCCGCCGCCGCCGTCGTTCCGGCGCGAAGACCGCGTCCACCTCCGCGACCGCGGCCACCACCGCCGACGCCGGGGCCGCCGCGTCCGGCCCGGCCGAGTAGCGCCGCAGCGTCGACGTTGGCCCGCCTCGCGCCGGAACGCCGCACCCGCCTCGATCTCGCGATCACGGCGGTGCTGGTGGTGCTCGTGATCGCCGGCGGCGTCGCCGTGTGGTGGACCAGTCCGGCCCGATCGACCGAGCTGACGACCGCCGGCACCGACCCCGAACAGCCGTTGCCGACCGAGAGTCTCCCGACCGAGCTGCGTGAGCTGTGGCGCGCGAAGTCGTCGGCCACCGATGTTCCGGCGATCGGCAAGGCCACCATCGTCACCGCCGACGGCGGCACGGTGACCGGGCACGACCCGCTCACCGGCAAGCAGCTGTGGCGCTATCACCGCGACGCCGCGCTGTGCGCGGCCGTCGCGGCTTGGCCGGGCGGCGACAACGACGTGCTCGCCGTCTACCGCGACAGCCGCGGCTGCAGCGAGGTGACGGCGCTCGACGCGAACCGCGGCTCCCGCAAGGGCAACCGCACCAGCGACGCGGACAAGCAGATCACCCTCTCGTACGACCGGACCTTCGCGCTGGCCGCCGGCGACACGCGGCTGGAGACCTGGGGATCCAATCTGGTGCGCGGTATCGAGTACGGCCGGGTCGACGCCCCGGTGAACCCGGGTGTGGCGCCTGACCGGCGGCAGTGCCACATCTTCTCGGCGATCTCCGGCGGCGACCGTGTCGCCCTGATCGAACGGTGTGAGCGCGACGCCGGTTACCGGCTCACCATCCTCGCGTCCACGCTGACCAGCGACGAGAAGATCCGCGAGTGGGGCTCACAGCTCATCACCCCGACCAGTCGCGGCGCGGCGCCGGTCGTGGTGTCGGCGACCGACACGAATGTCGCCGTGTACGACGGCGGTGCCGATACCGGCAAGGTTCCGGCCATCCGGATGTTCGGGACCGACGCCCGCGAGCAGTCCGTCAAGACGGTCGACGGTGACGTGACCCCGCCGGCCGACAGTCATCCGATCACCGGCAGCGGCCTGATCACCTACTGGACCGGCCGGTCGACGGTGGTGCTCGACGCTACCAACGGCATGCCCTACCTGCAGCTTCTCGACACCCTCGGGCCGGGTGAGACGGCCACCGGCCTGCTCGTCCCGGTCCCGGGTGCGATCAGCGTCCGTGATCCGTCCGACGGCCACGAGCTGCGCCGTCTCCCGGTCGACCGCGGCGGCTACACCGGCGTCGTCTCCCTCCGCACCCTCGGCCCGTACGTGGCCGAGCAGCGCGGGGACGAGCTGGTCGTGCTCGGTCCCCCGCCCGCGTCCTGATCTCGTTCAGGTCGCCCGCGCGTTCTGGTCGCCCGCCGTTGAGCCGGTCGAGCCCGCGAGACCAAGTCGAAACGCACCCCCGCGCCGATCATCGAGATTCCATCCCATACAACGCCCGCGGCAACTGCGGCGGGCCAGGCGCCGGTCATCGCCGGCGCCGCCGTCGACGGCGCCGGATCCACGTCTGGATCCTGCACGTAGGCCTGACGCGCACACTCGCTGCCGGCCGGATCAAGTACGACGACATCGACGCCGAACTCCCAGCCCGGCCTCACCGTCAGCTCCGCACTCTCAGGGTTGAAGAGCCCAATGTTGTCACCGATTACGAAGAGGGCGGTCTCAATTCCCTACTGGTCGTCACGCCGACCACCAGGGGGCAGGTTCACCATTTCCAGATGTACCAAGAATCAAAGGAACAAATAGATTGGCGGGCACCTCGCCACCGCTCATCGAATAACCCCGATAGCGCCCACCGACATCGGTTGTCGGAACAGACTCAGCAGTCACCTTCTTTTGATTCTGAGAGTGCCGCCGACAATGCGTTCGCGGCATCGACATCGAACTCGTCTATTTTTCGACGAAATTCGAAAAGAGCTCCGTTGAGCAGTGGGCTGGCTCGGTAGTCAGGACTTAGATTATCCATGTCGTCCAACCTCCCCGCTCGCTCCGACAAATAAAGGGACCAGCCGGGCATGGCAAAAGAACATTGATCTCCATAGCCGTCAGTCATTGGAATTAGTATAGAGTTTCGCAAGGCCGATCCGAACGAAACGGAGGCACAGTCGATGTCTCGAGCTTCAGAGATTCCCGCGAACAACGTAGTCCGCAAGAACTCAGCTACCTCGCCTTCTCCCTGGAGTGATCTCGACCCAAATACGTTCGGATTTTCGACATTGATAAAAATACTGCATTCCGCCCGGTCCGGCGTTTCATCGATGCCAATCTTAACCAGTAGCTCAACGGAGCCATCAAGAGTCCCGCTGTTCCCTAGACGAATACACGCGTCAGAACAGACCAATGAGTTCAATTCGTACGGTGAATTCAACCATGCAAAGGCGGCTCGGATTTGGTCTGGAGTATGAAGTTCCAGAGGAAGAGGCGGCGCCGCATGCTCAGTGATCGGCGTCCACATGACATCCCTCCACCAGGAATTCGCATCGGCAAGTCCTGATAGCACGGCGGCCACCCTCGCATACACATCGCCCGTGTAGTCCGACCAGCCCGGAAGCCACTTGAACTCGAACGAGTATCGTCCGGCTCGTTCAACTGGAAGTTCCATGTGCTCAGAATAGTAGTAGTCCAGTTCACGTTGGCGACGAGTCCTGGCCGGAAAGTCAGACGATACCGGAGGCGGTTCACTTCCCTTTGAATATCCGTCAATCCATCCTTGGATATAAGGTGACCCTTCGGTTCGAATTCTATCGACACGAACTGACATCGGAATTCCGTCGGACAGTCCTCGAACCGTAACTAGTCCACGGAAAGTATGCGGATTTCCCATGACTTCAAATAGCTCGTCACCGCAACCGCTAACCCGAACGAAGACAACCAACTCCCCCTCTCCGTGGTTATCATGATCATCCATTAGCACATCTTTCATAATTTCCCAATTCTAACGTACATGTCCGTCTGGATATACGTTGGCGTGTTTGTTCGTACGAGGATCCACCACATCCCAGTGCGGACCGCCATGAGCCCCCTTGTCCCAGGTCCAAATTCTACCCTTATCGTCGACATACGACCCCTGGTTGCCCGACTTCGGCTTTCCGCCATTTCGTTTCGGAGGTACGTACGCAAGATCCCCATCCTTCGGGAGCTGATCCGCATGTCCAGCTTTGCCCCATTCTGGGTGCGGTCGATCAGCAGACGGAGGAGGCTTGTTGTCCGAAAAGAAGTGTCCGACCCAGTCCTTGACCTTATCGACCTTATCGCCAATCCAACCGGGAAGCTTTCCAATGAGGAGGTCGGGAACCTGATCCCGGTGGTGTAGAACCCAATCCCAGCCCATCTCGGCGATGAGCGAAGCCATCGCCCAGGCGAGCAAGAGCGCAATCGTGTCGCCCAGAATGAAATCGTCGATTCCGAAGAACGCCGGAGTGATTGCGGTTCCGTCGGACGGATCGGCCGGTGTCTCAGGACCGACAGGTGGAGGTTCGACCGGTTCCTGAGGTGGCGGTGCTGGACCGGCCGGTTCAGTGGGCGGCTGTACAGGCTCGACCGGCTGCGGTGGCGGGGGAGGCGGCTGCGGCGACTGCGGGGGCGGATCGTCTGTGTGTCGATGCCAATTGCCGCCCGGGTTGTTCGGATCGTCGCCACCTACCCATCGGGCGTGTCAGATGGTCTGTGTAAGCGGTGAGGTTCAACCCTGAAGGGACCCGCTGTAGTGACTGTCAATCATGATGTGAGCGTGGATGATTCGCGTGCAGAGCAACGCCGGCGACAGACCGAGATG
>NZ_JBPSDN010000016.1:0-104755 GCF_052036135.1 Gordonia marina
CTCAAACGCTACATCGCCCGCGAGATCTTCAAACTCCTCGAACACGGCCCCACACACGCAATCAGCGGCACCCACGACCACCAGCTCCCCGCTGCCGCTTGACAACGAACATAGAAGCGTCGAAACGATCCCCCTGACCAGGGATGACTCGCGAATGCGGTCAGTTCGGGGCGAGCTTGGTGATCTCGGTGCCCTCGACCAGCACCAGGTAGCCGTCCACCACGCTCGCCTGGCCGTTGATGTCGCGCTGCCAGGCGACCCGGCCGGTGGCGGCGTCGTACGCGGTGAGGGCGTCCGGGGCGGCGAACACCGCGGTGGCGCGGTCGGCGCCCACGCACGACAGGTAGTCGAGGTTGCGGGACGGATCCAGGTAGTCCGGCGGCGGCACGACGCCCAGGGCGTCGCCGTCGGCGAGCGTGTAGAAGACCCGCGAGTGATCCTTCTTGCGCATGGCGACCAGCGGTCCGCACGGCTGGGTGGTCTTGGACAACTCCGGGTCGGCGATATGCCAGCCCGTGCCGGTGTGCGGGTCGATCACCTCGTAGTAGCCCGACGAGGCGAGCACCTGGCTCGACCCGGCCCCGGCGAGCACCGGCAGCGTCGACGGTCCGGGCACCACCCGCATGCCTTGCGCCGTGCGCACCGGCTTGCGGGCCGGCCCGTTCTCGTCGCGCGGATACACCGAGACCGATTCGCGGCCGGGAGCGGTGACCTCGGCGAGCACGCCCCGCGGGTAGACGTCGAACGAGCAGTCGGCGCAGTCGAGTTCGACGGCGCCGGTCGTGGCGTCGAGCACGGCCGATCGGCCGTCGGTGGTGTCCACCACCAGCAGGCCGTCGGCCATCCGCGGCTTGGGCGTGCCGCTGAAGTCGCGGCGCCAGCGGAGGGTGCCGTTGGCGGTGCGCAGGCTCGCGCGGTAGCCGAGCTGGTCGACGCGGAGGAAGTCGTCGCCGACGGCGGTGACCGTCGCGGTCCCGTCGAGGGGGCCGGTCCGGCGCGGGTGGCCGTCGTCGTCGACCAGATAGAAGCCGTCGGGAACCCCGCCGAGGCGGACGGCGCAGCCGACCTGCTGCGCGTCGTTGACGGCGCAGTCGCCGAGACCGGCGTTCACCGGGCCGGGCCAGCGCGGCTTCCCGGTGGTGGCGTCGACCAGCAGGAACGACCGGCCGAGATCGGACGGATAGGAGATCAGCCAGTCGTCCCCGGCGGTTCCGGCGACGGCGACCTGGCCGGTGCCGCCGTACCCGGGCATCCCGGAGTCGTCGATGGTCCACGCCGCGGCCGGGGCGTGCGGGTAACCGCGGAGCACGCCGTCGCCACCGGAGTATCCGGGGGCCGGAGAACCGGACATGACCACCCCGGCGGCGGCCACCAGCAGGAACGCGCCGACGACGCCGAGCGTCGCCATCCCGCCGAACCGGCCTCGGTTGAGTTCCGCGCGTGACATGGCGAACAGTCTGTCACGGCGTTCGCTTGTGGCGTACCCGCCCGGGAACATCGCTCCGACACGAGGCGTTGAGTCCAGCAGACACTACAGTGGAAGCAAGGGCTCGCTGCCGTGCTTTCTCATCCGGGGCATGCAACACCGGAGCCAGCAATACATAGGGAGAACAATGTTCGAACGGTTCACCGACCGCGCACGCCGGGTTGTCGTCCTGGCGCAGGAAGAAGCGCGGATGCTCAACCACAACTACATCGGCACCGAGCACATCCTCCTGGGTCTGATCCACGAGGGTGAGGGTGTCGCCGCCAAGGCGCTGGAATCGCTCGGCATCTCGCTGGAGGCCGTCCGCAGCCAGGTCGAGGAGATCATCGGCCAGGGACAGCAAGCGCCGTCCGGGCACATCCCCTTCACCCCGCGCGCCAAGAAGGTGCTCGAGCTGAGCCTCCGCGAGGCGCTGCAGCTCGGCCACAACTACATCGGCACCGAGCACATCCTGCTCGGCCTGATCCGCGAGGGCGAGGGCGTCGCCGCCCAGGTCCTGGTGAAGCTGGGCGCCGACCTCAACAGCGTGCGCCAGCAGGTGATCCAGCTGCTGTCCGGCTACCAGGGCAAGGAGCCGGAGGCCGCGGGCACCGGCGGGCGGTCGTCCGATTCGGGCACCCCGTCGACCTCGCTCGTCCTCGACCAGTTCGGCCGCAACCTGACCGCGGCCGCCGGTGAGGGCAAACTCGACCCGGTCATCGGGCGCGAGAAAGAGATCGAGCGGGTCATGCAGGTGCTGAGCCGCCGCACCAAGAACAACCCCGTGCTGATCGGCGAGCCCGGCGTCGGCAAGACCGCCGTCGTCGAGGGCCTGGCGCAGGCGATCGTCTCCGGCAACGTCCCGGAGACGCTCAAGGACAAGCAGCTGTACACCCTGGACCTCGGTTCGCTGGTGGCCGGCAGCCGCTACCGCGGTGACTTCGAGGAGCGCCTGAAGAAGGTGCTCAAGGAGATCAACACCCGCGGCGACATCATCCTGTTCATCGACGAGCTGCACCAGCTGGTCGGGGCCGGTGCCGCCGAGGGTGCGATCGACGCCGCGTCGATCCTGAAGCCGAAGCTGGCCCGCGGTGAGCTGCAGACCATCGGCGCCACCACGCTCGACGAGTACCGCAAGTACATCGAGAAGGACGCCGCACTGGAGCGTCGTTTCCAGCCGGTCCAGGTGGGCGAGCCCTCGGTGGAGCACACCATCGAGATCCTCAAGGGCCTGCGCGATCGTTACGAGCAGCACCACAAGGTGTCGATCAGCGACGCGGCCCTGGTCGCCGCGGCCACCCTGGCCGACCGCTACATCAACGACCGCTTCCTGCCGGACAAGGCGATCGACCTCATCGACGAGGCGGGCGCGCGCATGCGCATCCGCCGGATGACCGCGCCGCCGGACCTGCGCGAGTTCGACGACCGGATCGCCGACGCCCGCAAGGAGAAGGAGTCCGCGATCGACGCGCAGGACTTCGAGAAGGCCGCCAGCCTCCGTGACAAGGAGAAGCAGCTCATCTCCGAGCGCTCCGAGCGCGAGAAGCAGTGGCGCGCCGGTGACCTCGACGTCGTCGCCGAGGTGGACGACGAGGAGATCGCCGAGGTGCTGGGTAACTGGACCGGCATCCCGGTGTTCAAGCTCACCGAGGAGGAGACCACCCGTCTGCTCCGCATGGAGGACGAGCTGCACAAGCGGATCATCGGCCAGGAGGACGCCGTCAAGGCGGTCTCGCGGGCGATCCGTCGTACCCGCGCCGGTCTGAAGGACCCCAAGCGCCCGTCCGGCTCGTTCATCTTCGCCGGCCCGTCCGGTGTGGGTAAGACCGAGCTGTCCAAGGCCCTGGCGAACTTCCTGTTCGGCGAGGACGACGCGCTCATCCAGATCGACATGGGCGAGTTCCACGACCGCTTCACCGCGTCGCGGCTGTTCGGTGCCCCTCCCGGGTACGTCGGCTACGACGAGGGCGGTCAGCTCACCGAGAAGGTGCGCCGCAAGCCGTTCTCGGTGGTCCTGTTCGACGAGATCGAGAAGGCCCACCCGGAGATCTACAACACCCTGTTGCAGGTGCTCGAGGACGGCCGTCTCACCGACGGCCAGGGTCGCACGGTCGACTTCAAGAACACCGTGCTGATCTTCACCTCGAACCTCGGCACCAGGGACATCTCCAAGGCCGTGGGCATGGGCTTCAGCAAGGACGACGGCAGCGGCTCCAACTACGAGCGGATGAAGCTGAAGGTCAACGACGAGCTGAAGAAGCACTTCCGCCCGGAGTTCCTGAACCGCATCGACGACGTCATCGTCTTCCACCAGCTGACGCAGGACGAGATCATCGCGATGGTCGACCTGATGATCGGCCGCGTGGAGCAGCAGCTGCGGACCAAGGACATGGAGCTGGAGCTGACCGAGAAGGCCAAGAACCTCCTCGCCAAGCGCGGTTTCGATCCGGTGCTCGGTGCGCGCCCGCTGCGTCGCACCATCCAGCGGGAGATCGAGGACCAGCTGTCCGAGAAGATCCTGTTCAACGAGATCGGCGCCGGTCAGATCATCCTGGTCGACGTCGAAGGCTGGGACGGCGAGGACGACGGCGAAGACGCCAAGTTCACCTTCACCGGAACCGAGCGTCCGCGCGAGGTGCCGGACAACCCGGTCGAGCTGGCCAAGGCCGTGGAGGGCGAAGCCGGCTGATCCCGTCCCGACGACGGCTGAGATCGTCCCACGACGGCTGAGCCGTCCTGACGACGGCTGAGCCCGTCGAAGCCCCAGTGCGAGGCCCCGGCAGCATGTCTGTCGGGGCCTCGCTCCTGTTACGCTTGTGATTGTTGTTACTAGTGTGACAGGAGTCTTCTATGCGCGCGGCAACCCGAACGGCGTTGGCGATAGCGGCGGCGGCGATGCTCGCGGCCCCGGGTGTCGCGTCGGCGGATCCGCAGCCCGCGCCGTCCCCGGCCGCCCCGGCTCCGAGCGTCCCGCCGCAGGATTCCGCGGCGTCGTCGCACATCGTCGCGGTGAGCCCGGCCGGCCCGCAGCAGGAGGCGATCGTCGTCTACTCGGCGGCGATGGACCGGAACATCCCGCTGACCGTCCTGCGGCCGCGCGGCGCCGGGAGCGGAGCGAGCGGGCCGGATGTCGCAGACGCGTCGAAGCCGGCGCCGATCCTGTATCTGCTGAACGGTGCCGGCGGCGGCGAGGACGACGCGACCTGGCAGGTCAAGACCGACTACGTCAAGTTCTTCGCCGACAAGCACGTCAACGTGGTGACCCCGATCGGCGGCGCGTTCAGCTACTACACCGACTGGGTCAAGGACGATCCGGTGCTCGGCCGTAACAAGTGGCAGACCTTCCTGACCAAGGAGTTGCCGCCGCTGCTCGACAAGCAGCTGGGCAGCACCGGGACCAACGCGATCGCCGGCATCTCGATGGCGGGCACCTCGGTGCTGAACCTCGCGATCGCCGCGCCGAAGCTGTACCGCGCGGCGGCGTCGTACAGCGGCTGCGGCCGCACCAGCGACGGGCTGGGGCAGGCGTACATCCGGACGGTCGTCGAGGATCGCGGGCGCGGCGATGTCACCAACATGTGGGGTCCGCTCGACGGCCCCGGCTGGAAGGCCAACGACCCGTACCTGAACGCGGCGAAGCTCCGCGGCACCAAGGTGTATCTGACCAGCGGAACCGGTCTGCCCGGCGAGTTCGACACCCTCGGTGCGCGGCTCATCAACGGCGACGCGGCGGTGCTGGCCGATCAGATCGTGACCGGCGGCGCCATCGAGGCGAGCGTGCACAGCTGCACGGTCCAGATGGCGGACGCGCTGGCGCGCGCCAAGGTCGACGACACGGTGATCCTCCGGCCGACGGGCACGCACTCGTGGCAGTACTGGGAGCAGGATCTGTACACCACGTGGCCGTCCATCGAGCGGGACCTGAATCGGCGCTGACGCGCGTTTGTCCTATCCTGTACACCATGTCTGAACGCCGATTCGCTGCCGCCGTGACCGTGCTCGCGGGTGCGGGAATGGTGGTCTTCACCTTCTTGCCGTGGCTGCGGTTCCTGCCGCCGTCGACCTCCCCGGGCCTGGCGCAGGTGGTCGAGAGCGGCTGGGGCCTGCGCGACAGCGGTGTCGATCTCTCGGTGTGGACGATCGTGCTCGGCGGAGTGCTGGTCGTGAGCGGTCTGGCCCTGTTCTTCGGTGTGATGGAGCAGCCGTTCGCCGGGATCAGCGCGGCCGCGGCGGTGATCGCGCTGGCCGGCGTCTGCTTCTTCCTGTCCAACCCGAGGATCGCCTTCGATCCGGCGCCGGACTTCCCGTATCCGCACGCCTTCGAGATGGCGGCCTGGGGGCTCTGGTGCATCTTCGGCTTCGCGCTGCTGGGCGTCATCGCGACGCTGACCGCGGTCGTCGCGTCGCGGCGTGTGGACCTGCCCACAGCGGCGGAGCACGCCAGCGTCTGAAACGGTGATTCTCAGGTTGAGTGTGGAAAACTAGATCCCATGCGTGCAATCCCCTCGGGCCGCCTGGCGGCCGCCCTGATCGCTGCTCTGGCAGTGGTCGCGGTGGTGATCGCCGGGGTGATGCTGGCCGAATCCAATTCCGGGTCCGCCGAGGCCGGTCCGGTGGTGCCGAAGGCCAAGCACGTCAAGGCCAAATACGTGGCGCTCGGCAGTTCGTTCGCCGCCGGCCCCGGTGAAGGGCACCCGGTCGGGCGCTGCGGGCAGACCTCCGACAACTACCCGCGGCAGGTGGCGCGCGCACTGAACATGAAGCTGGTCGACGCGACCTGCTCGGGCGCGGTGACCGAGGACATTCTTCGGCCGTCGCCCAAACATCACGATCGGGCCCCACAGATCGACGCGGTGACCCCGGACACCTCGCTGGTGACGGTCACCGTCGGCGGGAACGACGTCGCCTACATCGGGCGGATCGCGAACATGGTGTGCGCCAACCTCGCGGTCGGCCTGTACCTCCCGCCGCTCGGCAAGTACTGCAACTCGATCAACTGGCCGTCGGCCTTCCCGATGCCCGACCGGTACCAGTCGGTGGAGCGGTCGCTGATCGACGTGGTGCGCGCGGTTCACACCCGCGCCCCCGAGGCCCGCGTGGTGCTGGTCGACTACCTGCCGGTGGTCTCGGTGAACGAGGGCTGGTGCGACCGGCTGCCGATGGAGCCGTGGCAGGTGGCCGAGACCGCTGACGTCGGCACCCGGCTGGCCGACGCGACCGCCCGGGCCGCGCAGGCCTCCGGCGCCCAGGTGGTCCGCACCGAGGCCGACGGGGCCAAGCACACGATCTGCTCCGCGGACCCGTGGGTCCGCGGCTACGGCCAGCCCATGCCGTTCCACCCGAACGCCGCGGGCAAGCGGGCGATGGCCGACGAAGTGATCCGCGCCCTGCGCTGAACGCGCTGGTGTTCTTCCCTCCCGCTGGCGGATCTGGACGCCGCTGGTCAGGTATGGCCAGCTGAGTCCAGATCCGGCGGGGCGATGGAGAACCGCCAGCGATGCGACACGCCCGGCCGGGCGGTGACGGATCCGGGAACCGGTCTCGCGCGTCTAACAATCATGACGATCGCACCGACGTATCCGACCGACCGCTACGGATTGATTCACCGCGAGGCGGCCCTGTCGCTGGGATTCACCGACAACTTTCTCGCCGCCGAGGTGAAGGCGGGGCGCCTGGTGCGCCTGATCCGCGGGGTGTTCACGCTGCCGCGGCCGGCGGGCGAGAAGGCGTGGCTGTCGGAGGAGACGCTGTTCCGGCTGCGGAGCACCGCTGCGGTGGTCGGCAGCCGGCATTCCGGTGCGACGATCCTCAGTCACGAGTCCGCCGCCTCGGTCCATCGTCTCGGGCTGCTGAAACCGCGCCACGACCACGTCCACCTGACCGGGACCGCGGGGGCCGGCGGCCAGATCCGGGGGCCTCGGCACGTCTATCCGGGGCCGGTCGCGGAGGCCGACATCGCGGTGGTCGACGGTCTGCGGATCACCGGCCTGGCGAAGACGGCCGCGGACATCGCGCGCGCTTCCACGTTCGCCCAGGCCCTGACCGTCTTCGATTCGGCGCTCCGGCGAGGTGCGGCGAAGAAGGAGATCGCCGAGCATCTGAAGGGGCGGCGTCCGGGCGGTCCCGCGGCGCGGGCAGCACTCCGCTTCGCCGACAAGGACTCGGAGTCCGTGGGGGAGTCGTGGAGTCGTGCGCAGATGATCGCCGCGCTGTTGCCGGGCGCGCGACTTCAACGCGAGTACCGGGTGTCCGGCAAGACCTACCGGGTCGACTTCGACTGGGCGGGCCGGCTGATCGGTGAATGCGACGGCATGGTCAAGTACGACGAGCTGCTGCGGCCCGGCGAGTCGGCCGAGACGACGATGGCCGCCGAAAAGCGCCGGGAACTGGCGCTGCGGCGCCTGGGCCTCGCGGTGGTGCGCTGGAACTGGGGCATGCTCGAACGGGGCGAAGTGGTGCCGCTGCTGATCGGCTGGCTCGACGCGCTCGGCCTCCGCGGTGCGTCGCCCCTCCCGGTCGCGGCCGGATGACGCGGGCGTTCCTCCATCCGGCTGGCGGACCTGGACCGTGCTGGTCAGGTATCGCCCGCGGCGTCCAGTTCCGGCGTGAGGGTGGAGAGACGCCGGCGTGGTCGGGTCAGGCGGCGTCGACCATGCCCGAGGTGCGCTGCTTGTAGAGCACCGCGGAAGCGCCGATCAGCAGCAGGATGCCGGTCCCGGCGAGGTAGGTGCCGATGCCGTAACCGAGGGTCTGCTGAATCACGACGCCGATGATGATCGACGCGCAGGCCACGACCAGCTGCTTGCCCGGATTCTGCTTGCGCCAGTCGAGCCGGTTGCGGCCGGTGGTGATGAGGCTGATCGGGCTCAGGCGCAGCACCTCGACGAGGAAGAGCGTCAGGGCACAGACCACCAGGTACATCGGCACGATCATCCAGCCGATCCCCACCTTGGCGCTCAGGAACTGCGGGGTGACCGCGAAGATCGCCACCACGTGGGCCAGGTAGATCGCGAACGAACGGTCGGCGGCCTTGGCCATCAGGCTGTCGGCGGTGGAACCGGGACGACGGCGCGTCTGCCAGATCACGCCGCCGGTCCACAGGAGCACGATGATGCCGATGAAGGCGAAGGCGTTGTGCACCATGAACACGTTGGTGGCGCGGAAGACGTCCTCGGCGGTCAGCTTCCCGCCGAGGCCCATCACCTGATCGGCGTAGTAGGCCAGGGTCGCGGCGATGGTGATCAGCGCGATCACCGAGAGCGGCCAGCGCCAGCGCTTCATGAAGGCGCTGAACGCCTCGAAGTGGAAGGCCGCGAGACAGCCGGCCAGGACGAAGAACTGGTACGGCAGCAGGGTGATGCCGAGGTAGCGCCACAGCAGGCCCAGGGGACCGTGGGTGAAGATGTCCAGCGCCGGCCGGACCATGTGGTACAGCAGCCAGAGGTGGAAGGTGCCCGAGACGGCGAGCAGATAGCGGTGGTAGCCGTTGGTGCGGCGGAGCACCCAGAGCACGGCCGGGAAGACCACGTAGATCTGCATGCTCACCGACAGGAAGTACAGGTGGTAGGCGGCGTGCCCGGTGATCAGGTCGTAGGCGATCGACTTGCCCGCGGTGAGCGCCGCGTGCGGGCCGTCGAACGCGGCCCACACGTCGCCCCAGCCGCCGCGGCGCCAGCGGTTGTACACCCAGTAGAAGAGCGACCACGTGACGAAGGGGAGCCCGATCAGCTTGAACCGCCGCCGCCAGAACGTCGGCGCGTGTAGCTCACGGTGCCGGTACTGGTAGGTCAGGACGAAGCCGGTGAGGGCGAAGAAGCAGTAGCGCGTGTAGCGCAGCAGCAGGCCGACGCCCTGGGCGATGAGCTCGGTGTAGGGCGCGATCGCGAGAATGACGTGATCGAGAACGACGCCGGCGAAGGTGACCAGCCGGACGAAGTCGATCTGATAGAGGTGTTTGTCCTTCTTGCGCGGCTTGTCCTGCGGGGTCGCGGCCGGTGCCTCGGGCCGCGTGTCAGCAGACGAATCCATGTGGCAACACGTTACCGGGGGAGGCCCCAGAACCCGTATTCGTGCGTCAGTGATCGAGCAGCAGACGCACCGTCTGTGCCATGCGATTGGTCACATCGGTCGCCGAGGCGCGGCGGGTGAGCCACTGCACGAGGTTCGACATCCACACGTCCGAGATCACCCGGGCGATCGCGAGTTCGTTCTCGGTCGGCTCCACGGTGGGATCGGCGGGGTCGAGCATCGCGCCGGCCAGCAGCCGGTCGATGGTGGTCGCCACCCGGTCCACCTCGCCGGCGGCCGACGCGTCGGCGAACATGAAGGCGCGGGTCATGGCCTCGGTGAGCAGCGGGTCGCGCTGCATGGCGTAGGTGATCATGTCGAGGACGTTGCCGAGTCGCTCGATCGGGGTGTCGCCGGGCAGCTGGGTGCGGTCCACCCGGCCCTCGACGCGTTCCAGTTCGCGCGCCAGTGCGGTGACCAGCAGGTGCACTTTGGACGGGAAGTAGCGGTACAGGGTGCCGACGGCCACCTCGGCCTTGTCGGCGACGGTGCGCATCTGCACGGCGTCGTAGCCGCCCTTGGAGGCCAGCGCGAGTGTCGCGTCCAGGATGCGGCGGCGTCGTTCGCGCTGGGCGGCGGAGCCGACCTCGGCACCCGACGTCGGCGTTCCGGCCGGCGGAGCCGGGGCGGTGGTGTCGGCGTTGCTGGGTCCGGAAGCGGCCATGGGTAGCGTCCTTTGCTTTCCTCGGGTATTCGTTGTAACCCTAACCTGATTAGAACAGGTTCTAATTGCCGGGAACAAGCGTAAACGCGAAGGAGAGCCGTGATGATCGCCACCTCGGCCGAGCAGACGGCCGTGACCCAGGCGTTGGCGGCGTGGGCGCAATCGCGCGGCACCGCCGCGGCGGTGCGGTCCGATCTCGACACCGGCGAGGCATCGTGGCGCGCGTGGTGGACCGAGATCGGCGACCTCGGCGTGTTCGGGGCGGCGGTCCCCGACGAGTGCGGGGGAGCGGGCGGCGGCCTCGGTGACGTCGCGGTGATGCTCGAGGCGTGTGGGGCCGCGCTGGTGCCGGGACCCCTGGCGCCGACCGTCGCCGCGGCCTTCGTCGCCGCCCGGCAGGGCTCCCCGATCGCCGCGGAACTGATCGCCGGGACCCGGCCGGTCGTGGTCCCGGCGACGGCGGTCGCGGCGGGCCTGCCGCTGCGGGTGACGGGTGGCGGCGTTGACCTCGGGCCGGTGCCGGGCTGGACCGGCGACGCGCTGATCGCCGCGCCGCTGGACTTCGGCGACGACCGGCCGCGCTGGTGGCTGATCGACGCGCCGGCGACGTCCGTGGCGGTCACCGAGATGCCGGGGCCGCTCGACGGCACCGCCGTACCACGGCGCATCTGGATCGACGGCGTCGACGACGCGCGGCTGACCGAACTGGCGGACGGTGAACTGTTCTTCGCGGTGCTGACTCTCGGGGTCGTCGCCTATCAGGCGGGCGTCGCGCGACATGTGCTGGATACGGCGGTCGACTACGCCAAGGTCCGCACTCAGTTCGGTGCGCCGATCGGCTCGTTCCAGGCGGTGAAGCACCTCGCGGCCGACATGCTGTGCCGCAGCGAGCAGCTCGGTGCCGCGGCGTGGGATCTCGCGGCCGCACTCGACGACCTGGTGCGCCCGGGCGCCGACGCGGCCCGGCGCCAGCAGGTCCGGTTCAGCCGGCTGGCCGCCGCGGTCCTGACCGCCGACCTGGCCCCGGCGACCGCGAAAGACGCGATCCAGATCCTCGGCGGCATCGGTTTCACCTTCGAGCACGACGCTCACCTGTCGCTGCGCTCGGCCCTGGCCGCGCGGATGCTGCTCGGACAGGGGTCGGTGCAGCGCGCCGAGCTGGCCGCTCTCGCCCGGGACGGCCTCCGCCGGGAGTTCACGCTCGATCTGGCGGCGGCGGAGGCGCGACGGCCGGAGATCGCGGCGACGGCCGAGGCGATCGCCGCCGCGCCCGAGGATCGCCGGCGCGTGGAACTCGCGCGCACCGGGTTCCTGGTGCCGCACTGGCGGCCGCCGTACGGGCTGGGTGCCGATCCCGCGCTGCAACTGCTGATCGACGCCGAACTGGATCGCGTCGGGGTGACCCGGCCCGATCTGGTGATCGCGGGCTGGGCGCTGCCGACGATCCTGGAACACGGCACCGACGAGCAGCGTGAGCGCTTCGTCGGACCGACGCTGGCCGGTGAGATCCGGTGGTGTCAGCTGTTCTCCGAGCCCGAGGCCGGTTCGGACCTGGCGTCGCTGCGCACCCGCGCCGAGCGGGTCGACGGCGGCTGGCTGCTGTCCGGCCAGAAGGTGTGGACCTCGGAAGCGCATTTCTCCCAGTGGGCGGTGTGCCTGGCGCGTACCGATCACGACGTCCCGAAGCACAAGGGCATCAGCTATTTCCTGGTCGATATGAGCAGTCCGGGCATCGAGATCCGGCCGCTGCGCGAATTGACCGGCCGGGCGATGTTCAACGAGGTCTTCCTGGACGGGGTGTTCGTGCCCGACACGCTGGTGGTCGGCGCGCCCGGCGAGGGCTGGCGGCTGGCGCGCACGACGCTCGCCAACGAGCGCGTCGCGATGGGCGGGGCCGGTCTCGGCAAGGAGGTCGACGCGTTGCTGCGGCAGATCGACGGGTGCGAGCTGCCGCCGGACGTGCTGGGCGAGTTGGGGCGGATCGTCGCCGATGCGCATATCGGGCGGGCGCTCGACGCCCGCGCCGTGGTGCAACGACTCTCCGGTACCGATCCGGGGGCGATCTCCAGCGTCCGGAAGCTGATCGGTGTGGTCCATCGCCAGTCGGTGCCGGAATTCGCCACCGACCTGCTCGGGGTCGACGCCCTCGCCGCCACCCGGGCCACCGAGTTGCTGCTCCTCAACCGCTGTCTGTCGATCGCGGGCGGCACCACGCAGATCCTCAAGAACGCCGCGGCCGAGCGGATCCTCGGGTTGCCACGATGAGGGGCCGCCTTGAAGTAGAACGTGTTCTAAGATAGAACGTGTTCTAACTTCTTCGCGGCGAGCACTTGGGAGGATCGGGTGGACTTCACCCTCGATGAGGCGGGAGCGGCGGTCGCCGAGGCGGCCGACGAGGTGGTGAGCAGACTGAGTCCGGACTGGACGGCTGCCTTCGCCGCCGACGGCTTCGACCGGGCCGCCTGGGCGGCGCTGACCGGCGCCGGGCTCACCGTGCTCGGCCTGCCCGCGACCGCCGGTGGTGACGGGCTCGCTCTCGATGCGCTGGCACCGCTCGCGGTGCGGGCCGGCCGCGGGGCCGTCGTCACCCCGTTGATCGCCACGCTCACCGGCACCGCCGCGCTGGTGCACGACGACGAGGCCGCGCGTCGCTGGGCGCCGGTCGTGACCGGCGGCGGCTGGTTCGCGGTGGCACTCGGTGAGCGCAACCCGGCTCCCGGTGCGCCGTCGCGCCTCGCGCTCGACGCCGCCGGACGGCTGTCCGGGACCGCGGTGGGCGTCCAATTCGCCGAGGGCGCCGGTGCGCTGCTGGTCCAGATCGCCGGTGGCGCCGCCGTCGTCGATCCGTCCGCGCCGGGCGTGCTCCTGACGCGCACGCCGTCGTCCACCGGGGCCGCGGAGTTCGCGGTCACCTTCGACGGAGCGCAGCCGGCCGCCGTGCTCGACGGTGCGCCGCTCGGCGACGTGTATCGCGCGCTGTGCGCGGCCTACGCCGACGGACTGCTGGCCGGGGCGATGGAGCGCACCGCCGCGCACGTGAGCGAGCGGCAGCAGTTCGGGAAGCCGATCGCGGCGTTCCAGGCGGTCGGGCAGCAACTCGCCGACGTCTACGTCGTCTCGCGGACGCTGCACCTGATCGCCACCTCGGCGGCCTGGCGGCTGGCCGCCGGGCGCGATGCCGACGAGGATCTGGCCACCGCGTCGTACTGGATGGCCGCCGAACTGCCCGCGGCGCTGCGCACCATGACGCACCTGCACGGCGGGATCGGCGTCGACCGCAGCTACCCGCTGCACCGGTACTTCTCGCTGGCCAAGGACCTGGCACGACTCGCCGGCGGCCCGACGGCCGCGCTCGATGCGCTCGCCGACGTCACCGTGAAGGAGGCGGCATGTTCCCCGAACTGACCCCGGAACAGCGGCACCTGCGCGCCGAGCTGCGGGACTACTTTGCCGGCCTCATCTCGCCGGAGGACGAGGCCGAACTGCGGACGCAGCGGCACGGTGCCGCCTACCGCGGCATCGTCAAGCAACTCGGCGCGGACGGCCGTCTCGGCGTCGGCTGGCCGGAGGCATACGGCGGCAAGGGATTCGGCGAGATCGAGCAGCAGATATTCACCGACGAAGCGGTGCGCGCGGACGTCCCGCTGCCGTCGGTGACCCTGCAGACGGTGGGTCCGACGCTGCAACGGTTCGGGACACCCGAGCAGAAGGAACGTTTTCTGCCCGGCATCCTGGCCGGTGACGTGCACTTCGCGATCGGCTACACCGAGCCGGCGGCCGGCACCGATCTGGCCTCGCTCACCACCCGCGCCGTGCTCGACGCCGACCGCGGCGAGTACGTGGTGAACGGCCAGAAGGTCTTCACCACCGGCGGGCACGACGCGGACTTCATCTGGCTCGCGGTCCGGACCGATCCCGACGCCCCGAAGCACCGGGGTATCTCGATCCTGATCGTCGACACCACCGATCCGGGGTTCTCGTGGACCCCGATCATCACCGCCGACGGCGCCCACCACGTCAACGCCACCTACTACCAGGATGTGCGGGTACCGGTCGCGATGCGGGTCGGCGCGGAGGGCGACGGCTGGAAGCTCATCACCACCCAGCTCAACCACGAGCGCGTGATGCTCGGTCCGGCCGGTCGTATCGGCGGCCTCGCCGACCGCCTGCGGGCCTGGGCCACCGGCGCCACCTACGACGGACGGCCGGTGATCTGCGAGCAGGAGGTGCGCCGGACGGTCGCCCGGATCGGCGCTTACCAGCGGCTCAACGAACTGCTCAACTGGCAGGTCGCGAGCTCGGGGGAGATCTCGATGGCCGACGCCGCGGCCACCAAGGTGTTCGCCACCGAGCGGCTGCAAGCGATCTACCGAATGATCGACGACGTCCTCGCCGGTTACGGCGACCTGACCGATCCGGCCACCGCCGCGTTCGCCGAATGGCTCGACATCCAGGCGAAACGGAACGTGGTGATCACCTTCGGCGGCGGCGTCAACGAGGTGATGCGCGACATGATCGCGACGGCCGGACTCGGGCTGCCGAGGAGCAAGCGATGACCGGCTTCGACGGTGTGGTTCCTGAGCGGAGTCGAAGGGCTCAGCCGGCGGAGATCGAAGCTGCCGCCCGCGAGATCATGGCGGCCGGGCCGAGCGCGCCGATCGGCGGCCGCGATCCGATCAACCGGCCGATGATCCACAACTGGGTCGAAGCGATGGGCGACGCCAATCCGATCTACGTCGACGACGACGCGGCCCGCGCCGCCGGGCACCCCGGCGTCGTCGCCCCGCCCGCCATGGCGCAGGTGTGGACCATGCGCGGTCTGCACGGCGTGCGCGCCGACGACGATCCGCTCGGCCGCGCGACGGAACTGTTCGACGCGGCCGGGTACACGTCGGTGGTCGCCACCAACTGCGACACCGTCTACCACCGCTACACGCGCCCCGGCGAGGAGGTGACGCTCTCCGCGGAGCTCATCGACGTCGCCGGCCCCAAGCAGACCGCGCTCGGCGAGGGCTGGTTCTTCACCACCCGCAACACCTGGCGGGTCGGCGACGAGACGGTGGCCGAGATGAACTTCCGCATCCTCAAATTCCGGCCCGCCGCGCGGCCTACGCCGGTCGAGCCCCTCGACTCCGCTCAGGAACCACCCTTCGACTCCGCTCAGGAACCACCCTTCGACTCCGCTCAGGAACCACCTCGTCGAGACCCTGCGCCGGAACAGCTTCGGGACCGCACCGACCTGGACCCGTCGGCGATGATCCGCCCCACCGTCTCCCGCGACACCGCCTTCTTCTGGGACGGCGTCGCCGCCCACGAGCTGCGCATCCAGCGGCAGGGCGACGGCACCCTCCGCCATCCACCGATTCCGGCCACCTGGAAGCCCCGCGGCGACGACGGCGAGTTCCCGCCCACCGACTACGTGGTGGCCTCCGGGCGGGGGACGGTGTACAGCTTCGTCGTGCATCACGCGCCGAAGGTGCCCGGCAGGTCGCTGCCGTTCGTGGTCGCGCTGGTGGAACTCGAGGAAGGGGTGCGGATGCTCGGCGAACTGCGCGGCGTGGATCCCGCCGATGTCCAGATCGGCATGGACGTCGAGGTGGAATTCCTCGACTTCGACGACGACCATGCTGATCGAGCCCTTCGACTCCGCTCAGGAACCACCCTTCGACTCCGCTCAGGAACCACCTCGTCGAGATCCTGGACCCTCTACGCCTGGCGGGCACGATGATCCGCGTCGGCGACACCCTGCCGCCCCTGACGATCGAGGCGACCCCGACCTTCGTGGTCGCGACGGCGCTGGCCACCCGCGACTTCCAGGACGTCCATCACGACCGGGACCTCGCGCAGGCGAAGGGCTCCAAGGACATCTTCGTCAACATCCTCACCGACACCGGGCTGGTGGAGCGGTTCGTCACCGACTGGGCCGGTCCCCGCGCCCGCATCGCGTCGATCACGCTGAAACTCGGCGTGCCCTGGTACGCGCACGACACGCTCACCTTCACCGGTGAGGTGGTGGCCCTTCGACAAGCTCAGGGGGCGGGTGCGGAGGCGGAGTGCGGAGACACCGTCGAGGTCGCGGTGACCGGCACCAACCCGCTCGGCAAGCACGTGATCTCCACGGTCACCTTCACCCTGGAGGAACAGTGACCCGCACCCTGTCCGGGCAGGCCGCCATCGCCGGGATCGGCGCCACCGACTTCTCCAAGGAGTCCGGGCGCAGTGAACTCCGGCTGGCCGCCGAGGCCGTCGAGGCGGCACTGTCCGACGCCGGCCTGACCGCCGCGGAGGTGGACGGCCTGGTGACCTTCACCATGGACACCAACATGGAAGTGGCCGTCGCGCGGGCCGTCGGCATCGGCGAACTGACCTATTTCTCCCGCATCCACTACGGCGGCGGTGCGGCGTGTTCGACGGTGCAGCAGGCGGCGATGGCCGTCGCGACCGGAGTGTGCGACGTCGTCGTCGCCTACCGGGCCTTCAACGAGCGGTCGGGGAACCGGTTCGGCCAGGTCAACGCGGCCGTCGCGAACCAGGAGAACTCGTCGGGCACCGACAACGCGTTCTCCTATCCGCACGGTCTGTCGACCCCGGCGGCTTTCGTGGCGATGGTCGCGCGGCGCTACATGCACGAGTACGGGGCCACGAGCGAGGACTTCGGGCGCATCGCCGTCGTCGACCGCAAGCACGCCGCGGTGAATCCGAAGGCCTTCTTCTACGGCAAGCCGATCACCTTGGCGGACCATCAGGCGAGTCGGTACATCGCCGAGCCGCTGCACCTGCTGGACTGCTGCCAGGAGTCCGACGGCGGCGTCGCGATCGTCGTCGTCTCGCCGGAACGGGCCGCCGACCTGCGGCAACGTCCGGTCTCGATCGCGGCGGCGGCCTCGGGCAGCGGACGCGATCAGTTCATCATGACCAGCTACTACCGCGACGAACTCGCCGGGCTGGCGGAGATGGGCCTGGTCGGGCGTCAGCTGTGGGCCCAGGCCGGACTCGCACCCGACGACGTCGACGTCGCCATCCTGTACGACCACTTCACCCCGTACACGCTGATGCAGCTCGAGGAACTCGGCTTCTGCGGCCGCGGGGAGGCGAAGGACTTCGTCGCCGAGCCGGGTGCGCTCGAGGTCGGCGGTCGGCTCCCGCTGAACACCCACGGGGGACAACTCGGCGAGGCCTACATCCACGGCATGAACGGCATCGCCGAGGCCGTCCGCCAGCTGCGTGGCGACTCGGTGAACCAGGTCGACGGAGCACGCTCCGCCCTGGTCACCGCCGGCACCGGCGTCCCCACCTCCGGCCTCATCCTGACCACCGACTGACCGATCCAGCCCTCGCAAGGAGAACCACGATGAAGTTCAACCTCGCTTCCGTCTTCGAGACCGTCGCCGATGCGGTGCCGGACCGGGTGATGCTGACCTACGAGGGGACGGGCTACACCTACGCCGAGATGGACCCGCGAATCAACCAGGTCGCGCACCTGCTGGCCGGTAACGGGATCGGCCGCGACGACAAGGTGGCGCTGTACCTGAAGAACAGCGTCGAGCACGTCCTCGCACTGCTCGGCATGCTGAAGATCGGGGCGGTGCCGGTCAACGTCAACTACCGCTACACCGCGCCCGAGCTGGAGTACATCTTCACCAACTCCGACGCGGCCGCCGTCTTCGTCGAGCTGCCCGAGCACCAGGACATGCTGGCCGGACTGCTGCCGAGCCTGCCCGACCTGCGGGTCGTCGTCGTGATCGGGGAGGTGACCGACGCGCTGCGCTCGGCCGTCGACGCCGACGAGTCGGTCACGCTGGTGGACTTCGGCGACGTCGCCGAGCAGTCGACCGAGCGCGACTTCCCGCAGCGCAACGGTGAGGAGCTGTACCTGATCTACACCGGCGGCACCACCGGCTACCCGAAGGGCGTGGTCTGGCAGCACGACGACTTCTTCCGCAAGCCGATCTCCGGCGGCAACCCGTACGGTCCGGCGCGGGAGAGCTACGAGGAACTGGGCCGCGAGGTGGCGAACTTCCCGTCGCTGGCGTTCCTGATCGCGGCGCCGCTGATGCACGGGGCCGCGTCGTACTCGCTGTTCACCTTCCTGAGCCTGGGCGGGCGGCTGATCCTGGAACGCGACTTCGATCCGGAGTCCATCGTGGCGAACATCCCGCGCGACCAGACGCAGATGATCCTGATCGTCGGCGACGCGATGGGTATGCCGCTGGTCGAGGAGATGGAGAAGCGGGCCGGCGACGTCGACTACTCGTCGCTGTTCATGATCGCCTCCGGCGGTGCCATCTGGAGCAAGAGCGTGCGCGACCGGTTCGCCGCGGTGAAGCCGGAACTCGTGCTGCGCGACAACTTCGGCGCGTCCGAGTCCGGGAACGACGGCGAGATCATGATCGACGAGAACGGCAATCTCAAGGTGCCGCCGACGGACCGGATGATGGTGGTCGACGAGCACTTCGAGCGGATCACCACGCCGAACGAGGTCGGCTACATCGCGCGGGTCGGCAACATTCCGCTCGGCTACTACAAGGACCCGGAGAAGACGGCGCGCACGTTCCCGACGATGGCCGACGGCACCCGGATCTCCGTGCTCGGCGACATGGGCTATCTCGACGACGAGGCCAACATCGTGTTCCTCGGCCGCGGCAGCCAGTGCATCAACACCGGCGGCGAGAAGGTCTACGCCGAGGAGGTGGAGGCCGCGCTGCACGGGCATCCGGCGGTGGCCGACGCTCTCGTCGTCCCGGCCCCCGACCCGAAGTACGGGCAGCGCGTCGCGGCCGTCGTGCAGGTGGCCGAGGGTGCAGCCGAACCGACCCTGGCGGAGTTGCAGGAGTTCTGCCGGACGTCGCTGGCCGGATACAAGGTGCCGCGCACGGTCGTGTTCGTGGAGGAGGTGCGCCGCACCCCGGCGGGCAAGGCGGACTACCGGTGGGCCAAGGCCGCCGCCGAGGCGGCGCCGGTATCGGTGTAGCTCCGCGGTTCCGGTACTTCCTCGACGACCTGACCGCTGTCGACGCGGCGGGGCTGCTCAACCGCTCGCCCCGCCGGTCGAGCCGCCAGGCGAGATCGAGTCGAAACGCACCTGGACTGCGGAGAGTCGTTTCGACTCGGTCGGGCCCCCGGGGGCCCCGGCTCAACGGTCTTTTCGAGACGGGGTTCGGCTGTCGGGGCTTGGGGCGGTTCAATGGGCGGCGGGGTTGCCCCCGGCCGCCCGTTGAGCCGGTCGAGCCGCCAGGCAAGACCGTGTCGAAACGCGCCGCTGGACTGCGGAAGGTCGTTTCGACTCGGTCGGGCCCCGGGGGGCCCGACCGGCTCAACGGTCTATTCGAGACGGCGTTCGGCTGTCGGGCTTGGGGCGGCTCAACAGGTGGCGGGGTTGCGGACCGGGTCCGGGGGCGCAGTGCCCTCGGACCCGGTCTCTCTCCGCAGTCTCAGTCGATCACGACCGGCTCACCAGAGGTCGTAGCCGACGTTGGTGTGCGGGTAGCCGCTGCTGAGGTTCGCGTTGATGAAGTAGTGGCCGCCGGTGGTGCCGGTGGCATTGGTGTTGGCGCCGGCCGGGGTGTTGACGAGCTGGTAGATCGCGTGGGGTCCGGCGGCACCGATCCGGTAGTCGACGGTCACGGTCTGGGCGTGCGGGGCGGCGGCGGTGACGATCTCGCTGGCTCCGGGCGCCAGCGTGCGGCGGGGCGCGTTGATCCAGTGGCCGCTGCCCGGGTTGGCGCCGGCGAGGTACTCGGTGCGATCGGTGTGGTTGGTCAGCGTCATCGCGACGGTGGACTGGCCGGCCGGCAGGGTACCGGCGTGGGCGGCTCCGGCCGCAGCACCGGTGGCGACGGCGGCGAGGGCGCCGAATCCGGCGATCACGGCGGTGGTGCGGGTCTTGATGGTGGTGTTCCGGGTGGTCATGGTGTGTCTCCCTGTCTGGTGGCCGGTGCCCTTGTGGGGTGGTGGCCGTCGTTGTTTCTGACACCTATGACTCTGCCGGGCGTAGGGGCTTCGCGGAGTCCCCCGACGGGTGGATCGCCCGGTTGATCGCGCCCTCCCCCGATCGGGGGAGGGCGGGGTGGCCCGGCGAGTAGGGTGACCGGGCATGGCGCCCAGGTCGATCTCCGTCGTCGTGGTCGATGACCACCCGTTCTTCCGGGACGGAGTCTCCCGCGGTCTGGCGAGCAGCGGCCGGATGACGGTGGTCGGGGAGGCCGCCGATGTGCGCACCGGCCTGGGCCTGATCGCCGAACTGCGGCCCGAGGTCGCCGTCGTGGACTATCAGATGCCCGGGATGACCGGCGTCGACCTGGTGCACGCCGTGGTGCGCGACGGGCTGCCCACCAAGGTGCTGCTGTTGTCGGCGGTCACCGATTCGGCGGTGGTCTTCGAGGCACTGCGCGAGGGCGCGTCCGGGTACCTGTCCAAGGAGACCGATCGCGACGCCATAGTCGGTGCCGTCGAACGGGTGGCGCGCGGTGAGACGGTGCTGCCGCCCGAGCTGGCGGACGGGCTCGTCGTGCAGATCCGGCAGCAGGCCGGCCCCGAGGCGCCGGCGCTGAGCGAACGGGAGCGGCAGGTGCTCGACGGCTTCGCCCGGGGACTGTCGATCCCGCAGATCGCCGGCGAACTCTACATCGGCGCGTCGACGGTCAAGACGCACGCCGCGAACCTGTACCAGAAGCTGGGTGTCTCCGATCGGGCGGCGGCCGTCGCCGAGGGCATGCGGCGGCGCCTGATCGAATGAGCGCGTCACCGGAGATCGATCGCATTCACGCCGATCACGCCCTCCTGGGGATGCGCGTGCAGGTGGTCCTGCGGCTGTTCCTCGCGGTGTTCCTGGTGCTCGCCGTCCTCTTCGACCCGCCGGCGAGCTGGGCGGTGCTGATCTGGACCGTCGTCGGCTGCTACCTCGTCTGGGCGGTGGCGACCGTCTTCCCGGCCCGGCATCCGGGGCCGCGGACCCTGCGCTGGGCCTGGTCGGCGCTGTTCGTCGACCTCGCCGCGGTCACCGCGGTCGCGGTGCTGGCCGCCTACTCGGACACCATCAGCTGGACGTCCGACGTGCTGCTGACCGGCTTCGCGCTGATCCCGATGGCAGCGGCCACCCAGCTGCGGCCGGCGATCTGTGCGGCCGTCGCGATCCCGGCGACCGTGGTGTTCTTCGGGGCGAGCGTCGCCGCCCGCCCGGCGAACGGTGAGCCGTGGTCGCTGGTCCTGCTGCACACGCTGGTGATCGGCGGGCTGGCCGTCGGGGCGATCGGCATCTCCCGGTTGCAGCGGTCGCGCGTCGAGACGATCGCCGGGCTGGCCGCCGACCGCGCACGACTGCTCGACGACGTCCTCAGCGTCGACCGGCGCGCCCGCCGCGACCTGGCCGAGGCCCTGCATGACGGCGTGCTGCAGTACGTCCTGGCCGCGCGCGGCGAACTCGGTGCCGTCCGGCGCGGGGACTCCGCGGCGGCCGACCGCGTCGACGAGGCGCTGCGGGAGTCGTCCGGGTTGCTGCGCTCGACGCTGACCTCGCTGCATCCGGCGGTGCTGGAACAGCACGGACTCGCGGTGGCGCTCGGGGATCTGGCGACGTCGACCGCGGCGCCGGGCCTGGTCGTGATCGTCGACACCGCCGCCTGGCCGCCGGGGCCGTCGCCGATCGACGAGGTGCTGTACGCGACCGCCCGGGAACTGCTGACCAACGTCGTCAAGCACGCCCGGGCGCGGCGAGTGGAGATGACTCTCGAAGTCGACGACGACGGCGGTGCACGGCTGGTCGTCGTCGACGACGGTGTCGGGATGCCCGCGGAACAGGTGCGGCCGGAGCGGCTCGCGGCCCGGCTCGCCGAGGGGCATCTGGGGCTGTCGTCGCGCCGGGTACGACTCGCCGCGGTCGGCGGCACGCTGAGTTTCGCCGAGCGCACCGGCGGCGGGACCGTCGCGATCGCCGCGGTGCCGCTGCCGGACTGACCGTCGTGCCCGGCCCGATCGGGCCGCGCCGGTCGCCGGGGTGCGGGATGATCGCTCCATGAATCGCGGGGGAACGCGGAGTGTCCGGTACCTGGCGCGTGGGCTGCCGGCGCTGGCGACCGTCCGGGCCTACCGGCTCGGCTGGCTGCGTGGTGACCTGGTCGCGGGCGTCGCGGTCGCCGCGCTGATGATCCCCGCCGGGCTCGGTTACGCGGAGGTCTCCGGGCTGCCGCCGGTCACCGGTCTGTACGCGACCATCATCCCGATCCTGGTGTACGCGGTGATCGGACCGTCGCGCATCCTGGTCCTCGGCCCCGACTCGGCGCTGGCGCCGATCATCGCGGCCGCGATCGTGCCGCTCGCCGTCGCCGGCTCGCCGCGGCGCGTCGAACTGGCCGGGGTGCTGGCGATCGAGGTCGGCATCATCCTGGTGCTGGCCGGGCTGTTCCGGCTCGGTTTCCTCACCACGCTGCTCGCCAAACCGATCCGCATCGGCTACCTCAACGGGATCGCGCTGGTGGTGGTGCTGGGCCAGGTGCCCAAGCTGCTGGGCTTCTCCGGGGACGGGGCGTCGATCGTCGAGGTGATCGTCGAGGACTGGAAGGGGATCGTGGGCGGCGAGGTGCAGCCGAAGGCGGCGGCGATCGGGGTGGTCGCCCTGACGGTGATCCTGCTGCTCAAATGGTGGCGCCGGGCGATTCCCGGGGTCCTGATCGCGGTGGTCGGCGCCATGATCTTCCTGGCCGCGGCGGCGTGGCAGCACGACGTGCCGGTGGTCGGGGCGATGCCGCCGGGGCTGCCGACACCGGAGTTGCCGTCGCGCATCTGGCACGACTGGGTGGAGCTGATGGTTCCGGCCGCCGGTATCGCGCTGATCGCGTTCGCCGACACCAGCGTGCTGTCGCGGACCTTCGCCGCGCGGGCCGGATACACCGTGAACGGCAATCAGGAGGTCGGGGCCGTCGGTCTCGCGAACGTCGCGGCCGGCTTCTTCGGGGGGTTCCCGGCGATCGGCTCCAGCTCGCGGACCGCGGTCGCCGAATCGTCCGGGGCGCGGAGTCAGCTGTCGTCGGTCACCGGGGCGCTGCTGGTGCTGCTCGCGCTGCTGCTGGTCCCGGGCATCACCCGGTATCTGCCGTCGTCGGCGCTGGCCGCGGTGGTGATCACCGCCGCGCTCGCGCTGGTCGACGTGAGCTCGGTGATCGAGCTGTTCCGGATCGACCGGGTCGAGGGCCTGATCAGTGTCGTCGCGTTCGGTGGTGTCGCGGTGCTCGGCGTGCTGCAGGGCATCCTGGTGGCGATCGGCCTGGCCGTCCTCGCGTTCGTCTACTCGGTGTCGAGACCGTACCGGACCGAGCTGGGCGACGTCCCCGGCCTGCGCGGCTATCACGACCTCGCCAGCTACCCGAACGCGCGCCGCGTCCCGGCGACCCTCATCCTGCGGTTCGACGCCCCGCTGTTCTTCGCGAACGGCGCGATGTTCGACGATTGGGTGCGCGGCGAGGTGAAGGCGGCGCGGTCGGCGGGCCGCGAGATCGCGACCGTCGTGCTGGCCTGCGAGCCGATCACCGACATCGATTCCTCCGCGATCGACGAGCTGGTGGAACTCGACGACTACCTCTCCAAACACGGCATCGACCTGGTCTTCGCCGAGATGAAGGATCCGGTGCGCCGTCAGCTGGAGCGGTATCGGCTCAAGGTGAACGGCGAACCGCGCTTCGGGCCCGGCCACTTCGCTCCGACGGTCGGCTCGATGGTCGACGAGATCCTCGACGAGGACGACTGATCCGCGGGACCGCTCAGCCGGTCCAGGCCGCGTTCCGGGCCTCGTACTCGAAGGCGGCGGTGAGCACCGACGTCGGTTCGGTGTCGGCCCGGACCAGGGCGACCCGGGCGCCGAGCGGTGCGGCGTCGTCCAGGGCGCTCGGCAGGGCGACGGTCCGCAGTCGGGCCGGCGAGGGCAGCGCGCTGAGCCAGGCGTGCGGCACGATCGACGCCCATCGGCCGGTCTCGGTCAGGGCGATCAGGGTCGCCACCGAGTCGGTCTCGACCCGCGGCCGCAGCCGGGTGCCGTGCGCCGCGGCGGCCTCGTCGACCAGATCGCGCCCGCGCATGCCGGGTCGCAGCAGGCACAGCGGCAGTCCGGCGACGCCGGACCACGTCGGGCCGGCCGGGTCGTCGTCGAGTGAGGCGTCCTCGAGCAGGCCGGCGGTGCCGACGAGGACGTGTCGTTCCCGGTAGAGCGTGGTGAGCACCAGCCCGGCGGTGTCGACTCCGTCCGGATAGAGGAGCCCGGCGTCGAGCTCGAAGCGCCGGACCCGTTCGGCGATCTCCCCGGATCGCAGTCCGGCGTCGAGGCGGATCCGGGCGCGCGGATGAGCGGCGCAGAAGGTGTCGACCAATGCGGCCACCGTGGTCGCCGCGCCCGGGATCACGCCGAGCCGGAGGTCGCCGCTCACCCCGGTCCGAAAGGCCGCCGCCTCCAGGTTCATCGCATCGCGGTCGGCCAGGATACGCCGCGCCCAGGTGACGAGCTGTTCGCCCTCGGTGGTGAGGCCCTCGAAGTTCTGGCCGCGGCGCACCAGCGGGACACCGAGTTCGCGTTCCAGTTTGCGGATCGCCTCCGACAGCGCGGGCTGTGACACGTAGCAGGCCGCCGCCGCGCGTGCGAAATGGCGCTCGGCGGCGAGGGCGACGAAGTACTCGAGCTGGCGGAACAGCATTCGACGGTTGTAGCACGGCGCCGAACCGGGCGTCTACCGGCGGCGATAGGCGCCGCCGATCGGCTGCACGGTGCTCGATGTTGGACGTACTGCCGCCGGGTGCCCGACCATGGAGAGCGACGAAAGGACTCCTGCGTGACGACGATGCGCGTGAGCGTGCCCGACGCCTACCGGCCCGGCCGCGAGGATCACACGCATGCCCTGCGGGTGGCCGCGTCGCTGGCGATCCCGGGCGTGGTGCTGCTCGCGATCGGCCGTCCCGAACTGCTCGTGTACGCGGTCTTCGGATCGTTCGCCGGCATGTACGGGCGGACCGATCGCGGGCGGACGCGGACGCTCGCCCAGCTGCGCGGTGGTGCGCTGCTGTGCGCCGGCATGGTCATCGGCGTCACGCTGTCGCAGGCGCACGCCGCCGGATGGATCCTGGTGATCGTCGAGACGACCTTCGCCGGGGCCGCGTCGCTGCTGGCCGACCGGTGGCGCCTGCGGCCGGCCGGGCCGTTCTTCGCGATCTTCGCTCTCGGCGCGACGGCTCTGGTGCCCGCGTCGACCGTGCGGCCGGAGATCGCGATCGCGCTCGGCGCCGGGACCGCGCTGCTGGCCGCGGCGATCGGCCGGATCGGCCGCCGGACGGACACCTCGCCGGTCTCCGTGCACCCGGCGCCCGCCGTCGGCCGGGAACAGGTCCAAGCGGCCCGGGTGCATGCGCTGCGCTATCTACTGGCGGTGGGCGGCGCCGGCTCGATCGGCCTGCTGTTCGGATTCGCGCACGCCAACTGGGCGATGGCCGCCGCCGCGGTGCCGCTGGCGGCCATCGAGAGCGGCAGCGTGTCGTCGACGGAGCTGCGAATGGTGCTGCGCCGGGCCGGGCACCGGATCGCCGGGACGCTGGTCGGCCTCGCCGTCACCGCGGCGCTGGTGCCGCTGCACCTGGGGAGCACCGGGCTCGTCGCGCTGATCCTGCTGCTGATCTTCCCGACGGAACTGTTCATGACCAGGCATTACGCTCTGGCTATCGGCTTCTTCACGCCGCTGATCATGCTGCTGAGCGAACTCGAGACACCGGCCGACCCGGCCCGGATGATCGTCGAACGCACCCTGGACACGCTGCTGGGCGTCGCCGTCGGCGTCACGGTGGCCGTCGTCGTGCGGGGTCCGCGTCGCGCGTCGACCGTGCACGTCGTCGACATCGCCCGCTGACCCGCCGGCGCGGCGCTATCCGTGCCGGGTGACCCAGTCGATCAGCGGGGTCACCTGACGCCAGTCGGCACGGACCCGGGCGACCAGGCCCGGCGTGTGGATCACCTCGTCGAAGCCGTAGTCGCGCATCGCGGTCAGCGAGCGATGGCGCAGCAGCTCGATGCGGGGATGATCCTTGGGCCAGCCGCGCGGGGCGGTCTTGAGGCGATCGCCGTCGATGGTCCAGCCGGCGCGTTCGAGTCTTCCGAGGATCTTCGCCAGTTCGGCGCCGTGGCGGTCGTGATCGATGGCGGCCCGGAGCGCGGCGAGTCGTTCAGCGCTCGCCTCGTAGAAGCCGCCGCCGACGCGGAAGCCGGGCGCCCCGAGGTGTGCGTAGTAGCCGGTCGCCGGAGCGGTCGCGATGAAGGCGCCCTGGTGGGTCTTGTACGGGGTCTTGTCCTTCGAGAAACGCACGTCACGGTGGGGGCGAAAGATCTTCGCGGCGCCGAACTCGTCGGCCAGTTCGGCCATCAGATCCGTCATCGGCGCGCGCACGGCCGTGGCGTACGTGTCCTTGTGCGCCTCCCAGAAGACCTTCGAGTTGTCGATCTCGAGGTCGTCGTAGAAGTCGAGGGCGGCCTCGGGGAAACCGTCGAACGTCATGCGTCGAGCGTACGACGACCACCCGCGCCGCGGTCACACCCGATGCGGTGCGACCCAGTGCAGCGCGACCCAGAGCGCGGCGACCGAGCACACCAGCGCCGGCGGCACGGTGAGCAGACCGAGCGCCGTGTACTGCCGGGCCGACGGCCGCGCGCCGGCCCGGTGCGTCATCTCGCGCCACAACAGGTTCGCCAGCGACCCGAAGTAGGTGAGGTTCGGCCCGATGTTGACCCCGAGCAGCATCGCGAGCGCCATGCCCGGGCGGTCGGCGACCACCGGCAGCAGGAGCAGCACCGCCGGGAGATTGTTGAACAGGTTCGCGGCCACCGCGGCCAGCGCCGCGACGCCCAGCAGGGCGAGGAAACCGCTGCCGGAGGGCACCAGCCCAGCCAGCGCGTGGCCGGCCGGCCCTTCGCGCACCGGCAGCACGACGACGCCGAGCGCCGCCACGAACAGCAGGAACGGGATGTTCGCCGCGCGAACGGTCTCGGTGGCGGTCCGGACCGGCGAGCGCAGCAGCGACGGCAGCACCATCACCAGCGCTCCCGCCCCGGCGACCGCCGCGAGCGGCAGGTGGAGCGGACCGGCCGCCACGAACGCGACGAGAAGCAGACCGAGACCGATCAGCGCGGCCCGCGGCGCGCGGGCTGGCGGATCCCCGGTGTCAGGCGCGACGGCGCCGTCGCCCAGCCGCCCGCGGAAGAACCAGCGGAACGCGGCGTACTCGACGCCGATCGCGACGAGCCACGGCAGCGCCATCAGGCCGGCGAACTCGGCGAAACCGACGCCGATCACGCCGAAGGCGAGCAGGTTGGTCAGATTCGACACCGGCAGGAGGGTCGACGCCGAGTTCGCCAGGTGTGCGGTGGCCGCGCTGGGCGCCGCGATCCGGGCACCGGTGCGATACGCGGCGAGCACGACCACCGGCGTCAACAGCACGATCGTCGTGTCGAGCGAGAGCGTGGCGGTGGTCGCCGCGGCGACCGCGAACACCGCTTGCAGCAGCCGCACCGGGGATCCCCGGCCCAGCCGTGCCATCGCCGCGCCCACCCAGATGAACACCCCGGTCCGCGCGCAGACCTGAGCCACCACCAGCATGGCGGCGAGGAAACCGAGGGTGGGACCGAGAAAGACGAGTTCGTCGGCCGCGGCCCGCCAGGATGCCATCCCGGTGACCACCACCAGCCCGGCGGCGGGCACCGCGATCCACGCGGGCGAGAACCGGCGTGC
Source organism: Gordonia marina (assembly GCF_052036135.1). Lineage (NCBI taxonomy): Bacteria > Bacillati > Actinomycetota > Actinomycetes > Mycobacteriales > Gordoniaceae > Gordonia > Gordonia marina. The sequence goes on from NZ_JBPSDN010000016.1 coordinate 27,944, forward strand.
AGCGACAGCGGCGACGATGACCGCCGCGAGAAGTGGGACGGCCAGCACTCGACGATTCTACGGCGAGTCGCCGACGGGCGATCCCGCGACGAGCTCCGGCCCGGCGGCGAGTTCGGGCTCCGTGGCGATCACCTGCCGCGGAGCGAACCACCCCAGGAAGACCGCGCCCGCCAGCAGAATGCCGCCGAGCACCAGGCAGGCCTGCTGCATCGGCGGCAGGAAGGAGTTCTCGGCGCCGGTGCGGATGAAGTCGGCGAGGGGTGCGGCCTGCGGCGGCAGCTGGTCGCTCACCGCGACGGCCCCGGCCAGCGAGCGGCGGATCCCGTCGGCGGCGCCATCCGCGGACGCCGGATCGAGTGCGGCGATCTGCCGGTGGGCGGCATCGGCGGTCGGCCCGATACGGCTCGCATATCCGGCGGCAACCAGGCTGCCGGCGAGGGCGATACCGATCGCGGCGCCGAGTTCCCGCGCGGTGTCGTTGACGGCCGAGCCGACGCCCTGCTTCTCCAGCGGCGTGTTCGACATGATGGCGGTGGTCGACGGCGCGGTCGCCAGCCCGATCCCGACCGCGCACACGCCGAGCATGATCGCGAGCTTCCAGTAGACGTCCGGGTCGACGATGCCGATCGCCAGCACCCCGGCGCCGGCGATGGCGATTCCGGCCGCCAGCACGAAGCGCAGCGAGTGGAAACGCACCGCCACCCAGTTGCCCAGCAGCGCGAAGACTCCGACGCCCACGACCATCGGAATCAGCGCGAACGCCGACCGCAGCGGGGAGTAGCCGTAGATCAGCTGGAGCAGCAGCAGGATCAGATAGAAGACGCCGAACGACGCGAAGAACTGCAGCGCCACCGACAGCGAACCGGACGCGAAGGCGCGGTTGCGGAACAGTCCGACGTCGAGCAGCGGTGACGTCCGGCGTCGTTCGATCACGATGAACAGCCCGCCGAGCACCACGCCGCCGATCAGGGCGACCAGCACCAGCGGATCGCTCCACCCGCGCGTCGGTGCTTCGAGCAGTCCGAAGACGACGCCCGCCACCGCGAGCACCGAGGTGAGCGAGCCGAGGACGTCGAACGAGCCGGGATCGTCGTCCTTGGAACTGCCGACGGTGAAGGTCAGGGCCAGGGTGCCGGCGGCCGAGATCGCGAAGGCGATGAACACCGAATGCCAGCTGAAGAACATCAGCAGCACGCCGGTGACGAAGAAGCCGAGGATGGCGCCGATACCGGCCACCGCGGCCCAGACCGACACCCCGATCGCCCGCTGCTCGCGTGGCACGCCCGCGGTGATCAGCGACAGCGTGGTCGGCATGATCAGCGCGGCGCCCACCCCGGCCGCGCAGCGGGTGAGGATCAGCGCGGTGGGGGTGTCGACCCAGACCGCGGCCAGCGACGCGAAGCCGAAGATCACCAGGCCGATCATCAGGATGCCGCGGCGGCCGAAACGGTCACCGAGGGCGCCGGCCGGTAGCAGCAGTGCGGCCAGGACCAGCGTGTATCCGTCGATGATCCAGGTCATGTCCGAGCTGGACGCGTGCACGTCACGGGCGATGTCGGGCAGGGCGGTGTTCAGCGCGGCCATCGCCGCCACCACCAGACTGACGGCGAAACAGGCGACCAGAATCAGCCAGATGGTCCGAAGGCTCCACGTCCCGACACGCATAACGCTCCTCACCTGAAACTTTCGTAACTTGTGTCACAGTGGTTGCACGGGCTCACGCCGCGTCCAACCGAAAGTGAACCGTCATGGCTACTCAGCACGTCGCACCCTCCCGAGCATCCGTCACCGACTTGGCTCCGGTCCGGCTCCACGTCTGGCGAGTGGTCGCCCTGTTGACCATGCTCGCCGGTCTCCTGGCCGTCATCCTGATCATCCTCGCCGGCGCCGCCTGACCGATCGGGCCGCTCAGGCCCCGGCGGCGTGACGCTCGATCACGTCGCCCACCGGCACCAGCGCCTGCGCCACGTAGGTCTTGGCCTTGCCGCGCAGGCTCTTGTAGGCCTTCGCGAGGGCCGCCGGAGCGGTCTGCGCCTGGCGGTCGGTCACCGCGAGCAGTGCCTCACTCGCCTCGTCGGAACGGGCCGCGAGATGGGCGCCGAACGACGTTCCGGCCGGCCGGGAATCCCACAGCGGCGACAGCGCATCCAGGAAGTCGGGCAGCATGGCCGACGTCGCCGCGACGACGATCCCCGGCTTGAACTTCCGGGCCGCCGCGTAGGCGCCCTTCACCGCGGTGCCCGACATCCCCGTCTGCGCCTTGACCTGGGCGTCGATCACCTCCGCGAGATCGTTCGAGACGGCGGCGCGGTCGGTGAGCAGGGGAGCGAGCGAAGACATGCGGGCGGCCCTTTCCAGGCGTGGGAACTCTTCTCAGGACGACCGCTGCACCACCACATCGCCCAGCGCGGGCGCGTCGTCGCGTTCGACGATCGACGCGGTCGCCAGCAGTCGGTTGCCATCCTCCCAGGCGCGGATCCGGAGCGTCTCGCCGGGGAACACCACCCCGGCGAAACTCGCCGAGAACGCGCCGACGGAGGCCGGGTCACCGCCGAAGACGTCGTCGATCAGCGCCCGGCACACCGTGCCGTACGTGCAGAGCCCGTGCAGGATCGGCCGCGGAAATCCGGCCGCCGCGGCGAATGACGGATCGCTGTGCAGCGGATTCCGGTCGCCGCACAGGCGGTAGAGCAGGGCCTGCTGCGGCAGCGTCGGAACGAGCAGGTCGTGATCGGGGTCGCGCTCGGGATACGACACCCGACTCGACGTCCCGCGTTCCCCACCGAAGCCGCCCTCACCCTTGGCGAAGATCGAACTGCGCGCCGTCCACAGCGGGACGCCCGCGTCGTCGACGGTCTCCGACTCCTGCACGATCACCGCCGCCGAACCCTTGTCCTGGACCTCCGCGATCCGGGTGCGGGTGGTGGCCGTTCCGCATGCGGGAAGCGGCCGGTGCACCCGAACCTCCTGGCTGCCGTGCACCACCTTGGCGAGGTCGATGTCGACGCCGGGGAAGCGGACCTTCGGCGGCTCGGTGGCGAGGAAGGTCGCCGCCACGGTGGCGAAGGTCGGCAGCACCTTGGGCTCGGTGTCGTCGACGTAGCCCAGGCCGCCGGTGTCCATCGGATCGGCGGCGGCGCCGACGGCCAGGTTGTAGAGCGCCACCTCCCGCGGGGTCCAGGAGAAGGTGGTCGCGCCGAGTTCGGCGCCGACGGCGACGGCGGGATCGATCGGCATGGCGCTACGCCCCCACGGCCGCGTCGGAGGTGTCCGGGGCGGCGGGCTTGCGCCGCGCCCGCGCCGCGACGTCGAGGGCGGCCAGGTAGCCGAACACCATCGCCGGCCCGATGGTCGCGCCGGGCCCGGCATACGTGTGACCCATCACCGGGGCACTGGTGTTTCCCGCGGCGTAGAGACCGTCGATCACGGTGCCGTCGGCGCGCAGGGCACGACCGGCCGCGTCCGTGTCGATCCCACCCTTGGTTCCCAGGTCGCCCGGCACCATCTTGACCGCGTAGAACGGCGCACGGTCGACCGGACCCAGATTCGGGTTCGGCTTGTTGGTGGGGTCGCCGTAGTAGTTGTCGTACCCGCTCTTCCCGCGGCCGAAGTCGTCGTCGACGCCGGTGTGCGCGAACCGGTTGAAGCGTTCGGTGGTGGCGGCGAGCGTGTCGGCCGGAACGCCCATCTTGGCGGCGAGTTCGCTGACGGTGCCCGCCTTGACCACCACGCCCGACTCCAGCCAGCGCTTGGGCAGCGGCTGCCGGGCGGGTATTCCGGCGAACAGGTAGCGGTTGCGGCAACGCTGATCCATCACCAGCCACGCCGGGATGTTCGCGCCGGCGCCGGCGCCCTGCCCGAATTCGCCGCCGTACATCTGGTGCACGGCCTCGACATAGGGAAGCGACTCGTTCATGAATCGTTCGCCCCGCTCGTTCACCATGAACGTGCCGGGCACGCTGCGCTCGGACAGCGCGAACCACGGTCCCTTGGGCAGCGGGATGGTCGGGCCCCACCAGGCGTCGTCCATCAGTGAGAGGCCCGCCCCGGCCGCCTGCGCCGCGCGGATGCCGTCGCCGGTGTTCGACGGCGCCCCGGTGGTCCACTCGGTACCGATCGGTGCGCGCTGGTATTCGGCGCGCATCTCCGCGTTGTGCTCGAAGCCGCCGCTGGTCAGGATCACGCCGAACCGCGCGCGCAGTTCCAGCGGCTCGTCGCCGCGGGTGGTCCGCACTCCCACGACCTTCCCGCCCTCGACGATCAGCCCGGTCATCGGCGTGTTCAGCCGGAGGTCGACCCCGGCCTCACGACAGCCCAGCAGGAGCTCGGCGGCGAGCGCGGCGCCCATCGCGATCATCTTCTTGTGGCGGCTCTTGGACCAGGTGAATCGCCCGGCGACCTTCGCCATCTTGGCCGCGCCGCGCCAGTGCCGCAGGCCGACGTTCATCCACTTGTAGTCGCTCTGCAGCACCACCATGTTGAGCGGTGCCTTGGTGTACTGCGGGTGCAGCGTGTCCAGGTCGGCGCCGAGGCGTCGTGCATCGAACGGCCGCGGCTCCACCGAGCGGCCGCCGACCCGCCCGCCGGGGGCCTCCGGGTAGTAGTCGGAGTAGTCCTTGACCCACTCGAGGTCGAGCGGCGCGTGCGCCATCAGGTAGTCAAGCGCCTCGGGTCCGCGATCGATGTAGGTGTCGATCCGCTCGGCGGGCGCGTGCTCGCCGATGATCGCGTGGACGTACGTGCGGGCGGCCTCGACGGTGTCGGTCACACCGTCGCGGCGCAGCACCGAATTGTTGGGGATCCAGACGCCGCCGCCGGAGCGGGACGTGGAACCGCCCCAGTACGGCGACTTCTCGATCAGGACCGTCCGCAGGCCCTCGGTGGCGGCGGTGAGCGCGGCGGCCAGGCCGGCGCCCCCGGCACCCACCACCACGACGTCCACGGTCTCGGCTGCCTGCGTCATCGGCTTTCCTCCTGTGGGCGGCCGGGCCGCCACAAACTAGAACACGTTCCAGTATGCGAGCATAAACGAGAACGTGTTCCAGGGGTAGCCGAGGCCCGCTACATGCCCTCGGGCGCCTTGCCGAGGCTGATGATCGCGCCGAGCGGGTCGGTGATGGCGGCGAGCGTGCCCCACGGCGTCACGTCCGGGCCCATCACGATGCCGCCGCCGAGATCCACCGCTTTCTGGAGGGTCGCTTCGACGTCGTCGACCGTGATGTAGATGCCCCAGTACGACGGTGTGCCCTCGGGCAGCATGCCGGCTGCGTTCATGGTGGCGCCGTACGACGTGTCGCCCCAGAAGTACTGCGTGTAGTTGCCCGGCGCCCCTTCCACGACCTGCGGCCGCGCCCTGAAGACCTTCTCGTAGAACGGCACGGCCGCGGGCTGATCGGTGGACAGGTTCTCGAACCAGTACGGGGCGCCCGGCACGCCCCACTCGGCGAAGCCGGTGTGCTTGTCCGACTGCCACGCGCCGATCGCCGCGCCCGCCGGGTCGATGAACACGGCCATGGTGCCCTCGTCGCCCACCTTCATCGGCTCGACGATCACGTGCCCGCCGGCCTGCTTCACCGCCTCGGAGGTGGCCGCCGCATCGTCGGTGCGCAGATAGACCGACCAGACGTTCTCCGGACCGCCGCCCTCGGGCATGTACGGCATCATCCCGGCCACGCGCTTCCCGTTCAGGGTGAAGTTCTGGTAGCCGCCGAACTCCTCGGACGCGACCTCCGCATCCCAGCCGAAGATCTCGTTGTAGAACGACGCCGCGGTGAGCGGATCGGTGGTCGACAGGTCGAACCAGATGGGAGCGCCGACGGGTGCGGAGTAAGCAGTCATGGGGTCCATCCTCCACCGGCGCGGGCCGGCGCGAAAGGGCTTGCCGCGATCCGTCGACTGTCGTTCACCTCCGTCGGCGCGACTACGATGGACGGCCTATGCAGTCGCTGACGCAAGAGCAGATCCTCGCCGCGTTCCGGGGCGCCACCAAGAGTGAACTGGACCGGGTGAGCTTCCCGCTCGACTTCGACCGGGTGGACTTCGAGCGCCTGGAGTTCTACGCCTGGCGGGACCGGAAGGCGCCCCGCCGGGCGTACCTCGTGGTGCCGCACGACGACGGTCCCGTTGCGCTCGTCCTCAACCGCTCCATGGCGAAGTCGCCCCGCCGCGTGATGTGCGCCTGGTGCCGGGATGTGGACGTCGACGAGGATGCCGTCCTCTACACCGCGCGCCGGGTGGGTGCGCGCGGCCGCCGTGGTGACAGCGTCGGGGTGCTGGTCTGCGAGTCGTTCGGGTGCAACAGGAACGTCCGCAAGCTCCCGCCCGCGTACCACAAGGGCACCGACCTCGACGCGATCCGGGAGTCGCAGATCGCCGAATTGCGTCGCCGGGTCGGTGCGTTCGTCGCGGAGGTCGTCTCCGAGGCGGGCTAGCGCCGGGCGTGCGGCCGACTCGTGCTCCGGCGTCGATCTGTCGCGGATTCTGTCGGGCGAGGATTTCCGTCGCGGATCTTGCCGGATCTCCCAGCGGATCCGCGACGGATTTCGGCCCCGACACGATCCGCGACAGATCGCTCCGGCGGTGTCACCAGTACCCGTCGGGGTCGGCGGCGGGGGAGCGCGGCGGCACGATGCCCTCGGCGACGCCGTGATCGATCGACGCGGACAGGCGGGGACAGGTCGGCAGCAGGGCGGGATTGCCGCCGCCGGCGCGGATCTCGGCGATCTCCGGGCAGCGGGCCAGGGCGTCGTCGGTCCACTGCACGCTCGTGTGGTGCGGACTGGTCTTCTTCACCAGCACGCAGCCGTGGCACGCGCGGCATTCCAGTTCGGTCAGGCCGCCGCGCAGGTAGTGCCGCTTGTCCCGGGCGGTGGCCGTCGCGATGGCGGCCAGGCGCGCCGGATCCCCGGTGTAGTCCGGCGCCTTGGCCCAGCCTCGCGTGGCGGCCATCAGACCGTGGTGTTCTCGGGGGCGCTCGCCGCTTCGCGCGCGGCCCTCTCCTCGGCCTGGCGCCGCAGATTCTCCTGCACCTCGATGTTCCAGTTCTCCAGTGCCTTCGAGGTGTCGATCTCGTACTCGAAGCGGGCGGTCATCTCGTCGGTCACCTCGTCGACGTCGACGTAGAACTGCTCGTACCAGCGTCGCAGCTGATAGACCGGGCCGTCCTCCTCGACCAGCAGCGGATTGTCGATGCGGGTCTTGTGCTTCCAGATCTCGACGTCCTGCAGGAAGCCGACCTCGATGCCCGCGGTGATCTTCTTCGCCATCTTGTCGGCCTGCTCGGGCGAGAGTCCGTCGGGGATCTTCGCCATCACGCCGAACATCAGGACGAACGAGTTCGCGTCGATCGGGTAGTGGCAGTTGGTCAGGATGGTTTCGACGGCGTACTCGCCGTAGTACTGCACCATCGGGTTGAGCATGTACGACGGCCCGTAATACGCCGCGATCGACTCCAGCCGGGTGTCGCCGTAGGCGGTGGAGATCCCGACGTCCGGACGGCCGTGGCTGTTCATGTACTGGGCCGCGGTCTGGCCCTCGAAGACGTTCTTGAAGTAGTCGGGCAGCGCGTAGTGGACGTAGAAGAAGTGCGCCATGTCGACCACGTTGTCGATGATCTCCCGGCAGTTGGAGCCCTCGATGACCAGCGTGTTCCACGTCCACGACGTCCACTGGTCCGACCCGAACTCGGCCACCTCGGGGATCACGCAGTCCTCCGGCGGCGGGTTGCCCTCGGGGTCGTTGTAGACGAACACCTGGCCGTTGCGGATCATCGTCGGCCAGGGGCGGGTCTTGGCCAGTTTCGGGTTCCGCTTGGCGTACGGCACCTGAGCGCAGCGGCCCTTGCCGTTCCACTGCCAGCCGTGGAACGGGCAGGCGATGTTGTCGCCGCGCACCGTGCCCTGCGCGAGATCGGCGCCCATGTGGCGGCAGTAGGCGTCGAGTGCCTTCACCTCGCCCGCCGAATCGGCCCACACGACGATCTTGGTGCCGAAGATCTCCAGTGAGTGCGGCTTGCCGTCGGTGTACTGGTCCACCAGGCCGATGCAGTGCCAGCCGCGCGCGAAACGGCTCGGCGGGTTGCCGGTATCGATCTCCCGGACGCCACTGGGGGTCGCAGTCATGGTCGGTCGCCTCCTACGAACAGCTCTGTCGACTCCAATAGTAGAACACGTTCCACATCAGAATGAGAACGTGTTCTAATATTGAATCAGCGACCCCGTACGCAACGAGATTGGAGAGGCCATGGGAGCTCAGCGAAGCGAAGCCGGCCGGCAGGTTCTGGACAAGATCAACGCGCTGCTGCCCGAGCTGGAGCAGCGCGCCCAGTCGACCGAGGATGCCCGGCGGGTGCCCGACGAGGTGGCCGAGCTGCTCGCCGAGACCGGCTTCTTCCGGCTCATGCAGCCCGCGCAGTGGGGCGGATACGAGGTGGATCCGGTCACCTTCTACGAGGCCGTCCGCCGGCTCGCCTCGGCGTGCGGGTCCACCGGCTGGGTGGCCGGCATCATCGGTATCCACAACTGGCACCTCGCGCTGTTCGACCAGCAGGCGCAGGAGGACGTCTGGGGTGACGATCCGGCGGTGCGCATCTCGTCGTCGTACGCGCCGATGGGCGCCGGCGAGGTGGTCGAGGGTGGCTACGTGGTCAACGGGTCGTGGGCGTGGTCGTCGGGCTGCGACATCGCCGAATGGGCGGTGCTCGGCGGCCCGGTCTTCAAGGACGGCAAGCCGGTCGACTTCGTCAGCTTCCTGATCCCGCGTGAGGACTACACCATCCGCGACGTGTGGAACGTCGTCGGCCTGCGCGGCACCGGTTCCAACACGATCGACGTCAAGGATGTCTTCGTGCCACGGCACCGCATGCTGAGCTTCCGCACCATGAGCATGGGCGAGGCGCCCGGCCTGGAACGCAACACCGCACCGGTCTACCGGATGCCGTGGGGCACCATCCACCCGAGCACCATCTCGACGCCCATCGTCGGCATGGCCTACGGCGCCTATCAGGCGCATGTGGAGCACCAGGGCAAGCGCGTCCGCGCCGCCTACGCCGGGGAGAAGTCGAAGGACGATCCGTTCGCCAAGGTCCGGATCGCCGAGGCGGCCAGCGACATCGACGCCGCCTGGCGGCAGCTGTCGGGGAACCTGCAGACCGAGTACGACCTGATCCTCGCCGGTGAGGAGATCCCGATGGACCTGCGGCTGGCGGCCCGGCGCGACCAGGTGCGGGCCACCGGCCGGGCCATCTCGGCCATCGACCGGCTCTTCGAGAACTCCGGTGCGCACGCGCTGGAGAACGGCACGCCCATCCAGCGCTTCTGGCGCGACGCGCACGCCGGTCGCGTGCACGCGGCCAACGACCCCGAGCGGGCCTACGTGGCCTACGGCAACGGGGAGTTCGGGCTGCCCATCGGCGACACGATGGTGTGAGGCGGCCGATGAGTGACGATCTGAGCCCGATCCGGTCCCTCGGCTACATGCGGATCGACGCCACCGACGTCGACGCGTGGCGCGAGTACGGCCTGAAGGTGCTGGGCATGGTGGAGGGACGCGGATCGATTCCGGGCGCGCTGTACCTCCGGATGGACGACTTCCCGGCGCGCCTGGTGATCGTGCCGTCCGACCGCGACCATCTCGTGGCGTCGGGCTGGGAGTGCGCAAATGCCGAAGCGCTGCAAGAGGTCCGCGACCGGCTGACGGGCGCGGGCGTGGAATTCCGGGAGGGTACGCCCGAGGAGAAGGCCGATCGCGCGGTCGACGGCCTGGTGGTCTTCGCCGATCCGGACGGCAACGTCCTGGAGGCCTTCCACGGGGTCGCGCTGCAGCATCGGCGCGTGGTCAGCCCGTACGGGCATCGCTTCGTCACCGGCGAGCAGGGACTCGGTCACGTCGTGCTCACCACCAGCGATGACGCCGCCTCGCTGGCCTTCTACCGCGACGTCCTCGGCTTCCGGTTGCGCGACTCGATGCGGCTGCCGCCGCAGGTGGTCGGCCGCGCGGCGGGCGAGGAGCCGGCGTGGCTGCGCTTCTTCGGCTGCAATCCGCGGCACCATTCGCTGGCCTTCCTGCCGATCCCGAACAGCACCGGCATCGTGCACCTGATGGTGGAGGTGGAGACCGCCGACGACGTCGGGCTCTGCCACGACCGTGCGCTGCGCCGCAAGGTGCCCATGTCGGCGACCCTCGGCCGCCATGTCAACGACCTGATGCTCAGCTTCTACATGAAGACCCCGGGCGGCTTCGACATCGAATTCGGCTGCGAGGGCAGGCAAGTGGACGACGATGCGTGGATCGCGCGCGAATCGACCGCGGTCAGCCTGTGGGGGCACGACTTCACCATCGGGCTGCAGGGCTGAGTCGTGGCGCCGCTCTCGCCCTACGGCACCGCCGACTTCGACTCGCGGCAGTTCCGCACCGCGATGGGCCAGTTCTGCACGGGCGTCACCATCATCACGACCATGCGCGACGACGTGCCCGTCGGCTTCGCGTGCCAGTCGTTCGCGGCGCTCTCCCTGGATCCGCCGCTGGTGATCTTCTGCCCGATGAAGACCTCCCGGACGTGGCCGCTGATCGAGGCGCGCGGAGCGTTCTGCGTGAACGTGCTCGCGCACCGGCAGCAGGAGGTGAGCGCGAAGTTCGGCGCTCCCGGCGAGGACAAGTTCGCCGGCGTGCAGTGGGATGCGTCGCCGCTCGGTCTGCCGGTGATCCGGCACTGTCTCACCTGGGTGGAGTGCACCATCGAGAACGTCCTGGACGGTGGGGATCACTGCATCGTCGTCGGCCGTGCCCAGACCCTCGGCGAGGTGTTGCAGGACAAACCGCTGCTGTTCTACCGGGGCGGCTACCTGTCCACCGAACGCCCTCGGGTCACACCGGCCCAGGAACACCTCGACGACTTCCTGACCTGGACCGGCGGCGACGAGTGGCTGTAGCCGCTCGATGACGGCCGGCATGTGAGACCGCCTCTCGATCGGCGATGTGGACCCCTCCCGATCGGCCTGGGGGCTACCGTTCGGGCTATGGCCGACGACTCGGGAGACGTGCAGCGCACCATCGAGGGCTGGCGGCGGCTGGTCGCCTTCAGTGACGCGGTGGTCGCGATCGCTCTCACCCTGCTGGTGCTGCCGCTGACCGACGCGGCCGGCGATACCGAGGCGGCGAGTGCCTGGGACTTCCTCGACGACCACTCGGCGCTGGTGATCAGCGTGCTGATCAGCTTCGCGGTGATCGCCTGGTTCTGGTGGCATCACCATCGGATGGCCGAGTACTTCGAGCGCTACGACGGGGTCACGGTCTTCCTCCATCTGCTCTGGCTGCTGATGATCGTGCTGCTGCCGTTCTCCACCGAACTCGGGAGCGCTCGCCCGGTCGCCGGTTCGAATGTCCTGTACGTGGTGATCTTGACGATCGCGTCGGCGTCGCTGTCGGCGATCTACGCCTGGGGCCGCCATCACCCCGGGCTGCTCGTGGAGGGCGACGCCCGCCGCCGCTTCGTCGCGAACAGGGGTGGCGGGATCACCGTCGCGGTGATGGTGATCGCGCTGGTCGTCACGATCCTGGTGCCCGGGTCCGGAAGCTGGCCGCTGCTCCTGCTGCTCGCGGTCGGCCCGCTGGAGAAAGTGTTGAACCGCACTCGATAGTTCGGTTGGCCGAACTTGAAGAGTCGTCTACCCTGAAATCATGACCAGGGTGACGCCGCCGACCGCTGTGCCACGCTCGATGTCGAGGCTGCTCGGGCCGGCGTTCGTGGCGGCGATCGCCTACGTCGATCCCGGCAACGTCGCGGCCAACCTCACCGCCGGCGCCAAGTACGGCTACCTGCTGGTGTGGGTGCTGGTGGTGGCGAACGTGATCGCGGTGATGATCCAGTACCAGTCGGCCAAGCTCGGCGTGGTGACCGGCCGCACCCTGCCGCAGACGCTCGGCGAGGCGCTGCCCGGTCGCCGCGCGCGACTGGCCTTCTGGGCGCAGGCCGAGGTGGTCGCCGCGGCCACCGACCTGGCCGAGGTGGTCGGCGGCGCGATCGCTCTCAAACTGCTCTTCGGGCTGCCGCTGTGGATCGGCGGGGTGATCGTCGGCGGCGTCTCGATGGCGCTGCTGACGCTGGCCAACCCGGCCCGGCAGCGGAAGTTCGAGGTGGTCATCATGGGCCTGCTCGCGGTGATCGTGCTCGGCTTCCTCAGCGGTCTGCTGGTGAACCCGCCGGAGGTCGGCGGCCTGCTCAACGGCATGATCCCGCGCCTCGACGGCGGCGAGACGGTCCTGCTGGCCGCCTCCATGCTCGGCGCCACCGTGATGCCGCACGCGATCTACCTGCACTCCTCGCTGGTGATCGACCGGCACGGGCACGACGGTGACCCGGCCCGCGTGCGCCGACTGCTCCGCGCCACCCGGTACGACGTGGTGCTGGCCCTGGTCGTCGCGGGCACGGTGAACATCGCGCTGCTGGTGCTGGCCGCGACCAGCCTGTCCGGGCGCGAGGGCACCGACAGCATCGAGGGCGCCCACGCCGCGGTCTCCGACGCACTCGGGCCGGTGGTGGCCGCGCTCTTCGCGATCGGTCTGCTGGCCTCGGGCATCGCGTCGACGTCGGTCGGCTCCTATGCCGGCGGCGCGATCATGGCCGGGCTGCTGCGCCGCAGCATCCCGATGGTGGCGCGGCGCAGCGCCACGCTGGTGCCGGCGATCGCGATCCTGGCGGCCGGCGTGGACCCGACGATGGCGCTGATCGTCTCCCAGGCCGTGCTGAGCTTCGGGATCCCGTTCGCGCTGCTGCCGCTGCGCCGGTTCACCCGCGACCCGCGCCGGATGGGCGGCTTCGCCGACGGGCGCCCGCTGCAACTGGCGTCCGCCGTCGCGGGCGTCGTCATCGTCGTCCTCAACCTGCTGCTGCTCGTCCTGCTGTTCGCCGGCGAGGTGTGAGGGGCTTCGACGAGCTCAGCCGGCGAGGGAACTCAGCCGGCGAGGGAACTCAGCCGGCGAGGGAGGAATACCGAGAGACGGCCTCGGCGAGGTAGCGGGTGAACTCGCCGGGATCGGGGACGGCCGCGGGATCGGTGTTGACCCCGAGCAGCGCCGTGCCGTCGTAGGTGAACAGCGCGACGTTCACCGCGGCGCCCGACTTCGGTGCGAACGGCACCATCATGGTGACCCGGGAACCGCACAGGTAGATCGGGACCGGTGGCCCCGGGACGTTGGTCGCGGCCACGTCGACGCCCTTCATCAGCATTCCGGCCAGGCGTTCGGTGACCGGCGCGGGCAGCAGTGCCAGCGCTTTGTAGATGATCTCGGACAGGCCGAGCGCCGGATCGGTGCGAGCGTCGTCGACCACGCCGTGCAGCCGGCGGAGCCGTTCGGCGGCGCCGGTCTGTCCGCACGGCACGACGAACCGTGCGGGTACCCAGTGGTTGCCGATCGCCTCGTCGCCGGGACGGCGCTGGCTGATCGGCATGTTGACCCGGAATCCGGGTAGTTCGGTGCCGTGGGCGCGGTGATAGGCGCCGACCGCATCGGCGACCGCGGCGATGAAGACGACGTTCAGCGTCACCCCGGCGGCGTCGGCCGCCGCCTTGAGCGGGGCCAGCGGAACGTCGATCACGGTGAACACACAGGCCAGCGACCGCCCGGACATCAGCGGGGACAGCGGCTCGCTCTGCGGAGCCAGCATCGCCGCCGCCGACGACGCGGTGTGCCAGGCCGTCCGCGTCGAGCCGAACGGGTCGCGCACCAGGGCGGCCGCACCCGTCGCGCTGGACCGGGCGGCACCGGTGACCACCTCGGCCAGTGCGTCGATCTCGAACGCGGCGGCCTGCCGGAACCGATCGGTCAGACCGGCCGGTGCCGGCTCCGGCGCGGGTGGCAGCGCGCCCAGATCGCCGGGGTCGGGGGCCACGTCGAACAGCGCCGCGCTGAGCGCCAGCCCGCCCATGCCGTCGGCGACGCTGTGGTGGATCTTGAAGATCACCGCGGCCCGGCCGTCGTCCAGACCGGTGAGGATGGCGATCTCCCAGAGCGGGCGCGACTTGTCGAAGTCCTGTTCGCCCATCCGCGCCGCGAAGGCGAGGGCGCCGGTGAGGTCGTCGTCGCCGTCGGGCAGGCGCCGCCAGCGGATGTGATAGTCGGGGTCGAAGTTGGGGTCGGTCTCCCACCGCGGCGGCGCCGGGGACAGCGGATTCCCGACCGCGCGCTGGCGCAGGCGAGGGAACAGCCGGGTCAGCCGTTCGGTGCGCTCGACGACCCGATCCCGGTCGGGTGGCGATTCGAGCACGATGACGGCGACGATTCCCGACCGGAGCAACGGGTCGCCCTCGATGCCGAACATGACGGCGTCGAACGCCCCCATCCGTTCATCCCTGACCGCCATATCGGTGATTGTACCGGCGCGGTCGCGGCCCCGGTGCGGCTTTGCCGGGATCAGGGTCACAGGCCCCAGGTGGCCGTCGGGCAGCCGACGGTGATCCCGCCGCGGATCGCGGCGAGCAGCCTGGTCAGTTCGTGTTCATCGACCACCCCGCGCTGCGGGGCCGGCCGCGGCACGGTGTGCGCCACCCGCAGTTCGGCGCGGGCGCCGGCCGGATCCGGCGTGATGGCGACGTCGACGACGAAGACCGGGGCGACGCCGCCGGCGCAGTAGCCCAGCCGCACCAGGCCCCGCCGGTTCTCCAGCAGCTGCACCGCGTCGCCGCCGCGCGGTGGTGCCTGGTCGGTGCGCGCGGCGCGCAGGACCAGGTCGTGCAGGTCTTGCGGCCGGAGCGGCGCGACGACACTGGCCTCCCCGGCGAAACGCGTCGCCGGAGCGGCGGATCGCGGTTCGGGGACGGCCGGCGGGGTCTGGATGGGCGGCGGAATCTGCGCCGGTCGCGATGTGTCGGTGCCGATGGTGATCGACGTGGTGGGGTCGGCCGACGGGCGGGGCGCGGACGGCGGCGCGGTGGGGATCGCCGTGGTGTCGGCATCCGGCGGCGAGACCGGGTGCGGCGGCGTGAGTGCGGTCGGCGTCGCCGGGCACCCGGGCGCGGGGACCGGCCGGCCCGGTGGCGGCGGGATCGTGCCCGGCGGGATCGGGGCCGAAGGCTGCGGCATCCCCGGTGCGGGTGCGAATCCGAACGGTGCCGGGCCGGGTTCGGGTGCGCCGGGGACCGGTCGGGGTGCGATGTTCAAGCGGCGCGCGATGATCGCGTAGAGCGCGTCCCAATGCTTCGGGATCGGCTTCTTGAACACCAGGTACGACAGCCCGAACGGTGCCGCACTCACCAGGATCCCGATGACCATCAGCGCGGCGCCGACGCCCGGATAGGCCATGTGGGAGTCGACGGAGCCGTCGGAGTAAAGGTCCATCTCGGTGGTGAATCCCATGCCGCCGACGGCCATGATGAAGAGGCCGGGCAGGGCGACGAACTTGTCGGGACTGACGTCCTTCCGGATGCCCCAGCCGCCCATGATGATGACGAAACCGACGATCCACGAGAACTCCCCGAAGAGCGGGGTGATCGCGACGACGGCGCCGATGACGATCAGCGCCGCGATCACGCCGCGCTGGATGGTCGGGTACCGGGTGGGGCGGCGCCGCTCGGCCTCGTCCGCGGCGGCCCGCCGGTGGCCGTCGGCCATGCTCGCGTAGTACTCGTCCTTGGACTTCCCGCGAAGCTTGTAGATCCCGCGGCCCGCGTATTCGAAGCCCTTGCCGACGCCGAGGACCAGGAGGTACTCGATCGCGAAGCCGATGCCGTAGCCGAGGACGGCCAATCCGATCGCGGCCGCGACACCCCAGCCGACGCTCTCGGTCTTGAGTCCGATGACGAGGCCCCACAGGGCGCCGATGACAGCACCCCAGGCGGGGATGGAAAGCCTGATCATTCGGGGATTCAAACACGCGCGTGACGGCGGGCGAGTGCTCCGAAAGTCAGGTTCATCCGAAGCGCGGAATCCAGATCGGAGTTTCGCCGGGTTTCTCCGGAATCCACGGCCGGTGAGCAGGCGCCGCCGGCGAAGGTGGCCGTCCGCGGACCACCCTGTCCGCCGAACAGCCATGCTCCGGCGTCGGGAACGTTCTCCGATCTGCTTTCGGAACAGGCCCGTGAACTGCGGGTTTCCGGTGTCTCGAGCCCTGCCACCCATGCGTCCGTTCCGATACCACCCTGTCGGGTGGTGGCACCTCGCACCGTCCGCGAAATGCTGTGAAACACGTCACGGAAATCGGTGTGTTGCGACCACCGTCACCGGCTGACCGAACCGACGGAGGAGGACCCGATGGGCCGATTGATCAACATCGACAACGGCGGCACGCTCACTGACATCTGTGTGATCGATGGCGACGACGTCTATCGCACCAAGACACTGACCACCCCGCACGACCTGTCCCGCTGTTTCGTCGAGGGCCTGCGGGAAGCCTCGAAGATGCTCTACGGCGACGTGGATCTGCCGGGACTGCTGCGCTCGACCGACAGTATCCGGTACTCCACTACCCAGGGCACCAACGCGATCGTCGAGAAGAAGGGCCCGCGGATCGGTGTGATCCTGTCCGGCGGCCTGGAGGTCTCCTCGCTCGCCGAGACCGCGGCCGAGCGGGAGTTCTGGGACGCGCTGGTCGGGGAGCGCTCGGCCACCATCGACGCCGGCGCGGACGACCTCGATGCCGCGGTGGTGGCGGCGATCAACTCGCTGACGTCGAGCGGCGCGAACCGGGTGGTGGTGATCCACGGCGGTGACGATCGCGACGACGTCGAGGCGCGAATCCGGTCGATCACGGCCGGCCGGTTCCCGAAGCACCTCCTCGGTGCCGTGCCGGTGCTCTACTCGCACGAGGTGGTCGATGACGCCGACGACAAGCGCCGGGCGTGGACCACGGTCTTCAACGCGTTCCTCCACCCGGCGATGGAGAAGTTCCTGTTCAACGCCGAGCACCATCTGCGCGCGAACAACAACCAGCGTCCGTTGCGGATCTTCCGCAACGACGGCCTCTCCGCGCGGGTGGCCAAGACCACGGCGATCAAGACCTACAGCTCGGGTCCGCGCGGCGGCATCGAGGGTATCCGGGCGGTCGCCGGACACTACGGTTTCGGGCACGTGATCTCGTTCGACGTCGGCGGCACCACCACCGACTTCGCCGAGTTGCGCGACGACACCTCGCGCACCGAGCGCTACGGAACCATCCACGGGATCGCGACGAGTTTCCCGCTCAGCGTCGCCGAGAGCATCGGGGTGGGCGGCAGCTCGATCATCCGGGCGGCCGGCGGCGAGATCGTCGTCGGCCCCGAATCGGTGGGCAGCGCGCCCGGTCCGGCGTGTTTCGGCCTCGGTGGCGACCGCGCGACGATCACCGACGCGGTCCTGGTCAGCGGCCTGCTCGACCCGGCGACCTTCTTCAGCGGCAACCTCGCGCTGGACCGCGACCGCGCGATCGCGGCGATCACCGAGCATGTCGCGAAGCCGCTGGGCCTGTCCGTCGACGACGCCGTCGAGCGGATGCAGCGGGCCTGGGTCGGCCGGATCGCCGACGGGCTCACCGACTTCACCGGTGTCTCGGCGCAGTCGACGCTCGCCGCGTTCGGCGGCGGCGGACCGCTCCTCGCATGCCGGGTGGCCGACGCGGTCGGCGTCTCCCGGGTGTTCATTCCCGGCCTGGCGCCGGTCTTCTCCGCGTTCGGCCTCGGCTTCTCCGACATCGGCCACACCTACGAGGTGGGACTCGCCGGCGCCGACGAGCTTCCCCGGGCGCTCGATCGATTGCTGCACGCCGCCGCCCGCGACATGTTCGCCGAGGGCGCCGACCTCGCCGACTGCGCGGTGACGGCCACCGTCCTGATCGATGACGGTGAGGAGAGCCGGGAGATCGTGATCGCGAATCCGTCGGACCCCGACTTCGCCGTGGTCGACGCGGGAGACGTGGAACCGCTCCGGCTCGCCGTCACGGTCAGCACCCCCGCACCGCATCCGGCGCTCACCGGATCGTTCGACGACGACGGTGCGCCCGCGGTGGCCGCCGGAACACGGACGCTGCTCCGGGACGGCGAACGGCGCGACGTGCCGCTCTACCGGGTCGCCGATCAGCAGGGTGCCGTGACCGGGGTGGGTCCGGCGGTGATCGAAGACGAGTTCTTCACCTGCCAGGTGGACCCGCTGTGGCGGTTCCAGATCAACGCCGGCGGCGACATCCTCCTCTCGCGCGGCTGACCGGCCGACGCTCCATCATTCCTTCGTCACGAGGTATCACCATGAAGAAAGTCCTGGTCACCGAAAGCCTCCGCATCGATCTCGACGCGGAGACCTGGGAGTGCCGAGCCTGCGGGAACACGCTGATCTCCGCGCGCGAGAACTACAAGCGAGGCCTGCTGGTCTACGACCGCGACCCGCGGGAGATCCACAAGCCGTTGCTCGACCCGGAGAAGTACGAGTTCACCTTCGCTCCGGACCCGGCGTGGTGCCGGATCCTCGAGTACTACTGCCCGTCGTGCGGCCAGCTGATGGAGGCCGAGTATCTGCCTCCCGGGCACCCACCCACGCACGACATCGAATTCGACATCGACGGCCTGAAGGAGCGCTGGCGCGACGTCGAGGTGACCGACCATCCGCACGCCCGGCCCGGAGAGGAGATCTGAGATGCGACGAGTATCGGTAGACATCGGGGGCACCTTCACCGACTGCTTCGTGGTCTGGGACGACAAGACGCTGCTGCAGAAGTCGCTGACCACCCACCAGAATCTGGCGATCGGTTTCAACGACGCGCTGGCGAACGCCTGCCGGGAACTGAACCTGAGCACCACCGACCTCCTCTCGGAGGTCGACTCGGTCCGCTACGCCACCACGCTCGGGACCAACGCGCTGATCGAGCGCAAGGGGCCGCGCGTGGGCCTGCTGACCACGGCCGGATTCCGCAGCTCGGTCCCGCTGGCCCGGGCCAAGGGCTACGGCACCGGTCTGGACTGGAAGTCCATGCTCGACATCCCGAACGCACAGCGACCGGATCCGATCGTGCCGATCCCGCTGATCCGGGAGGTCAGTGAGCGCGTCGACTTCGAGGGCGAAGTGCTGTTGCGGTTGAACGAGGACGATGTGCGCTCCTCGCTGCGCGAGCTGATCGACCGCGGCGCCGAGACGATCGTGGTGTGTCTGGCCAACAGCGTCGTCAACCCGGCGCACGAGCTGCGCATCCGGGAGATCTTCCTGGAGGAGTATCCCGGCCATCTGCTCGGCGCGGTGCCGATGCTGCTGTCGCACCAGGTGAGCGGCCGCAAGGGCGAATACACGCGGGCGACGTCGACCATCATCGACGGCTTCCTGCACAGCGTGATGTACCACGGCCTGGGCACGCTGGAACTGCATCTGCGCGACGACGGCTACACCAAGCCGATGCTCGTCATCCACAACTCCGGGGGCATGGCGCAGCTGAACTCGACCGATGCCCTGCAGACCGTCCATTCCGGGCCGGTCGCCGGCATCGGCGCCTCCGAGGCGCTCGCCGCCAAGACCGGACTGGGCAACGTGGTGGCCACCGACATGGGCGGCACCAGTTTCGACATCGGCATCGTGGTCGAGGGCGGCATCAAGCACTACGACTTCGAGCCGGTGATCGAACGCTGGATGGTGTCGATCCCGATGCTGCACCTGGTCACGCTGGGGGCCGGCGGCGGTTCCATCTGCACCTACGACCCGGTCTTCCGGACCGTGGCGGTGGGGCCCGAGAGCGCGGGTTCCGATCCGGGACCGGCCTGCTACGACCGCGGCGGCATGCAGCCGACGGTGACCGACGCGGACGTGATGCTCGGCTACCTGGACCCGGCGAACTACGCGGGCGGGAAGATCGCGCTGACCAAGCGCCGCAGCAAGCGGGCCATCGAGGACGAACTGTGCGACGACCTCGACATGGATGTCGTCGACGCGGCCAAGCTGATCAAGCAGACCGTGGACTCGAACATGGCCAACGGCATCGCGACCGAGCTGCGAGTGCGTGGCTTCGAGCCGAAGGACTTCACGGTGCTCGCCTACGGCGGCAACGGTCCCCTGCACGGCTGCGGCATCGCATCGGCGCTGGGCGCCGAGCGGGTCCTCTGCCCGCCGCACGCCCCGATCTTCTCCGCGGTCGGCGCCGGCGACATGAACCAGATGCACATCCATGAGGCCAACACCTGGCAGGTGCTGTTCGATCCGACCAACAGCTACTTCATGACCGACTACACCGAGTTCAACGCCATCATCGACGAGCTCGAGGAACGCGGCCGGTCCGACCTGCAGCGGCAGGGGATCGACCCGAGCCTGGTGAAGCATCGGCTGGAGCTGGACATGCGCTACGGCAACCAGCGAGTGCAGACCTCGGTGCGGGTGGGCGTCAGCCGGATCACCAGCCAGCGCGACGTGCTGCGGGTGATCGCCGAATTCGACAAGCGCTACGCCGAACGTTTCGGCGAGGGCAGTCAGGCCACCGCGACCGGCGTCCGGGTCAACACCATCCGCGTGCTGTCGTGGGTCGAGAGCCCGGGGCTGGCGTTCGCGGATCTGACCCCGATCGAGCCCGGTCACACGCCCGCGGCGCGAGCCGTGCGCGAGTGCAGCTTCGTCGGCGTCGACGGCCCGGTCGAGACGGCGATCTACGACGACGCCGCGCTGGAACCCGGCACCGACATCCTCGGCCCCGCGGTGGTCGAGACCGACGCCACCAACTACCTGGTCGAACCCGGATGGCGCTATCAGGCGGTCGCCGGCCGGGCCGTGTGGCTGACCCGGGTCAGCGACTGACCGCGCCGCCGATCGAGAACCGAAAGAGGGAATCATGACCGAGAACACCGCTTTGAGCGCCGAAGATCAGGCATTGCGCGACGAATTCCTGGCCGGCAACGTCCTGTTCCACGGACCTGATCCGGCGATCTTCCACGACCACCGCATCGAGGGACGCAGCACGGTCGAGGACCAGATCCTCGGCGACGACGGGCTCGACCCGCACCTGGTGAATCAGGTGCGCGGCCGGCTGATGTCCGCGCTCGACGAGTCGAACACGATGATCGAGCAGATGGGCGCGGCGCCCGGCGCCAAATGGGGCGACCTGGTCGCAGCCATCTTCACCGCCTCCGGGGACCTGTCGATGATCGCGCCGAAGGGCGTGGTCGGCTTCGCCGGCTGCTGCCACTATCCGATCAAGTACATCCTCCGCACCTGGGGCGACGAGCCGACCGTGGGCATCGCCGACGGCGACGGCTTCATCCACAACGACGCCCGCTACGGCGGTATCCACAACACGGACCAGTCGACGATCATGCCGCTCTACCGGGACGGCGAACTGGTCGCCTGGCTGTCGGCGACCATCCACGAGGGCGAGAACGGCTCGTGCGAGCCCGGCGGCATGCCGGCCGCCGCCGAGAGCAAGTTCGACGAGGGCCTCAAGATGCCGCCGTTCAAGATCATCGAGGATTTCGAGATCAAGCGGGACCTGCAGACCTTTCTGCAGAACTCGGTGCGCGACCCGAAGCTGCAGTACGAGGACATGTCGGTGAAACTGCACGCGCTGCTGCGGTTGCGCAAGCGCGTCGACGCGATCCTCGACGAGTTCGGGACCGAAGCGCTGGTCGGCACCATGCGCCAGCACATCGAGGGGGTGGCGGCCGAGGTGCGCCGGCGGATCGGCGAACTGCCCGACGGCACCACCCGGGTGACCGGCTTCTGCGACTCGACCCTCCGCGAGAACGTCCTCATGCGGATCAACTGCGCGATCACGGTCGACGGCGAGCAGATGACGATGGACTTCCGGGGGTCGTCGCCGGAATTCCTGAACAGGTCGATCAACACCAGCCAGGGCTCGATGAAGACCATGCTGATGTCCGGCTTCCTGCAGAACATCTGGCCCGACCTGCCGCAGACCCAGGCGGTGTTCACCCCGATCGACTTCGTCTGGGACACCAACTCGCTGGTCAACGCGTCGTTCGTGACACCGCAGGCGATGAGCCTGATCCCGCTGTTCAAGGCGATGACCTTCCCGGTGATCCCGATGGCCAAGTTCATCTACCAGCTGCCCCGGCAGTACACCTCGATCCTGGCCTCGCAGTACGACCAGCCGGCCACGATGATCTACGGCGGCCTCACCCAGCACGGTCAGGAGGTCGGCAACTTCTGCGCCGACATCAACGGGGCCGGTCAGGGCGGCCGGTACGACCGCGACGGCGAGCACTCGGTGTCCCCGCCGTTCGCCGCGTTCTGCGACATCGGCGAGATGGAGCTGGCCGAAGAGGAGCTGCCGATGGTCCGTCTCGGCGCCTTCACCCTCGCCAAGGACCGGATCGGCTTCGGCAAGTACCGGGGCGGGCTCGGATACGAGCAGATCGCGACCGCGCAGAAGACCGATATGTGGGGCTTCATGTTCGGCTGCACCGGCTCCAAGTTCTCGGCGTTGCAGGGCCTGTTCGGCGGCTACGGCAGCCCGGCGTATCCGCTGTGCCGCGTCGAAGGCATCGACGTCCTCGCCCAGCTGGAGTCGAATCCGGAGGAGGCGAACTTCGACATCGTCGACATCATGAACCGGCAGCCTTTCCCGGGCGGCACGTACTCGACGATGCCGATGGCGCAGACGTTCAAACTCGCCCAGCGCGGTGAGCTGCAGATGATGTGCCAGGGCGGTGGCGCCGGCTACGGCGACGTCCTCGAACGCGATCCGGCGCTCGTGCTGCGCGACATCGAGGAAGACCTCATGTCGATCGAGACCGCCGAGGACATCTACAAGGTGGTGATCGACGCCGACACGAGGACCCTCGACGAGGAGGCCACCTCGGCGGCCCGCCTCGCAGAACGACGTGCCCGGATCGAGCGCGGCACGCCGTACGACGAGTTCGTCGCCGAATGGGTGACCGAGGCGCCGCCGGCGGACCTGCCCTACTACGGCGCCTGGGGCGATCCGTCGGTGGTGTACGGCACCACCATGGGACAGCCCGTCCAGATGACCGGCGGCGAACTGCAGAGCATGTTCATGCTCGATCCGAAGGACGTGGCGATCGCGACCCTGCAGGCCGAGATCGCCGCGCTCCGTGCACAGGCGGAGGACTGATCGCCGATGTCCGCCACGCCCGTTCCCGCACTCTGGATCGACTACCTCGGCTATGCCGGGCACCTGCTGGGCGAGGCCCCGCCGTGGGCGTCGGTGGATGCCCTCGTCGCCTGGCAGCGCACCGCGACCGGCCTGGTCAGCGCCGACCTGATCCCGGTGGACGTCGCCGCGGTGGCCGAGTCGTGGACGGCGGCGCACCCGGATCTCGTCGCCGAGATGGGCGCCAAACGGCGCGCCACCGCACCGCTCCGGACGCTGCTCGGTGATCCCGGTCTGCGCGCTCACCTCGCCGATGTGGTCTCCTCGCTCGGCGCCGCCCTCGGCCAGGAGATCGTCGTACTCGCCCCGGCTCCGGGAGACCTGGCGGCGCTGGCTCACCGGGTGGCGCACGGTGACCCGGTGCCCGAATTCGATGAGGACGACATCGATTCGGCGGCGGTCTACCTGACCGACTTCCTGCGGGTGCTCGCCGATACCCGCGTGGATGCGCTGGCGATTCGCGCACCCGAATCGGGTGCGCCGGTCACCGCCGACCTCATCGACCTCTACGGCCCGCTGATCAAGGTCGCCGCCCATTACCGGTGGCCGATCGGTCTGGAGACCGCGGATCCGCCCGGCGATGTTCCGGAGGCGCTGGCGCCGTCGTTCTGGCTCCGCGCCACCGAGTGGGAATCCGGCGCGCCGGCCGGCGACGACCACGTGCGCCTGGTCGTCATCCCGCCGGGCACCCGGCCCGAACACGCACTCGCCCGGCTCGTCGAGTTGCGCGCGGGCGCCGCCACTTCATGAGAAACCCACGAGGAGAGACAATGACTGACAACCTGACCGCAGACCTCGCCGCGTCGTTCACGGTGACCGGCAAGACCGCGCTGATCTCCGGCGGTGCGCGCGGCCTCGGCGCCGAATTCGCCCGTGTCCTGGCCGCCGCCGGCGCTTCGGTGATGATCACCGACGTGCTCGACGACGCCGGCCGCGCCACCGCCGAGTCGATCGTGGCCGCCGGCGGCCGCGCCGACTACCGCACCCTCGATGTCCGGGAAGAAGACGCCTGGGCGCGCGTGGTGGCCGAGACCGTCGAGACCTTCGGTGGACTGGAGATCCTGGTCAACAACGCGGGCATCGAGTTGATGACGCCGATCGTCGAGGCCGACGCCGCCGACTACAAGCGGCTGATCAGCATCAACGTCGACGGCACTTACTTCGGCTGCAAGCACGCCGTCGCCGCGATGAAACCCGGCGGCCTCGCGGGCAACGGCGGATCGATCATCAACATGTCGTCGGTGGCCGGCCTGATCGGCGTGCCGTGGCTCTCGGCCTACGGTGCGGCGAAGGGCGCGGTGCGCATGCTCACCAAGGACGTCGCCGTCGAGTGCGGCCGGCTCGGCTACGGCGTGCGCTGCAATTCGGTGCACCCGGGGCTGGTGCAGACCGACATGGGTGACTCGTTCCTGCGGCACAACATGGAACTGTCCGGCGCGAGTTCCCTCGAGGAGGTGGCCGCCGGTTTCCTCGCGGCCCATCCGATCGGCCGGACCGGCACCACCCGCGATGTGGCCGCCGCCGTGCTGTTCCTCGCCTCGGACGCGTCGTCGTGGATCACCGGTGTGGAGCTGCCGGTCGACGGCGGCTGGTCGGCCACGTAGTCGGTTAGATTCGTTACAAGGCATGTGTCATCGGTGGGAGAGCGCGGACAGTTGATGGTGGGGCCGGATCGGACAGCGCACCCGGCGCGGCCCGCCGTGGTGACCAAGTTCCGGAGGCAGTCGGGCAAGAGCAGCCTGGTGCCGCGTGAACGGCTGCTTCGTCTCCTGCGGGACGGCCGCGACCGTCGTCTCACGGTGATTCACGGACCGGCCGGCTTCGGCAAGAGCACCCTCGCCGCGCAGTGGCAGGACGAACTGCGGGGCGAGGGCGGCACCGTCGGCTGGCTCACCATCGACGACGATGACAACAACCCGGGATGGCTCGCCGGTCACCTGCTCGCGGCCATCGCCCGCGCCGATCCGGCGATCGAGGTGGACGATCTGATCGGCACGCTGGAACAGCGGCCGGACGACGCACTGCCCGTGCTCGGCGCGCTCATCAACCGGCTCGTCGAGTACGCGCGGCCGCTCACCGTCGTCATCGACGACTGGCACCTCATCGAACAGCCCGCCGCGATCGAAGTCCTGGACTACCTGCTCGACTTCGGTCCGGAGAACCTGCACATCGTCGTCACCAGCCGGATCCGGGTGCACGCGGTGAGCCGGCTGCGGGTGCGCGACGAGGTGGTGGAGGTCGACTCGCAGCAGTTGCGCTTCGACCGCGCGGAGTCGAACACGCTGCTGCGCGAGGTCAACGCGCTGGCGCTGGACAGCGACGACGTCCAGCGCCTGTGGTCGTCGACCGACGGGTGGGTCGCGGCGCTGCAGCTGGCCACCCTGTCGCTCCGGGACAGCAGCGATCCGTCGTCGGCGATCGCCCGGTTCTCCGGCCGGCACCAGTCCATCGGCGACTACCTGGCCGAGTCGGTGCTCGACGCCCTGCCCGCCGACATCCTCGACTTCCTGCTGTCCACGTCGATCTGCGACTTCCTGAGTGCCGACCTGGTCAGTGCGGTGTCCGGCAGGCCGGAGGGCGGGGCGATGCTCGAAGAGCTGCGCCGGCGCAACATGTTTCTCACCGCGCTCGACGACGACGGTGAGTGGTTCCGCTACCACCACCTGTTCTCCGGATACCTGCGCCGCCGGCTGGCCCGCGACCAGCCCGGCCGGGTCACCGAACTGCATCTGGCCGCCGCGCGCTGGTACGCCGCGCACGACCAGCCGTCCGAGGCGGTCGACCACGCCCTCGCCGCGGGCGCCGATGAGCTGGCGGTCGATCTGGTCGACGAACTGGGCCGGTCCTACATCGAAGACAGTCGCATGGCGTCGTTGCTGGCACTGGTCGACAAGCTGCCGAGCGCCGTCGTGGCCGGTCGTGCCCGGCTGCAATTGACCGTCGGCTGGGCGTACTGCCTGCTGCACAGACTCGCTCCGGCGCGCCGTGCGCTGGCGCTGGCCCGGGCGGCCCTCGACCCGGACGACGATGCCGCCTCGGGCGGGCCGCGGCCCGGTGCCGACGGCGAACCGGTGGCGCCGCTGGCCGCGGAGGCGGAGATGCTGGCGACGTGCATCGACGTCTACGACGATCGCTTCGACCGGGTGGTCGAGCGGCTGCAGCCGATTCTCACCGCGCCGCGCGACTACCGCGCGTTCGTCGTCGCCGGCTCGTCGAACATGGCCTCGCTCGACCACTTCCATTCCTACCGCTTCTCGCAGGCCCGGGCGCTGCAGGAGTGGGCCGAGCCCTACCACGAGCGGAGTGCGGGGGTGTTCTCGCCGGTCTACGGCCGCTGCATCGCCGGGCTCGCGGCTTTCGCTCAGCTCGATCTCGCGGCCGCCTGGGCCCGCTACCGCGATGCGCTGGCGATCGCCTCCGGCCGGGGGAGCGCGGAACTCTACGCGCGGTACCTGGCCGCCGGTCCGCTCGGTGCGTTCTACTACGAGCGCGGCGACCTCGATCGTGCCGAGGAACTCCTGGAGGACTGCTACCGGCTCGGGGCGGAGGGCGCCGTCGCGGACTTCATGATCCTCACGTATTCCACACTCGCGCGGATCCGGGCGCTGCGCGGCGACATCGACGGCGCCGTCGGAGTGCTGGCCGAGGAACGCCGGGTCGGCGTCGAACTGGGACTGCCGCGGCAGGTGCTCGACGCCGATCACGGACTCTGCCGGCTGCTGGCGTCGACCGGCGACCTCGCGGGGGCGCGCAGCATCGTCGCGGCGAACGCCCTCGAACTCGAACCGTCGGCCGCCCGCTACAGCGTCGGGATCGCCTTCGACTTCCGGCGCAGCCGGCTGGCGATGCGGGCCATCGTGTCCGCCGCGGAAGGCGACATCGAGGATGCCGTCGCCGCCTGCCGGGAACGACTCGCCGCGGCCGTCGACGCCGACTGGCCGTACGAGGAAGTCGCCGCCCGGGTGGCGCTCGCCGAGGTGCTCTGCGCCGTCGACCGCGACGAGGCGCTGGACGTGCTGCTGCCCGCCCTGGTGGCCGGTGCGCGGGCCGGGCTGGCACGGACCCTCGTCGACGGGGGTCCGTCGGTGCTGCGCCTGCTCGGTGAGCTGCGTGACGGGCAGCGGCGCGGGCACTGGCCGGACGGCTACCCGGAGGTGTCCGCGGACTATCTGCGATCGCTGCTCGCGGCGGAGCGGGAACGGCACGTCGCGGCGCCGCCGCCGGCCGCCGGTTCCGGTCGCCGGGCCCTCCCGGAGGAGGAGCTGACCGCGCGCGAGGTGGACATCCTGCGGTTGCTCGACCGGGGCATGTCGAACAGTGAGATCGCCCGCCGGTTCGGGATCAAGCTGAACACCGTCAAGTGGTACCTGAAGAACATCTACGCCAAGGTCGGTGTCACTCGGCGCGGCGAGGCCGTCGCCGAGGCGCGCCGTCGCGGACTTCTCGACTGAACCTCGGTTCCGCCACCCCGACGGGTGGTGACCGTCCTCACAGATCGCCTGAGACTGAGATCAGTGAGACGGCGCCCCGCGCCCCGAGGGAAGGACGGCACCGATGGTGCACGACGGTGATCTGCTGTGGACCCCCAAGGCCGAGCGGATCGGTGACTCCAACATCGTGGCGCTGCTGGATTGGCTGCGCGAGCACCGGAACGTCGACCTGGCGGACTACCCGGCCCTGCACCGGTGGTCGGTGCAGGACGTGTCCGCGTTCTGGGGAGCGATGTGGGACTACTTCGGGATCGAATCGCCGACCCCGTTCTCGGCGGTCCTCGATGACCCCGCGATGCCCGGTGCCCGGTGGTTCCGCGGGGCCGGCGTCAACTACGCCGAACAGGTGCTGCGGTACGCGCGGCCGGGCGAGGTGGCGGTCACGTACGCCTCCGAATCCGCGCCACCGGCCGACCTGACCTGGGATGAACTCGATCGCCGGGTGCGTTGCCTGGCCGACTGGCTCCGCCGCATCGGTGTCGGCCGGGGCGACCGCGTCGTCGCCTGTCTGCCCAACGGCCCGCACGCCCTGGTGGCCTTGCTGGCGACCGCGGCGGTCGGCGCCGTCTGGTCGAGCTGCTCACCGGAATTCGGCGCCAGCAGTGTGCTCGACCGGTTCTCCCAGATCGAGCCGAAGGTGCTGTTCGCGGTCGACGGATACCGGTTCGCGGGGCGCGATTTCGACCGGCGGGCCGACATCGCGGAGATCACCCGCCGTCTGCCGAGCCTCGAATGGCACGTACACGTGCCCTACCTCGATCCGGATTCGCGCCCGGAATCCGCGGCGGAGCCGGTGCTCTGGGCGGACGCGGTTCCCGACGGCGCCGATCCCGGCGACGTCCGCTTCGAACCCACCGACTTCTCCGACCCGCTGTGGATCGTCTACTCCTCGGGTACCACCGGACTGCCCAAACCGATCGTCCACGGCCACGGCGGCATCGTGCTGGAGATGAGCAAGCTGCTGCACTTCCACTTCGATCTGCGGCCGGGGCGGTCGATGTTCTTCTATTCGACCACCGGCTGGGTGATGTGGAACATCGTGGTGTCGTCCCTGCTCACCGGCGCCACGGCCGTCCTGTACGACGGGAGCCCCATGCACCCGGAACCGGATGCGCTGTGGCGTCTGGCCGAGGCGACCGGCGCCACCTTCTTCGGCACCAGTCCGACCTACGTCGCGTTGATGGGGAAGGCCGGCATCGTGCCCGCCGAACGCTACGACCTCTCCCGGATCTCCGGCATCATGCTCGGCGGGTCACCGGTGACGCCCGAGGCGATGGCCTGGGTCTACGAGAACATCCACGACGACGTCTGGCTCACCTCGCAGAGCGGCGGTACCGACGTCGGCTCGGCCTTCGTCGGTGCGGCGCCGGTGCTTCCCGTCCACGCGGGCTGGATCCAGTGCGCGTGCCTCGGCGTGGACGTCTGCGCGTACGACAACGACGGCCGGCCGGTGATCGGCGAGTCCGGCGAGCTGGTGGTGCGGCAGCCGATGCCGTCGATGCCGCTGTACTTCTGGAACGACGAGGACGATGCGCGCTACCACGCGTCGTACTTCGAGGCCTTCGACGGCGTCTGGACCCACGGCGACGCGATCACCTTCAACGAGCGCGGCGAATGCCAGATCCACGGCCGCTCCGACTCCACCCTGAATCGCTTCGGCGTGCGGATCGGGACCTCCGAGGTCTATCGCTCGGTCGAGGCCGTCGACGGCGTCGACGACAGCCTGGTGGTCTGTCTCAATCTGCCGGACGGCGGCTTCTTCATGCCGTTGTTCGTCAAACCCGCTCCCGGCCGCGTGGTCGACGACGACCTGCGCTCGGAGATCGTCCACCGGCTCCGGACGGAGAACTCCCCGCGTCACGTGCCGGACGAGATCTACCAGGTCGACCGCATCCCGTACACGCTCACCGGCAAGAAGATGGAGATCCCGGTGCGGAAACTGCTGGCCGGCGTGCCCGTGGAGAAGGCGGCCAATCCCGATTCGATGGCCGACGCCACCGCTCTGGACTTCTTCGTCGAGTTCGGCCGGCGAAATCCCCGGCCCTGAGCCGGCTCCAGATCCCGATCACCACCGACGGACCCCGGTCCGAAACACCGACAACTCGAAGGAACACAGCATGCGCGCACTGAAACTGACCGGTCCCGGCACGATGGAGCTCGTCGAGGTCCCGGTTCCGGAGATCGCCGACCACGAGGTCCTGGTGAAGGTCACCGCCGCCGGTTTGTGCCATTCCGACCTGCACATCCTGCATCAGGACGAGAACTGGCCGTTCTTCGGCACCACGCTGGGACACGAGACCGCCGGACTGGTGGATTCGGTCGGTGCGGCGGTGACCGGACTCGTTCCCGGCGAGGCCGTCCTGGTGCGGGCGCTCTGGGCGTGCGGCGAATGCCGGCCGTGCCGTCTGGGCGCCGACAACGCGTGCGCGGTCACCGGGACGCGCACCATGTTCCCGCTGACCCCGGGCCTCGGCGCTGACGGCGGGATGGCCGATTTCATCAAGGTCGACGCCCGTCACCTGGAGAAGATCGGGGAGCTCGACCCGCTGGTCGCGGCGCCGCTCGCCGATGCCGGGCTGACGCCGATGCACAACGTGAACTCGGTGCTGCCCTACCTCACCGAAGGTGCCACCGTGGTGGTCATCGGCATCGGCGGCCTGGGGCACGTGGCCCTGCAGATTCTCGCGGCCGCCGCCCCGGAGGCCCGGGTGATCGCGGTCGACACCGACGACGCCAAACTCGACCTCGCGCGGTCTCGCGGCGCGAGTCTCGTCCTGAAGCCGGGACCGGACGCCGCGGCGCGGATCCTCGCCGAGGCCGGTGAGCACGGCGTGGACGCGGTTCTCGACTTCGTCGGTGTGCAGCCGACGATCGACCTGGCGATGAGCGTCGTGCGCCCGGAGGGCGCGATCCGCATCGTCGGCCTGGGCGAGGGTCATGCGCAGATCAACGCCGATCTGTCCGGTGAACCGCTGCCGTGGGGTGTCACGGTGCAGCGCGCGTACGGCGGGAACATCGCCGATCAGCGCGCGGTGATCGACCTGGCGAATCGCGGGCTGGTCACCATCGAGTCCACCGCCTATCCGCTCGCCGAGGCACAGCGGGCGTTCGACGATCTCGCCGCCGGCCGGGTCGCCGGGCGGGCGGTGCTGGTTCCGTAAGCGGCCCGGCGCCGCGTGCCGGTGGTGAACCTCGCGACGATCACCACGTCATGTCGCGCAGGGACCGCTTGAGGATCTTGCCCGCACCGGACACCGGGAGCGCTTCGACGAACGCGATCGACCTCGGCAACTTGTAGTTGGCGACGTGCCCGCGGCAGAAGTCCTGGATCTCGTCGGGGGTGACCGTCGCTCCGGGCGCGAGCACGACGACGGCGTGGACGCGCTCGCCCCACTGGTCGTCCGGCAGTCCGATCACGGCGGCCTGCGCCACGGCCGGATGCTTCGCCAGGACGTTCTCCACCTCGACGGAGTACACGTTCTCGCCGCCGGTGATGATCATGTCCTTGATCCGGTCGACGACGAAGACGTAGCCCTGGTCGTTCATGTATCCGACATCGCCGGTGTGCATCCACCCGTCCCGGAGCGCCGCGGCGGTCTCGGCCGGCTTGTTCCAGTACCCGGTCATCACATGGTCGCCGCGCACCACGATCTCGCCGACCTCGTTGCGCGCGACCTCCTGCTCGTCGGCCCCGACGATGCGCAGATCCGAGTGCACCGCGGGCCGGCCGCAGGACCGGCGGAGTTCGGGGACGGCGTGGTCGGCGTTCGACAGCAGGGTCGCGACCGGGGCCAGCTCGGTCATGCCGTAGGCCTGGGTGAGTCGTGCGTTGGGCAACAGTTCCATGGTGCGGGCCAGCAGCGCCTCGGAGATGGGCGAGGCGCCGTACATGATGTTGGTCAGACTCGTCAGGTCCGCATCGGCGGCCTCCGGCGCGTCGACGAGCAGCTGGATCATCGTCGGGACGAGGAGCGCATTGGCCACCCGGTGGGTCTGGACCGCATCGATGACGCCGGAGACGGTGAACGACGGGATCATCACGTGCGTCGCGCCGGTCAGGCAGGCGATGTTCCAGGCGGCGAGATCGGCGAGATGGAACATCGGCGCGGCGTGCAGGAGCACGCCGCCGCGGGCCAGGAGGTCGGTGGTCACCAGCGAGCCCATCGCCGAGGTGAGGCAGGCGCGGTGGCTCAGCATGACGCCCTTCGGGTCGCCGGTGGTACCGCCGGTGTAGAAGATGCCGAACAGATCGTCGCCGCCGCGACCGGCGTCGGGCACCGGGTCGGCACCGGCGATCAGCGTTTCGTAGTCGAGGGTGTCTTCCGGCGCCGGGCCGTCGCCGGTGTAGATCACCGATTCGAGCTCGGGGGTGAGCTCGCGCAGCCGGGGGACCAGGGGTGCGAAGGTGTCGTCGACCAGAAGGATCCGGGTCTGGCAGTCGGTCAGCGAGTAGGCGATCTCGGCGGCGCTCCACCGGACGTTCACCGGATTCACCACGCCGTCCGCCCACGGCACGGCGAGCAGGAACTCGTGGTAGCGATCGCTGTTGAGCGAGAGGATGCCGATCCGGTCACCGCTCCCGGCGCCCAGGGAACGCAGCGCCCCGGCGAGGCGGGCGACGCGGTCGACGATCTGGACGGCGGTTCGCCGTCGGTCACCGCAGATCGTGAGGACCCGATCGGGGGTCAGTTGTGCGGACTGGCGCAGGGCGTGCGTGATCTGCATGTCTCCTCCTGGGAGAATATTCGTGAGTGTGATGGATCCTACATCGATTCCACTATTGCGTGATACATCGCAGAAATGCAAGTATAAGTGAATAATCGTTCGCGACATGGAGGTTGAATATGACTAACGCGATGGTGGCCGGTGTCGGCATGATTCCGTTCGCGACGCCGCGCACGGCGCGGCCGTACGATGTGATGGCACCGGAGGCGATCCGCGCCGCCCTGACCGACGCGGGCATCGCGCTCACCGAGGTGCAGCAGGCGTATGCCGGCTATGTCTACGGCGACTCGACCAGCGGGCAGCGGGCGCTGTACGAGGTCGGCACCACCGGGATTCCGGTGGTGAACGTCAACAACAACTGCTCTACCGGGTCGAGTGCCCTGTGGCTCGCGCGCCAGGCCGTCGCCTCCGGTGCCGCGGACTGCGTCCTCGCTTTCGGCTTCGAGCAGATGGAGCGCGGGGCGCTCACCATGAAATGGCCGGACCGGCCGAGCCCGTTCACCGATTTCATGGAGATCGCCGAGCGCCGCAACGGGGCGAGTGAGGCGCCGTTCGCCGCGCAGTTGTTCGGTGGTGCCGGGGCCGAGTACGCCGAGCGGTACGGCGTCTCTCCGGAGACCTTCGCTCTGGTCTCGGTCAAGGCGCGCAAGCACGCCGCGAACAATCCCTTCGCGGTGTTCCGCGACCCGGTGACCGTCGAGGAGGTCATGGACTCGCCGGCCGTCTTCGGCCCGCTGACCCGCCTGCAATGCTGCCCGCCGACCTGCGGGGCCGCCGCGGCGATCCTGGTCAGCGAGGAGTTCGCGCGGCGTCGTGGCCTGCGGACGGATGTGATGATCCGTGCCCAGGCGATGACCACCGACGGTCCGGCCACCTTCGACGGCAGCCTGCCGAACCTGGTCGGTGCCGAGATGAGCCGCCGCGCCGCCGACCAGGTGTACGAGTCGGCCGGGGTGGATCCCGGCGACATCCGTGTCGTGGAGCTGCACGACTGCTTCACCACCAACGAGGTGCTGTCCTACGAGGCGCTGCGCCTGACGCCGGACGGCACCGCCGAGAAGTTCATCCGGGACGGCGACAACACCTACGGCGGGGCGGTGGTGACCAACCCGTCCGGCGGCCTGCTGTCCAAGGGGCATCCGCTCGGTGCCACCGGCCTGGCCCAGTGCGCCGAACTCACCTGGCAGCTCCGCGGCGACGCCGGTGCCCGGCAGGTCGACGACGTCACGCTCGCCCTGCAGCACAACATCGGCCTCGGCGGGGCCGCCGTCGTCACGCTCTACGAGAAGGTCTCCTGATGCCCATCGATCCGGTGGCGGCCAAGGCGGTGACGTTTCCCGAGTTCTCCGTCGAGATCGAACGCGGACGGCTCCGCTTCTTCGCGCAGGCCATCGGTGAGACCGATCCGGTCTTCACCGATGTCGGCGCCGCGCGGGCCGCGGGTCATCGCGACCTGCCGATTCCGCCGACCTTCCTCTTCAGCCTGACGCTCGAAGCGCCCGACTCGTTCGGCTACCTCGACGCGCTCGGTATCGACATCCGGCACATCCTGCACGGCGGACAGCGTTTCGACTATCACTTCCCGCTGTGCGCCGGTGACACCGTGACCGTCCGCGAGCAGATCGTCGATGCGTACAGCAAACGCGGCGGTGCGCTGGACTTCCTGGTCAAACGCACCGAGTTCCTCCGGGACGGCGATCTCGCGGCCACGGCCACGTCGACCGTCGTGGTCCGTCACCCGGAAGGAGCGCAGCGATGAGCGCCGTCGCGAAGGCCGGCCCGGCGGTCGGGGACGAACTCCCGGAGCTGGCGGCCGGCGAGATCACGCGGACCGTGCTCGCCCTGTTCGCCGGCGCGAGCGGGGACCACAACCCGATGCACATCGATCTCGATGTCGCCCGGTCCGCCGGGCTCGACGATGTCTTCGCCCACGGCATGCTGTCCATGGCCTACCTCGGCCGGTTGCTCACCGAGTGGGTGCGGGTCGACCAGATCAGGAGTTTCGAGGTCCGCTTCGCCGCGATCACCCCGCTGCACGGCGCACCCGTCTGCCGGGGTCGCGTCGCCGCCGTCGATGGTGACGAGGCGACGCTGGAACTCACCGTCACGCTCGGCGACGGCACCGTCACTCTCGCCGGCAGCGCCGTCGTCGCGTTGCACTGATCCGGCGCTCCGCCGGACTCCACACCACAGAAGGAGAGAACCATGGCTGTATTCACTGGAAAGACCGCGATCGTCACCGGATCCGGGCGGGGCATCGGGCGCGAGATCGCCCTCAAGCTCGCCGGTGAGGGCGCCGCCGTCGTCGTCAACGATCTGGACGCCGAACCGGCGCAGCAGACGGTCGCCGCCATCGAGGCCGCGGGCGGCCGGGCGGTCGCCTGCCCGGGGAGCGTCACCGACGAGGACTTCGCCGAACGCTTCGTCGCGACCGCGGTCGACGCCTTCGGCGGGATCGACATCGTCGTCAACAACGCCGGATACACCTGGGACAGCGTGATCCAGAAGATGAGCGACGAACAGTGGTCGGCGATCATCGACGTCCACCTCACGGCTCCGTTCCGGATCCTGCGTGCCGCACAACCGGTGCTGTCGGCGCAGGTCAAGCGGGAGCGGGCGGAGAGTCTGCCGGTGCCGTGCCGGAAGGTGGTCAATATCAGCTCGATCGCCGGGCTCGGCGGCAACGCCGGGCAGGCGAACTACGCGGCCGCCAAGGCGGGGATCACCGGGCTGACCAAGACGCTCGCCAAGGAGTGGGGGCGCTACAACGTCACGGTCAACACGGTGGCCTTCGGGCTGATCACGACCCGCCTCACCGAGACACCCGCGGACGGCGACGGCAGCATCGACATCGCCGGCCGTGAGCTCAAGGTCGGTGTCAACCCGCAGCTGCTGGAGGCGATGGCCTCGCAGATCCCCCTCGGCCGCGCCGGTACGCCGGCCGATGCCGCCGGCGCGGTCTACCTGCTCTGCCGCCCCGAGTCCGACTACGTCAGCGCGCAGACACTCGTCTGCGGCGGCGGCTACCAGATCTGAGTAGCCCGTGGAACGCAACATCTTCGAACGCGAACACGGCGACTACCGGGCGGCCGTCCGCCGGTTCCTGACACAGCGCGTGGTGCCCGGCTACGCCGCATGGGAGAAGGCCGGTGCGGTACCGCGCTCGCTGTTCACCGAGTGCGCCGAACTGGGTGCCTTCGCCGCGGTCCCCGAGGAGTACGGCGGCGCGGGAATCCGGGACTTCCGATTCAATGCGATCCTCGCCGAGGAGGCGGCCGCCGCGGCGGTCGCGCCGGCCCTGCTCGGACCGATCCTGCAGGCCGACGTCTGCATGCCCTACCTGCTGGACCTGACCACCGACGAGCAGAAGCGGCGCTGGCTGCCCGGCATCGCATCCGGCGAGACCGTGGTGGCCATCGCGATGACCGAACCGGGCACCGGCTCGGACCTGTCCGGGATCGCCACCACCGCGGTCCGGGAGGATGGACACTACCGCGTCAACGGCGCCAAGACGTTCATCACCAACGGCATCAACGCGGACCTGGTGATCACCGCGGTCCGGACGTCCGCCGATCCGCACCGGGGCCTGAGCCTGGTGATGATCGAGCGCGGCATGCCCGGCTTCGAGCGCGGTCGCAACCTGGACAAGATCGGCATGCACGCGCAGGACACCGCCGAGTTGAGCTTCACCGACGTCCTGGTGCCGGTGGAGAATCGGCTGGGAGACGAGGGCGCGGGCTTCTTCGGCCTCACCGGCAACCTGCCGCAGGAGCGGCTGTCGCTGGCCGTCGCCGCCGTCGCCGGGGCGCGGGCGGCCCTGGACTGGACCATCGACTACGTGCGGGAACGACGCGCGTTCGGGCAGGCCATCGGCGACTTCCAGGCCACGCGTTTCCGGCTCGCCGAGCTGGTGACGGAGGTGGACGTGACGCAGGCGTTCGTGGACCGGGCGATCACCGAACTCGTCGGCGGTGCGCTGTCGGTGGCCGACGCGGCCAAGGCCAAACTGTGGGCCACCGAATTGCAGAGCCGAGTGGTCGACGCCTGCGTCCAGTTGCACGGCGGCTACGGCTACATGACGGAGTATCCGATCGCGCGGGCCTACGCCGATTCCCGGATCGCGCGTATCTATGGTGGTACCAGCGAGATCATGAAGGAGATCATCGGACGGTCTCTCAACCTCGGAGAGGGCGGGCGTGACGGCAAGGCAGGCGCGGACTCGGCCCGCCAATCGCCGTGAACTGATCGTCACGGCGGCCACCCGGCTGTTCGTCGACGACGGATACGCGGCCGTCTCGATGGCGCGGATCGCCGGCGCGGTGGGCGTCCAGCCGTCCGCGCTCTACCGGCACTTCACCAACAAGCAGAGCGTGCTGTGCGAGGTGTTCGCCGAGTACGTGCGGACGCTCTGCGCCGCGCTCGACGATCCGGGACCGGCCGGCCCGCTGCGGGCGCTGGCCGAGCGGATCCTCGCCGACCGGTTCGCCGGCCGCCTGTGGATCCGCGAGTACCGTCACCTTCCGCGCGCGACGGCGGACGAGATCCGCGAGACCCTTCTCACCCGGCTCGACGCCGTCGTGGCGCCGGGGTGTCCGGGACCCTCGGCGCGGGTCTGCTCCACCGCGGTACTCGGGGTGCTGTTCAGCGTCGCCACCCATCACGCCGAGATCACGGACCCGGCCGCCCTCGTCTCGCTGGCCGAGCGGGCCGCCGCGGGGCCGCCCGAGGTTCCGCCCGCGGCACCCCGGCCGGCCGGCCTCACCCGAGTCGGCAATCGCGAACTGATCCTGGCGACCGCGGGGGACCTGTTCGCCGACCGGACCTACGAGGGTGTGGGCATCGACGACATCGCCGAGGCGGTGGGCGTCGCGCCGTCGAGCATCTACAACCACTTCTCCGGGAAGGCGGAACTGCTGGCGGTGCTCCTGCACCGCGGCAACGGCTATCTCCAGGTGACGCTCGACGACGTGCTCCGCAACTCGGCGGACGCGTCCGCGGCGCTGACCGCGGTCGTCTCGTCGTACGCCGGGTTCGCCGTCCGCCACCCCGGGCTGGTGCAGGTGATCGTCGCCGAGTCCGGGGCGCTCGAAGCACCGGACGCGGCGCTGTTGCGGTCGGCGCAGCGCGACTACGTCGGCGAATGGGTGCGCCTGTACTCCGGTGATCCGGCGGAGTCCCGGGTCACGGTGATCGCGGCGATCACCGCGATCAACGACGTCGCCCGGCTTCCGGAGATCTCCCGGTGCGAGCGCGGCGAGCGGTTCGTCGCCGGGTACGGGCGGCGCATCCTCGCTCTGCCCTAGGCCACGTCTCGCGCCGGTGACCCGTCAGAGCGCGATCGTCGCGCAGGCGTCGCGCGGCGAACCGAACAACTGCGCGTCGGCCTGGGCGCGCTTGAAGTACAGCCCGATGTCGTGCTCGGCGGTGATCCCGATGCCGCCGTGCAACTGGATCGCCTGCCCGGTGACGCTCACGTAGCCCTCCGAGCAGTAGACGTGTGCGGCCGCCGCGAGTTCGGCGGCCTGCGGGTCGTCGTCGGACACCGCGGCGACGGCGGCCGCGGACATCGAGCGCATCGTCTCGACCAGGACGTACATGTCGGCCATGGCGTGCTTGAGGGCCTGAAACGACGCCAGCTCGCGCCCGAACTGCTTGCGGGTCCGGGTGTGCTCCACCGTCAGGGCCAGCGCCCGGGCCGCGCCGCCGACCTGCTCCGCGGACAGCAGTGCCCAGGCGAGCGTGCGGATCCGGCCGGGCAGACCGGGCGGCGATCCGATGGTATGCGCCGGTGTCTGGTCGAAGCAGACACGCGCCAGCGGACGGGTCGCGTCGAGTACCGGCAGGGGAGTGACGGTGACGCCCGGGCCGTCGGCGGGGACCTCGTGCAGCGTGGGGCGGCTGGGTCCGGCGAGCACCAGGAAGGTGTCGGCGGATTCGCCGTCGATCACGTATTCGGCCGTGCCGCTGAGCAGCCCGGCTTCGGCGGTGACGCCGGGCGCGTCCCAGCCGGCCGGTCCGGCCCAGCACAGTGCGGCGGTCCGGGTTCCGGCCGCCAGGTCCGGGACCAGGCGCGCGCAGGTGTCGTCGTCACCGGCGGCGAGGAGCGTTCCGGTCGCCATCACCGCCGATGAGAGCATCGGCACCGGCGCAAGGCTCTCGCCGAGGGCTTCGACGACGACGGCGGCCTCGCGCAGGGAGGCTCCGGCACCGTCGTATTTCTCCGGGACGGCCAGGGCGGCGACCCCGATGTGTCCGGCGAGGAGGCGCCACAGTTCGTCGTCGTACCGGCCGGGCCGGGTGATCGCCTCGCGGACGGCGGTGCGGCCGCCGCGGCGGGCGATCGCGTCCCGCACGGCGGCGCCGAGGGCGTCGAGCTCGTTCATCGCGGCCGGCCTCCGCGCAGGCGCTCGGCGATGCGGGCGCGGTGCCAGGCCGGGGTGCCCCACGCGCCGCGCAGGGCGCGGGCCTTGGTGAGGTGCAGCGACAGGTCGTGCTCGGCCGTGTAGCCGATGGCGCCGAGCACCTGCAGGGCGCGGCGTGCGGCGAGGTCGGCGGCGTCGCTCGCGGCGACCTTCGCCGCGGACACATCGCAGGTCACGTCGGCCGTCCCGGGTGCACCGCCATCCATTCCGACGGCCGCGCCGTGGATCAGCGGCCGGGCCATCTCGACGGCGATCGCGACGTCGGCGAGGTGGTGTTTCACCGCCTGGAACGAGCCGATCGCCCGGCCGAACTGGTGTCGCGCCTTCGCGTAGTCGGCGGCGATCGCCAGCATGGCTGCGGCCAGGCCGAGCGACTGGGCCGCCGTGGCGAGGGCGGCGAGATTCAGGATGCGCGCGGTCGCGTCGTCGAGGGCCGCGATCCGCGCGCCTTCGGCGGCCTCGGCGACCGCCCGGGTGGGATCGACGGTGCTGCGCGCCGGTCCCGCCGGGGAGGCCCGGAACAGAGCGCCGTCGCGGATCAGATAGGGCTGGGCGGCGCCGGGGTCCGCGGCGCGCGGGTTGACCGGCGCCAGCACGCACGACGCCGGCCGCCCGGCCAGCAGTTCGGCGAGGTCACCGGTACCGGCGCCGCGGGCGGCGACGGCGCCGAGCGCGGCCGGAACCGCCGCGAGGGTATCGGCGACCGGCCCGGGCACGCACCACCGGCCGAGTCGCTCGGCGGCGACCGTCATCTCCACGGCTCCGGCGCCGCTGCCGCCGAGGCCGTCGTCGACCAGCAGGCCGGTGATCCCGGCCTCGGCGAGCTGCCGGTACACGGCCAGGCCCGGCTCGCGGTCGCCGTCGGCCCACGCGCGGGCGACGGCGGTGCCCCCGGCCCGGGTGGCGATCGCCGTGACCGTCTCGGCCAGATCGGAATGGGTGTCGTCGAGCAGGAAGTCCACTATCGGTCTCCGCGGGGCAGGCCGAGCAGCCGCTCGGCGATCACATTGCGCTGAATCTCGTTGGTGCCGGCGTAGATCGGACCGGAGAGCGAGAAGAGGTAGCCGTCCTGCCACGGCCCGTCGAGTTCGGCGTCGGCGCCGAGCAGGTCGAGCGCGGTCTCGTGGGCGGCGATGTCCCACTGCGACCAGAAGACCTTGTTGATCGACGACTCCATGCCCAGCTGCCCGCCGGCGGCCAGGCGACTGACGGTCTGGTAGGTGGACAGTTCGTAGGCGCGGGCGCCGATCCAGGCGTCCACCACGCCGTGGTCGGCGGCCGCCGTCGTGGGCGTGGTGTCCCCGCGTTCGCGCCAGAGCGCCAGCAGCCGGTCGGTGGTGGCCAGGAATCGGCCGGGCGAACGCAGCGACAGGCCGCGCTCATTGGCGGCGGTGCTCATCGCGACCTTCCAGCCCTGGTGCACCTCGCCGATCACGCCGGAGGCGCCCGGGTCGGCGGGGTCGTCGGGCACGAAGACGTCCTCCAGGAAGATCTCGGCGAACCCGGGTTCACCGTCGAGCTGGGCGATCGGGCGGACGGTGACGCCGGGGGCACGCAGGTCGAACATGAAGTAGGTGAGACCCCGGTGCCGTCCGGACGGATTCGCCCCGCTCACTCCGTTCCCGGTGGCGCCGGGGTCGGTGCGGAAGAGCCCGAATCCCTTGTCCGCGAAGCTCGATCGGGAACTCCAGGTCTTCTGGCCGTTCAGCAGCCAGCCGCCCTCGGTCGGGGTGGCCGTCGAGCGGAGGGAGGCCAGGTCGCTGCCGGCCTCCGGCTCGCTCCACGCCTGGCCCCAGATGTCGTCGGCGCGGGCCATCCGCGGCAGGATCCGGGCGAGCTGATCGGGATGGGCGTGCTCGAAGAGTGTGGGAGCGAGCAGGAAGATGCCGTTCTGGCTGACCCGCCCCGGCGCGCCCGAGCGGTAGTACTCCTCCTCGAAGATCAGCCAGTGCAGCAGCGGCTCGTCGCGGCCGCCGAACTCGGCGGGCCAGCTGACCACCGACATGGCATCGGCGGCCATCTCGGCCTCCCAGGCGCGGTGCGCCTCGAAGCCGGCGGCGGTGTCCATCGACGGCAGCGGCCGAGCGGGGACGTGCGCGGCCAGCCAGGCGCGGACCTCGTCGCGGAACGCCTGCGCGGCGTCGTCGAACAGCAGGTCCATCAGGCCGGCCCCCCGGCCGCCGACTTCATCGACTTGGCGTCCATACCGCCGAGCGAGTCGCCGCCGGCCTCGGCGTTCGCGCTGTGCGCGTAGTGGTGCCAGCCGAACACCGAGTCCATCGCGTTGCGCAGACCCATCTGGTCTTCGCAGATGTTGACCGCCTTCTTGGACAGGAACAGGCCCTGCATGGGCATGGCGGCCATCTGCCCGCAGAGCTCGTCGACCTTGCCGGCCAGAGCCTCGCGCGGCACGACGTGGTTCACCATGCCCCACTCGAGAGCCTGCTGCGCGGTGAACCGCTGCCCGGTCATCAAGACCTCCTTGGCACGACGCGCACCCAGGACATAGGCGTGCGCGAAGTACTCGACGCCCGGAATCCCCATGCGCGCCACCGGATCGGAGAAGAAGGCGTCGTCGGAGGCGACGATGAAATCGGCCGACCACGCGAGCATCAATCCGCCGGCGATGCACGCGCCGTGGACCTGCGCGATCAGCGGCTTCGGCATGTCACGCCACCGGCGGCACATCCCGAGGTACACCTCGATCTCCCGGGCGAGCCGCTGGTCGGCACCGGACTTGTCGGTGTGATCCCAGTGCAGGGCGGCGACGTTCTCGTAGTGGGTGTCGAAGTCCCGCTCGGGTGTCCCGATGTCGTGCCCGGCGGAGAAGTGCTTCCCGTTCGCGCGCAACACGATCACCTTGACCGCCGGATCGTCGGTCGCCTTCGCGAACGCGGCGTCGAGCGAATACGTCATCACCGAGTTCTGCGCGTTCCGGTATTCGGGGCGGTTGAGGGTCACGTAGGCGACCGCCCCCTCGGGTCCGCCCGTCTCGTAGGCGACCGGGGTCGATTCGGCGGTCAGATCGTCGGGCCCCAGCGCGGGCGGAATCGCGGCGTCGCTCATGCCGTCGATCGTAACCTAGCAAGTGCTTGGTTGGTAGTGGGAGGAGTTGTCCGGCCGGCCGGGCATGCTGGGACGGTTCTCGGGAGGAATCGTCCCGGCATCTTGGTAGCTATTTGGTCTAGAGTGCCTTCTAGGGAAAATAGCTTGGCCTATTTGGTCGGCTAAGAGGTGTAGACCGG
This sequence comes from Gordonia marina, assembly GCF_052036135.1. NCBI lineage: Bacteria > Bacillati > Actinomycetota > Actinomycetes > Mycobacteriales > Gordoniaceae > Gordonia > Gordonia marina. Next base: position 69,885 of record NZ_JBPSDN010000016.1, read on the forward strand.
AAGGATGGTCGATGTCGTATCGGACGCTGAAGTCGATCTTCCACCAGCGCGATCGGGCGGGAGCAGACGCTGAGGAACGCGCTCGGCGGGAGTCGCCCGCTGCTCTGCACTGGGACCTGATGCTCGGCGAGCATGCGATGTTCGCGCTGATGACACCCGAAGTCGCCGCGCTGATCGAACGGATCATGAGCTTCGAGCCGAGGATCCGGGCCGAGTGGGGAGGCTTGCCAGGCCGAGCTCGCAGTCACTATCTGCACCGGATGGTGATCGACGAGATCCAGGCGACGAACGAGATCGAACAGGTTCGCTCGACCCGGAAGGAGATCGGCGACGCGCTCAGGGCGCTGCGGGCGGAGCGGCCTACGGCTGGCAAGCGGTTCACGGAAATGGTGCGGCTTTACCTTGACATCGGCGAGGCGGAGACGGAGACCGCGAGTCCACAGACTCTTGATGACATCCGAGCGGTGTACGACGCGGTGACGCGAGGGGAGATCCGAGACGAGGACGCCCCGGACGGTAAGCGATTCCGCGAGGGGCCCGTGTCGATCGAGTCGGGGACCAAAGTGGTGCACACCGGGGTGGTCCCCGAGTCGGCGATCGACGATGCCTTGACTCTCATGCTGAGCCAGGGCCGCGATGATGCCGTTCCGCGGCTGATCAGGGCCGTTGTCGCCCACTTCATCTTCGAGTACACGCATCCGTTCTACGACGGGAACGGCCGGACGGGGCGTTATCTGCTTGCGCTGGATCTCCGGCAGGTGCTGGCGCCCTACGCGAGTCTGGCGCTCTCGGCGACCGTCGCCGACAACAAGGATCGTTACTATCGGGCCTTTGCGGGCGCGGAGGACCGGCTGAACCGGGGAGATCTGACGCCGTACGTGATCGACATGCTGGAGATTATCGCCGAGGCGCAGCATCGACTGCTCCTCGACCTTTCCGATCGGCGACAGAAGATCGAAAAGCTTGATTCGCGTCTCGCGGATCTGCTAACGGGCGAGGGGTTTCCGCAGATCCTCGGATCCGGCGCCGACTCGGAGCGCGCGGTGGATCGCGATGTCATTGGCGCGGTGTTGTTCACCCTCGGCCAGGCCCGCTACTTCGACGCGAACGGCGCCGTGAAACTGCAGACCCTGGTTGACGGAACCGGCCGTTCCACAAAGTACGTTCGCCCTCAGCTGCAGCGTCTCGATGACGCCGGCGTGATCGAGACGATCACAAAGAAGCCGCTGCGCTTCCGCCTCACCGCGCGGGGATCGTCGCTCCTCGAACTGGATGTGGAGTAGTTACGTCCCCGCCTGCGGTGGGAGGCCGGCGACCAGGGGTGCGTCGGTGCCGGTGGCGCCGAGCTTCATGGCGCCACCGGGGGAGCCGAGGGGAGACTCGCGGCCCGGCAGGCACTTCTCGAAGAAGTCGGCGTTGTCGGTGAGGTAGGGCGCCCACTCCTCGGGGAGGTCGTCCTCGTAGAAGATGGCCTCGACCGGGCAGACCGGTTCGCAGGCGCCACAGTCGACGCACTCGTCGGGGTGGATGTACAGGCTGCGGCCGCCCTCGTAGATGCAGTCGACGGGGCACTCCTCCACGCAGGCGCGGTCCATCACGTCGACGCAGGGTTCGGCGATCACGTACGTCATGGCGTCACGATGCCGGCCGCACCGTCGGGGTGAGGGTCAGTGCGGGTTCCCGATGGGTGTGGACGGTGAGGTACGAGAGGCCGTCGTTTCCGGCGGTGAACGACCGGCGCGAACGCTTCGGCAGCCACAGGATGTCGCCGAGCAGGACCTCGATCGGGCCGTTCTCGGTGCCGACGGTGCCGCCGCCGGACAGCACATAGACGAGCACGTCGACCTCGGCGCCGGCGTGGTCGCCGATCGAGCCGCCCGGGGCGAGGGTGATGAGGTTCGAGTCGAGATCGCGGTCGGGGAAGTCGAGCTTCCAGGCGACGCCGGGCTCGCCGCCGGTCACCAGTTCTGCCGCGTTGCCGAGCGCGCGAGGCACAGGCGCGGCGAGCGTCTTGCCGATCCGGATGCGGTAGTCGCCGGGCTCGCGGACCAGGTACTCCCACTCGAAACCGCCCGGCGTCTTGTCGTCGAACTGGCGGTGCAGCGGGACCGGGTCGTGGTCGTTGACGAGGATCAGCGCCTCGCCGACCCGAAGGCCGTCGAACAGCCCGAAGATCTTCGGGTGCCGCTCCGGCTTCGGGATCTCACGCACATCGATGGTCACGTCGGGCACCGGATCCTCCTAATAAAAACTATTTGTATAGTCGAAATTACTCGCGGCGAATGTCCAGGGGCAAGTGCCGCGGCACCGCGACCGGCGGCGGGCTCACGACCAGCCGAAAGTGACACCCAGGAGGGCGACGGTCGAGAGCAGGGGGCGGCCGGCCAGCACGGCGATCAGCACGCACACGATGACGACGGTGGCGGCTTTGCGCACCCTGCGGTTGCGGGGACGGGCGGAGGCGGTCGTGTCGGTCATCATCGGGTCCTTTCGGGGTGATCGGCATCGGCGAAGTAGCCGCGGCGTTCGATCTCGTGACGGGTGGCTTCGGTGGGAATGGCGATGCGCTTCATCAGAGCGCTCATGTCGTCGCCGAGGCGGCGGGCGGCGTCGTCGACGCGGTCGGAGATCGCGCGCGATCGGGTCGTGTCGGCGAGCACGGTCGGATCGTCGAGCGACTTCGCGGTCGATTCGACGGTGTCCGCGAAGGTCGTGAACGCGGATCGGGCGGAGGCGTGCTGGTCGATCCAGTAGCCGGGCGACGTGTCGGGCGCCAGCGCCCGGTACCACCGGGGCGGTGGTGTGGCGTCGATCCGGGAGGCCGCCGACCGTGCGGAGCGGGCGAGTCGTCCCAGGTAGTCGCGCGCCTGGTCGGCCGCTTGCTGAAGGGGGAGCGGCGTGTCCGGCGGGCTCTGCTTCGCCGCGGCATCGACGGCGGTGAGTCCGGCGTCGATCGATCCGACGAAGTCGACGACGTCGTAGTACACGTCGTTCGCGTGGTGTCGGCGGTAGGCCGCGTCGGACGCCCGCCGGCGGTCGTCGCGGTGGTCGGCCGAGGCCGCGGAGTCGGGGTTGAGCAGGCCGCCGTCGACGTCGCACCGGGCGACGGCGAACCCGACGGCGCCGAGGACGAGCAGCGCGATCAGTGTGGCTCGTAGGGGATGGCGGATACGGGGGGAGAGTCGGCGGAGGCTCACGGCTGTCCTTTCGGTGACGAACCGAGCCGACTCGCCGTCAGGTGCGCGGGCGGCCGCTCGATTCGCGGGTGTGGATCTGGTTGTCGGGGTCGATGTACAGGGCGGTGTTCGCGGTGCTCTCCTGCGCGTGCAGTTCCGCGATGCGGTCGGCGAGCTGATTCGCGGCGGCATCGATGTCGCCGCTCACGCTGGTCAGCGCCGGCGTGGTGAGGCGGCCGAGGATCGAGTTGTCGGTGCCGACCACGGACACGTCGCCGGGTACGGCGACCCCCTGGACGCGTAGCGCGTCGATCACGGCGAGGGCGTACGTGTCGCTGTACGCGTAGACGGCCGTCGGCAGGGAGTCTTCGATCAGCCAGCGCCGCACGAGGTGACCGAAGTCGTCCCGGGTGCACGCGACCTCTTCGCGCCGCACCTCGGCGCCGAGGTCGATCGCCGCGGCGGCGAACTCCGAGAAGCGCTGGCCGGCGAAGTCGATGGGACGGGTGCCCGGCGGCACCGGAATGCTGATGCGACGGTGGCCGAGATCGTTGATGAGATGGTTGGCGGCGGCCGCTCCGATGCCCTTCTTCAGGATGGCCGCCGACGCGTAGTCGAGGGGGCCTTCGGCGAAGAGGAGGATCTGGTCGATGCCCTGCTTCCGCAGCCGGCCGGCGATCGCCGGGGTGACGGTCGCCGGTGTCGAGATGACCATCCACGGCCGGCGTTCGCTCCAGCGGCGGACCAGATCGTCCTCCGATCCGGAGACGTCGCCGTCGTAGGCGAGGACCAGCCCGCGCGACTCGAGCTGCGCGCGCAGCGCGTAGATGAAGTTGTTCACGGTCTCGGCGTCGGAGTATCCGCCGGCCGGGACGAGGACCAGGTTCGACGCCCGCGACCGGAGCGACCGCGCCGACGGGTTCGGGACGTAGTCGAGGGCGCGTGCGCTGGCGAGTACCCGTTCGCGGGTCGCCGGGCTGATCGCGGCGTCGTTCCCGTTGAGGACGAGCGACACGGTGGTCCGGGACACTTTCGCGTGTCTGGCGACGTCCGCGCTCGTCGCTCGGGTCGGTCGGGAGGTGTTCACGAGCGTGTTCCCCAGTCTTGTCCGGTGGATGATGCCGCCGAACACTGATACGTGCCACTGACTCGTGTTCGGAGCCACCACTGATCGTACGCGATAGAGGCCAAGGTCCCGAAAGGTGAATGTCCCTGCGAATATCGGTCATGAGCTGGCGTCTCTTCGTGTAGTAGCGGTGGTTCCGGACTTCAGATTACACGTGTTACTAACTCGTGTTAGTTACACGTGTCACAAGGCATTGCGATACCGCGGTTCAGGGGCGCACGGTTGGTCCGGGAACGAGATGCGTTCCCGGTCGGGCGCGGCAGTGTTCGGCCGAAGACGAACGGAGGTGGCTCGACATGGCCCACAACAGACGGGACATCGAGGGGGTGAGAACGAGGAGAATCCTGGTGCGCGTCCTGATCGGACTGGCCGTGGCATTCGGTTTCAGCGCGATCGTCGCCGGGACGGCGGCGGCCAGCACCCAGGACGCCACGACGGTGAAGTCGGTCCTGGACATGGCGGCCGTCGCCGCGCACAGCGAGCCCGCGCGCAGGCTGGGCGTCGCCGATGCCGTCGATTCGGTGGTCGCCGAGGCGCAGACGTGGAAGCGGCTGCCGCTGGCGGAGGTCCCGTGGCCGAACGTCGGCCCGGCGCCCGCGGTGACCTCGGAGGCGGATGCGTGCGACGTGAACGCGTGCATCGACCGGATCATCGACGGCGCCGCCTCGGTGATCACCTCGGCCGTCGACCGATTGCCGACCGTGATGCGCGATCCCGCGGTGCTGCTTCGCGCGCCGCCGTCGATCACGGCCGACATCGAGACGAGGTTCGGAACGCCGGCGATGAGAACCGCGCTGAGCACGGTCTTCGACGCACGGATTCTCCCCGTGCTCCGCGGACTCGAACTCGGCGTGTACGCGGGCGGCGGCGTGAGCGCGCTGACCGCGGTGATCGGAGCGATTCCGGGGATGGTGGCGACCGGTGTGCCGGGCGCGATACTCGGGGCGGTTCTCGGGGTCCTCAACCCGCTCGCCCCGATGGTCGGAGGCGTTCTCGGAGCACCCTTCGGCGGACTCCTCGGTCTGCTCACCGGGGCGCCGATCGGGGCACTTCTCGGGGTGCTGCCCGGGGGCGTGATCGGGTGGATGCTCACCGCGATCGTCGACGCCGTCGTCACCGGTCTCTTCGGGTTCGGTGCGGGCGTGGCCGCCGCGTTCCTGGTGATGCCTGTCCTCGGAGCGATCATCGGCGGACTGCTCACGGCACTCGCGACGGGCGCACTGCTCGCCGCGGTGGGCCTCGGGCTGGGTCTGGCGCTGATCACGGCGCCGATGTGGCTGCCACTGGTGCTGTTCGTCTTGCCGTTGGTCCTGCTGCCGTTGGCGATCGGCGCGCTCGTCGCCCTGCCGTTCCTGCTGCCGGCGTTGATCATCGGCGGGATCGTCGCGGCCGTCATCCTCGCGGTGACGATCGGCGGACTCATCCTCGGCGCGGGCGCTCTCGTCCTCGCCGTTCTCACCACGCCGATCTGGCTGCCGATCGTGATCATCGTCCCGTTCCTGTACGTCGCGTACATGGTCGCCGTCGTCGTGATCGTGCTGGGGATCGTGGTCGTGACCATGCCGGCGTGGTTCCTGATCGGGCTCGTCACCTGGCCGTTCGCGTTGGCGGCCCTCGTGGTCCTGATCGTCGTCGTGGCGTTCGGCGTGGTCGGTGTCGGCTTCCTCGTCCTCGTGATCGGTGGCGTGACACTGCCGATCTGGTGGCCGCTCGTCGGGCTCGGCCTCGGTGCGATCGTCGCGTTCGCGATTCTCGGTCCGCTCGCCGCGCTGACGGCATTCGTGCTGATCCCCGCGGTTCTCGTGATGATCGGACTGGCACTGGGGGCGCTGGCGTATCTGCTGTCGTTGCCCTTGCTGCTTCCCCTGGCGATCCTCCTCGGCGGACTGCTGGCGTTGGCGGCGGTGTTCGGCGGCGTTCTGGCGATGGGCCTCACCTGGCTCATCGGGCTGATCACCATTCCGGCGATGCTCCTGGGCGCGCTGCCCGGCATCGTCCTGGGCGCGCTCGCGGGTGTGCTTCTCGCACCGTTGCTCGCACTGATCACCGCGCCGCTGGGTGGACTCCTGGGTGCGCTGCTCGGCGCACTCAATCCGCTGAACCTGCTCGGGTTCCTCGGCGGGGCGCTGCTCGGCGCCGCCGTCGGCGGAATCGCCGGTGGACTCACCGGTGGGCTCATCGGTGCCGTCGCCGGACTGCTGGTGGGTGCCGCGCTGGCCGCGATCTTGTCGGCGCTGCTCGGTGGAGGACTCGGCTTCGTTCTCGCCGCAGTGCCCGGTGCACTGATCGGCGGGGCCCTCGGGGCGGCCTTCGGGTCCTGGTGGGCGCTGCTTGCCGGTGCGCTGGTCGGCGGTATCGCGATCGGGTCCGTCGTGCGACGGTGGGCACCGTATCGCTGGACCCGGTCGGGCTGCGGTACCCACTGCCTGAGGCAGAAGTGGTCGGCGTTCGGTGACCTCGTCGCGGCACTGACCCGCGGCCGGGCCGACGGCGTGAACATCGCCTACGGCGCGATCGCGGGTCTGCTCGTCGGCGCGATCGCCGGCGGAACGGCGGGTGTGACCGCCGGATTCGCGGTCGGTGCGCTCAATCCGCTCAACCTGCTCTGGGCGGTGCCCGGTGCGGTGGTGGGTCTGGTGCTCGGGGCGCTCGACGGTGCGGCTCTCGGGTCGATCGCCGGTGCGCTTCCGGGGGCGATCGTGGGGACGGCCGTCGCGGCCGTGCTCGACGCGCTGGTGACCGCCGCGGTCGGCGCGATCGTCGGCTACCTGGGCGGCGCCGGAGTGACGGCGCTGCTGGGTGCCCTGTCCGGTGCGGGTCTCGGTGCTTCCGCCGGGGCCGCGGTGTCGCTGGTGCTGTCCGCACTCGCGGCGCTCGTCACCGGCGCGGTCCTGCTGCCGTTGACGGCGGTGCTGGTCGGAGCCCTACCGGTTCTCGGATGGCTCGCCACCGGCGCCGGCGTGCTGATCACCGGGTTGATCCCGGCCCTGATCGGCCTGCTGCTGCCGCTGCTGCTTCCGGCCGCGTTGATCGTGGTCGGTGCGATGGTGCTGGCGATCCCGGTGATCATCGGGGCGCTCGTCGTGATCGGTGCGGGCCTCGTGCTCGCGCTCCTGTCGGGTCCGTTCGCGCCCTTCGTCATCGGCGCGCTCGTGCTCGCGGGTGTGGCGGTGGCGGCGGTGGGACTGGTGGTCGCGGTGATCGCGATCGCCGTCCTCCTCGTGGGCGTCGGCATCCCGCTGGCAGTGGTGTTCTATGCGGCGCACCTGCTGTTGATCGGAGCTCCGGTGATGATCATCGCCACGGTGATCAGTGGACTGGGGCTGCTCGCGGCCCTGGTGGCGGGGCTCGGCGTCGCGGGACTCGGGGCGCTTGTCGCGGCCGGGGTGACCGGTGCACTCGGTGCGCCGTTCACGATCGGTATCGGCGGTGTACTCGGCGCCCTCGCCGGGCTGGTGCTCGGCGCCCTCGCCGGCCTGCTGGCCGGGATTCCGGCGGCTGTCGCCGGCGCCGTGATCGGCGGACTGATCGGTGCGATCAACCCGATCAACCTGTTCGGCGCCCTCCCCGGCGCATTCGCCGGCATGCTGATCGGCGGCTTCGCCGGTGGCATCGCGGGCGGATTGCCGGGCGCGGTCGTCGGAGCCGTTCTGGCGGTCGTGCTCGTGGCCCTGGCCACGGGCCTGTTCACCGGAGTTCTCGGTGGGCTGTTCGGCAGTTCGGTGTTCGGGGTTCTCGGCGTGGTGACCGGTGCCGTCGCGGGATGGTTCCGCCCCAGCCGGGACGGAGAATCCCCGGCATCGCCGCAGGAGATCATCGACGCGATCGGGCATGTGCTCGAACCGTGCGACGACTCCTGTGGAGGCGGCGACTGCGGCGTGACTACGCCTGGTAACGGCGGCAATGCGGTCACGCCTGGTAACGGCGGTAGTGCGGTCACGCCTGGCGGCGACTGCGCTGTGGCCGGGGCCGTCTCCGACGTCGAGGACCGGGACTTCCCGGTGCAGGCGGCGACGGGCGGCTCGAACCCCGCCGAGGGCGACGGCCGGTCCCTGCCGGTCGGCGACTCGCTCGTCGGCACCGGAGTGCTGATCGCACTGCTGTGCGGCGTGCTCCTGGCCGGTGCGCGACGACGTGAAGACGAACTCGAAGAGGAACGAGAACTCGTCTGACCGTGGTCCGCACCGCCGGATGACGGCGGGCGCCGACGGTGCCGCTTACCGGCACCGTCGGCGCCCGCTCCGTCATCGTCCTGACTTTCTCAGATCGGAGAAGACATGGTGCGCACGTGGCGCCGCGCGGCGCTGATCGCCGCACTGCTGGTCGTCGCCGGTGTGCTGGTCGTCGCGGGTCTCCGGACCGGCTCCCCGGCCGCGCCGGAGTCGGCACGTCCCGTCCACATCGAGATGAGCGGTCCCCGGCTCACGATCCCCGTTCTCGGCGTCACCGCACCGTTGACGGAGAAATCGTCGACCGTTCAGTGGGATCCGTTTCTCGGCGAGGAAGTGCGCAGCTTCGGCGTTCCGGACGACATGACGTCCGTCGTGCGGTGGAGCGACGGCCCCGGCTTCGGCGAACCGGGTATGGCGGTGGTCCTCGGCCATACCCAGGTCGGTGGTCCCGGTGTGTTCAACGGTCTCGGAGCGATGCCCGCCGGCGCTCGAGTCGACGTGATCGACGCCGGCCGCACGTACCGCTATCGGGTCAGCGGCCGTGCGCTCCGAATCCCCAAACGCGACCCTCGCGCGCTGAGCCTGGCCCTGGAGAAGGCCCGCGAGCACGCCGATCTCGCCCTGGTCACATGCGACGGTCCCTTCGACCGATCGGCTGGTGCGTCGATGGAGAACTCGATCGTCTTCGCCGAGAAGATCACCTGACGGTTCGCCGGGCTTCCCTTGACACCTGATGGAGGTAGCTGCCGCTGGTATTCGAGGGGACCGTGCGAAGCATCCGGAGTGGTGAGTGTCAAGGGCCGACCGGGTCGCTTGTGGACGACCTCACTTGTCCACAGGCCGGCCGGGCGGGGTCTGGCCCGCGCGGATGTGCCGGGATAGACCTGAGGCATGCCTGCACAAGCCTGGGTGAATCTGATCGCCGGCCTGATAGCCGTCGGCGGTGTGATGTTCACGATTCGGCAGCGGACTCTCGCCGACAATAGGCGGGAGTGGTGGGCGAGATTCAAGTGGGCGCTGGATGCGACGTACAGCGATTTGGAGGACAAGCGCGCCGATGGCTGGAGGGTGGTCCGCACCCTTGCCGCTTCGGAGATGATGACCCGAACCGAGCGGGAGATCATCGATGAACTCTCGCTTGACGTCGGTGGGCCGGTGCTGGAGCTCGAAGACTTCGAGGGTGACAGCGCGTAGCGTTGGCGATGACGTCGAAGGAGCTGATATGACTGAACGACGCAGGAGTCGCCGGGGGTCGACGCCGGAGGAACGACGACTTATCGCCCTTCTGATCTCGGATGTGTACACGCGACGGAAGCAGCCGGTTCCTGACTGGGTTCAGCAGATCATCGACGATCCGACGTCGCGTCCTGCGATACCGAAGAGGATGTCGGCGACAGGCTCGCTCCGGGGCTGAGTCTCACTCCCGCACGACGCCCGCGAACGATCCCCACGGCCGCGTCGGCGGTGCGGAAATCTCTGGTACCCGGGCCGTCCCAGCTCAGCGGGCGGTGAGCAGGGAGCGCGCCTCGTCGTCGTTCAGCATGGCGCGGTGGAAGGCGTCGAGGGCGCCGCGGCCGTCGAAGTTCACGCCGATCAGGACCACTTCGCTAGACGGTGTGACGGTGGTGTGCGACCAGGGGACGGCCGGCTGGATGGTGAGATTCGGTCCCGCCTGGCTCCAGACGTGGGCGATGTCGGGCCGATCGGCGATCCAGCAGTGGCCCTTGGAGCGGATCAGGCCGGTGGTGCCGCGCAGTGCGGCGATCAGCCGCTCGCGATGGAACGGGCGGTCGCCGCGGAACACCACCGATGAGATCCCGTATTCCTCGGTCTCCGGCGTGTGCGGATTGATCAGTTCGTCGGCGTAGTCCGGCCGGGCCGCCGCGGCCTCCGGGTCGTACAGGGCGGCATCGAGGACGGCGCCGGCGGCGATCTCGCCGTGGGTGACCGTCACGATCCGCGCGTGTGGATTCATCGCATGCACCGCGTCCACGGTGGCCGCGGCGATCTCCGGGCGCACCAGGTCGGTCTTGGTCACCAGGATCAGATCGGCGAACTCCACCTGGTCGACGAGCAGGTCGGCGACGGAGCGCTCGTCCTCCGGATCGGCCGCGTCGTCGGCGTCGGCCAGCGCCCGGTGCCGGGCCATCTGTTCGAGGAACTGCGAGGCGTCGACCAGCGTCACCATGGTGTCGATCGGGGCGACGTCGGCCAGCCGTCGTCCGTCCTCGAACTGCCACTCGAAGGTCGCCGCGACCGGCATGGGCTCGGAGATCCCGGTCGATTCGATGACGATCTGGTCGTACTTCCCGGATTCGGCCAGGCGGCCGACGTTCTCTACCAGGTCCTCCCGCAGGGTGCAGCAGATGCAGCCGTTGGACAGTTCCACCAGCCGGTCCTCGCCGCGTTCGACGTGGCCGCCGGCGGCGATCAGGCCCGCGTCGATGTTGACCTCGGAGAAGTCGTTGACGATGACGGCGAGCCGGCGGCCGGCCCGGTTGGCGAGGAGGTGATTGAGCAGAGTGGTCTTGCCGCTGCCGAGGAATCCGGACAGGACGGTGACGGGGGTCGAGGGCATGCGCCCACCGTACACTAATGAAAACGATTATCAATAAGGCGCGAGAAGGTCGGCGTAGGCCGCGCGCCGCGCCGGGTCGATCACCGCGCCGAGGATCAGTGATCGCTGGGCGGCGATGTACTGCTCCAGCGTCATGGTGCGCTCGAAGTACCAGTGCTTGAGCGCCCAGGAGTGGGCGAGCAGCAGCAGGTTGTAGGCGACGAGATCGGGATCGGCCGTCACCAGTGCGCCGGCGGCGACTCCCTCCCGGACGGCCTCGCGGAGCGGCTCGCTGGTCTCCACCTCGAGTGCCTTGATCCGCTCGCGCCCCTCGGCCGACAGTGCGTTGGACTCCCGGTAGGTCAGCACGGCCGCGTGCCGGTAGCGGTCGATCACCCGGCAGTAGGCCGCGAAGGCGGCGGCCAGCCGGCGGACCGGGTCGTCGCCGGCGGCGGCCACCGCGGCCGGGACGTCCTCGGCGAAGGCGTTCAGGACGTCGACGATCACGGCGAGCAGGATCTCGTCCTTGCCGCCGAAGTACCGATACAGCAGCCCGACGCTGACTCCGGCCTCCTCGGCGAGTGCCTGCATGGACACCGCCTCGGAGCCGCGATGTTCCATCAGCCGGGCCGCCGCGTCGAGGATCTGCCGCGAGCGCACCGCGGCGCCCGCGGCGCGGGCCGCTTCGGTGGCCGTCTGGGTGGTCGAACCGCTGGTCATGACTGCCTCCCTCGGGTGAATCTGAATTCACTGTACAGGCCGTCTCGGCTGTGACTGTTGACACGATCGGCATGGTGAATATAGATTCACTCTCACTGAACATAGATTCACTCAATCGAGGAAGGTGCCAGCCATGGCTCAGTTCGAAGACATCACCTACGAGGTCGACGGTCCCGCCGGGATCATCACCATCAACCGTCCGGAGCGGTACAACGCCTTCCGTGCGAAGACCGTCGACGAGCTGATCGCCGCCTTCCAGCAGGCGTGGTCGGACCGGAACGTCCGTGCGGTGATCCTCACCGGTGCGGGGGAGAAAGCGTTCTGCACCGGCGGCGATGTGAAGCAGCGCGCCGAGACCGGCGACTACGGGCCGAGCGAACTCGGCCGCTTCCGCATCGGCGACCTCCACAAGTTGATGCGCGACATCCCCAAGCCGGTCATCGCCGCCGTCAACGGCATCGCGGTCGGCGGCGGTCACGTGCTCCAGGTGCTCGCCGATGTCTCGATCGCCGCCGACAACGCCCGCTTCGGCCAGGCCGGCCCGCGCGTCGGCTCCTTCGACGCCGGCTTCGGCTCGGCGTACCTGGCCCGCGTGGTCGGGGAGAAGAAGGCCCGCGAGATCTGGTTCTTCTGCCGCCAGTACGACGCGCACCAGGCCCTGGACATGGGCCTGGTGAACAAGGTGGTCCCGGCCGCCGACCTGCTGACCGAGGCCCGCGCCTGGGTGGACGAGGCCGCGGCGCTGAGCCCCACCGCCATCAAGTTCCTCAAGCAGTCGTTCAACGCCGACAGCGACCACCAGCTGGGCCTGTCGAACATGGCGATGACCGCGCTGGACATGTTCGGCGTCTCCGCCGAGGGCATGGAGGGCGCCAAGGCGTTCGCCGAGAAGCGCACCCCGGACTTCGCGTCCGTCGTGGACTGGCACTGAGACACCGAATCGACGACGCCACCATGGACTACGGATTCGACGACGAGCAGGAGCTCTTCCGCACCGAGATGGCCCGCTGGGCCGGCAAGGTGCTCGCTCCGCACTACCAGGACGACGACAAGGCCGCGCGGCTGCGCGGGCAGCAGGTGACCGACATGGCCGGGATGGGCCTCACCGGCCTTCGCATCCCGGAGGAATACGGCGGCCAGGAGGCCTCGGCGGTGATCGCCGGGATCGCCGCCGAGGAGGTGGGCCGCGCCGACTTCAACGCCGGGTACCTCATCATCAACACCGCGCTGATCAGCGACATCATCGTGCGCAATGCCACCGAACGGCAGAAGCGCGACTGGCTGCCGGGCATCGCGTCGGGCGCGACGGTGCCCTGCATCATGATCACCGAGCCCGGTCACGGCACCGACGCGGCGTCGCTGGCGCTGCGCGCCGAGGAGACCGAGAACGGCTGGCGGCTGACCGGCGAGAAGACCTCGATCACCCTCGGCATGGCCGCTGACAAGGCTGTCGTGCTCGCTCGCACCGGTGGGCCCGGTGCCCGCGGCGTCTCGGCCTTCTGGGTCGACATGGACGCCCCGGGCATCAGCCGGAGCGCCTTCGACGACCTCGGCAGCCGCGCCATCGGCCGCGCGTCGATCTTCTTCGACGACGTCGAAGTGGGCCGGGACCGGCTGATCGGCGAACCCGGTGGCGGCTTCGTCTCGGTGATGGAGGGCTTCGACTACTCGCGCGCCATCATCGGTCTGCTCTGCCTGGGCGCCGCGCAGCAGTCACTCGACGAGGCGCTGGACTGGGCCCGCGACCGGGAGGCCTTCGGACAGCCGATCGGCAGGTTCCAGGGCGTCTCGTTCCCGCTCGCCGAGGCCGCCACCTACCTCGCCGGTGCCCGGCACATCTGCTACGAGGCGCTGTGGCGCAAGGACGAGGACCTCGAGCATTCCGCGCAGGCCGCGATGGCCAAGTTCTGGGCGCCCAAGCTGTCCGTCGACGTCATCCACCAGTGCCTGCTCACCCTCGGCCACATCGGCTACTCGACCGAACACAAGGTGGGCCAGCGCCTGCGCGACGTGATCGGCCTGGAGATCGGTGACGGGACCGCGCAGGTCTCCAAGCTGGTGATCTCCCGCAACCTCCTGGGCCGCAGTTTCGCGCCCTGACCACCCCTTCTCACCTCACAGGAGTACGACATGACCACCCGACTCGACGGAAAGATCGCCTTCGTCACCGGCGCCGGGCAGGGCATCGGCGCCGCCATCGCCCGCCGCCTCGCCGACGACGGCGCCACCGTGATCGTCACCGACCTCAACGCCGAGACCGCGGCGGCCGCCGCCGCCGCACTCGGCGACGGCTCGATCGGCCTCCAGGTCGACGTCACCGATCGCACCAGTGTGAACGCCGCGGTCGATGCCGCCGTGGACCGCTTCGGCCGCATCGACGTGCTGGTGAACAACGCCGGCTGGGACAAGGGCGAGCCCTTCGTCGACTCGGTCCCGGAGACCTGGGACCGCATCATCGACATCAACCTCTACGGCGTGCTCAACACCTGCGCCAGGATCGCGCCGATGATGATCGCGCAGGGTTCGGGCAGCATCGTCAACCTCGGCTCGGACGCCGGCCGGGTCGGCTCGTCCGGCGAGGCCGTGTACGCCGCGGCCAAGGGCGGCGTCATCGCCTTCACCAAATCCCTCGCCCGGGAGACCGCCCGCGACCAGGTGCGGGTCAACTGCGTCTGCCCCGGTCCGACCGACACGGCGCTGTTCGCCTCCATGGGCGGCGAGAAGCTGCGCGAGGCGCTCAAGAGGGCCATCCCGATGCGGCGGCTCGGCCAGCCCGACGACCTCGCCAAGGCCGTGGCCTTCCTGGCCTCCGACGACGCCGGCTTCATCACCGGCCAGACCGTCAGCGTCAGCGGCGGCCTGACCATGAGCTGACGGGACACCCATCATGGAGACCCTGCTCACGCCCGAGCTGTCCGGGCGCTATCACGCCGACGGCTACTGGACCGACCGCGTCATCACCGACTACCTCGACCGATTCGCGGCGGCCACGCCGGACAAGGTGGCCTTCATCGACCATCGCCGGGAGATCACCTACGCGCAGCTGCGTCACGAGGTCGATCGCTGCGCCCTCGGCCTCCTCGAACTCGGTGTGCGGCCCGGTGACGTGGTGTCGTTCCAGCTGCCCAACTGGATCGAGTGGATCGTCGTGCACTACGCGGCCACCCGGATCGGCGCCGTCAGCAATCCGCTCATCCCGATCTACCGGGAGCGCGAGGTGTCGTTCATGATCCAGCTCGCCGAGACCAAGGTGCTGGTGATCCCGGAGAGCTTCCGCGGCTTCGACTATCCCGCCATGTACGACGCCCTCGACGGCGCGCTGCCGTCCGTGGAGCACACGCTGGTCGTGGGATCGAGCTTCGACGAGTTCCTGGCCACCCCGTGGGAGGAGCGCCGCGACCCGGCCGAACTGGCGGCGCTGCGGCCGGCCGGGGACGACGTCACCCTGCTGATCTTCACCTCCGGCACCACCGGGGAACCCAAGGGCGTGATGCACACGCACAACACGATGGTGGCGGCCAACCTGCCGCTGCCGGGGCGGCTGGGCATCACCGACGCGACGGTCTTCCACATCGCCTCGACGCTCGCCCATCTGACCGGCTTCCTGTACGGCGCGCGGCTCAACGTCCAGAACGGCGCCACGTGCGTGCTGCAGGACGTCTGGGACAAGGAGCGATTCGTCGCGCTGGTGGCCGAGCACCGGATCACCTACACCTCGGGCGCGACGCCCTTCCTGCACGACTTCATCTCCGCCGAGTCGCTGGCCGGGACCGACGTGAGCAGCCTGAGACTGTTCTGCTGCATGGGCGCGCCGATCCCGCGGGCCATCGTCGAACAGGCCCTCGCCGCGGTACCGGAGATGGTGGTCCTCGGCGGCTGGGGGCAGACCGAGAACGCCCTGGTGACGCTCGGCATCCCCGGCGACCCGATCGACAAGATCGTCGGGACCGACGGCTACCCGTGGCCGGGGATGGCGATCCGGACCGTCGACGTCGACGGCGAGCCCGCGCCGGCCGGGGAATCCGGGCGGCTGCAGGTGCGCGGCCCGTCGCTGTTCGTCGGCTACCTGAACCGGCTCGACGAGACCCGCGCGCAGTTCCACGACGGCTGGTTCGACACCGGCGACGTCGGCGTGATCGACGCCGACGGATACCTGAAGATCGCCGGGCGCACCAAGGACATCATCATCCGCGGCGGCGAGAACATCCCGGTCGCCTTCGTCGAGAACGTCTTCTACGAGCACCCGAAGATCGAGTCGGTCGCGGTGATCGGCCTCCCCGATCCGCGTCTGCAGGAGCGGGCCTGCGCCTGCGTGGTGCTCAAGCCGGAGGCGCGCGGCGAGGGTTTCACCTTCACCGAGATGCAGGACTACCTGGCGGCCAAGGGCGTCGCCAAACAGTACTGGCCGGAACGACTGGAAGTGCTCGACGCGCTGCCCACCACGCCGAGCGGCAAGATCCAGAAGTTCCATCTGCGCACTCAGGTCGGCGCCGAGGAGGGGCGGGGATGACGGCCGCCTATCTGGTCGACGGCGCGCGCACTCCGATCGGCCGCTACGGCGGTGCGCTGGCCGCCGTCCGGCCCGACGATCTCGCCGCCCGGGTGCTCACGGCGCTGGTGGACCGCCATCCGGAGATCGACTGGTCGCGGACCGACGACGTGCTCCTGGGCTGCGCCAACCAGGCCGGCGAGGACAATCGCAACGTCGCCCGCATGGCGGCGCTGCTGGCCGGTCTGCCGGTCGAGGTCCCCGGCGCCACCGTCAACCGGCTGTGCGGTTCCGGCCTGGACGCGGTGGCGCAGGGTGCGCGGATGATCGCCGTCGGCGAGGCCGACCTGGTGATCGCCGGCGGCACCGAATCGATGACCCGGGCACCGCTGGTGATGCCGAAGGCCGCCACGGCCTTCGCCCGCGACACCGCCGTGTACGACAGCACCATCGGCTGGCGTTTCGTCAATCCGGAGATGGCCCGGCGCTACGGCACCGACTCGATGCCGGAGACCGCCCAGCACCTCGCCGACGAGCGGGACATCTCGCGGGCCGATCAGGACGCGTTCGCGCTGCGCTCGCAGGAGCGGGCCGCGGCGGCGATCGCGTCGGGGCGCCTGGCCCGCGAGATCGTGTCAATCGAGGTGACCGGGCGCCGCGAGTCGACGGTGGTCGGCACCGACGAACATCCGCGGGCCACTACGCCGGCGAAGCTGGCGGCGCTGCGGCCCATCGTCGCGGGCGGCAGTGTCACCGCGGGCAACGCCTCGGGTGTGAACGACGGTGCCGCCGCCGTGATCCTGGCCTCGGAGAGCGCCGTCGAGCGATACGGGCTCTCACCCCTGGCCCGGGTCGCCGGGGCCGCGGTGGCCGGAGTGCCGCCGCGCATCATGGGCATCGGGCCCGCCCCGTCGACCCGGAAGCTCCTGGCCCGCCACGGCCTCGGGCTCGGCGACGTCGACGTCATCGAACTCAACGAGGCCTTCGCGGCCCAGGCGCTCGCCGTGCTGCGGGAACTCGGCTTGCCCGACGACGCCGAGCACGTCAATCCTCACGGGGGCGCCATCGCCCTCGGCCATCCCCT
The DNA here is from genome assembly GCF_052036135.1 of Gordonia marina. Taxonomy (NCBI): domain Bacteria; kingdom Bacillati; phylum Actinomycetota; class Actinomycetes; order Mycobacteriales; family Gordoniaceae; genus Gordonia; species Gordonia marina. Next base: position 87,209 of record NZ_JBPSDN010000016.1, read on the forward strand.
CGGCGCCAGCGGCGCCCGACTCGCCCTCACCGCGGCACTGGAACTCAACCTTCGAGATGCCCGCCGCGCCCTCGCCACCATGTGCATCGGCGTCGGCCAGGGCATCTCCCTGCTCTTGGAGGCAGCATGACTCTCACCGTCGAGGTGACGGACTCCGTCGCCCTGATCACCCTGAACCGTCCCGAGGTCCGCAACGCGATCAACGCGCAGGTGCAGGCCGACCTCGCCGCGGTACTGGACGACTGCCGCGCCGACAGCGCCGTCGGCGCGATCGTCCTCACCGGCGCCGGCGAGAAGGCCTTCGCGGCCGGCGCCGACATCGGTCAGCTCGCGAACTACGACCTGCACACCGGTCTGGCGTCGACCATGGCGCGTCTCTACGACACGATCGAGGCCTACCCGAAGCCGACCATCGCCGCGGTCAACGGGTACGCCCTCGGCGGCGGCTGCGAACTGGCGATGGCCTGCGACATCCGTATCGCGGCGCGGTCCGCCCGGTTCGGCCTGCCGGAGACGACGCTGTCGGTGCTGCCCGGCGCGGGCGGCACGCAGCGGCTGGCCCGGCTGATCGGGGTCGGCCGGGCGATCGAGGCGGTCCTCACCGGCCGGATGTTCACGGCCGACGAGGCGCTGGTCAACGGGCTGGTGACGCAGGTGGTGCCGGACGGCGAGGTGGTGGCGGCCGCCCGCGCGACCGCCACCACCGTGCTGAGCAAGGGCCCGATCGCGGTGCGCCTGGCCAAGCTCGTCATCCGCACCGGGATGGACGCCGACCGGCACACCGGCCAGGTGGTGGAGCAGCTGGCGCAATCGCTGCTCTACACCACCGCCGACAAGGCCGAGGGCGCCGCGGCCTTCCTCGGCAAGCGGGCGCCGGAATGGACCGGGCGATGAGCGGCGCCGAACGCGTCACGGTGATCGGTGCCGGGGCGATGGGCTCGCAGATCGCCATGCTCTGCGCCCTCGCCGGCCACGAGACGACGCTGGTGGACGCTGCTCCGGAAGCCCTCGACCGGGCCACGGCCGCCCTCCGGGGACGTACCGACGCGATGGTCGCCAAGGGCCGGCGCGGCGCCGCTGACGTCGACGCCGCCTGGGCGCGGCTGCGCACCGCCGCGGAGCCGGACGCCGGCTCGGACCTGGTGATCGAGGCGATCGTCGAGAAGCTGGCCGCCAAACGCGAGCTGTTCGCCGGGCTCGACGCGCGCTGCGGGCCGGACACCGTCTTCGCCAGCAACTCGTCGAGCTTCGTGCCGTCGTCGATGGCCTCGGCCACGCACCGCGCCGATCGCTTCGTCAACCTGCACTTCTTCAATCCCGCGCTGGTGATGACCTGCGTCGAAGTGGTGCGTGGACCGGACACCTCCGACGCCACCGCGGCCCGGGCGATCGCCTTCGTCGAGGGGCTGGCCCGCATCCCCGTCGTGCTCGAGAAGGAGATCCCGGGCTTCGTCGCGAACCGTCTGCTGAACGCGGTGCGCGATGAAGCGCTCGCGCTGTACGAGGGCGGCTACGCCGGCGTCGAGGCGATCGACACCGCCGCCCGCACCGCACTCGGCTATCCGATGGGGCCCTTCGAGCTGATGGATCTGACCGGCGTCGACATCGGCTACCTGACCAAACAGGCCCGGTACGCCGACTCCGGGGACCCCGCCGATCTGCCCTCGCGGACCGTCACCGCGCTGGTGGAGGCCGGACACCTCGGCCGCAAGACCGGCCGCGGCTTCTACTTCTACGACGAGTCGGGGCACCGTCTCGGAAAGGCACTCTGATGGACTTCACCCTCACCCAGGAGCAGCGCGACTTCCAGCGCCTGGCCCGCGACTTCCTCGACAAGGAAGTGGTGCCGTACCGCGCGCAATGGGACCGCGACGAGGCGGTCGACACGTCGATCATCCCGAAGCTCGGCGAGGTCGGTTTCTTCGGCCTCACCATCCCCGAGGAATACGGCGGCCTCGGCGGCGACTACCTCACCTACTGCCTCGGCATGGAGGAACTCGGCCGCGCCGACTCCGCGATCCGCGGCATCGTGTCGGTGTCGATGGGCCTGTTCGGCAAGATCGTGCTCGCGCACGGCACGGAAGAGCAGAAGCAGCGCTGGCTGCCCGGCATCGCCGACGGCTCGCTGCTCGGCTGCTTCGGGCTGACCGAACCGGACAACGGTTCCGATCCGGCCGGGCTGTCCACCCGCGCCGTCCGCGACGGCTCCGACTGGGTGATCACCGGCAACAAGATCTTCATCACCAACGGCACCTGGGCCGACGTCTGCATCGTCTTCGCCCGCACCGGCGGGCCGGGACCGAAGGGCATCTCCGCCTTCCTGGTGCCGACCGACGCACCGGGCTTCGAGGCCACCGAGATCCACGGCAAACTCGGGCTGCGCGGACAGGCCACCGCCGAACTGCGGTTCGACGGCGTGCGCGTGCCCGCCGCCGCGATGGTCGGCGAGGAAGGGCAGGGCTTCGCCCTCGCGATGGGCTCACTCGACAAGGGCCGGGTCTCGGTCGGGGCCGGCTGCACCGGCATCATCGCCGGCTGCCTGGACGCGGTGGTGCGGTACACCACCGAGCGCACCCAGTTCGGACGGCCGATCGCGTCGTTCCAGCTGATCCAGGACATGATCGCCGACATGTCGGTCGACGCCGACTGCGCGCGCCTGCTCAGCTGGCGGGCGGCCGCGCTGATCGACGGCGACGACCCGGCCGCCCTCGCCCTGGCGGCCTCCAAGGCGAAGCTGTTCGCCTCCGAGGCGGCGGTGCGCGCCGCCAACCTGGCGGTGCAGGCCCTCGGCGGCTACGGCTACATCGACGAGTACCCGCCCGCCAAGTACCTGCGCGATGCCCGCGTCATGACCCTCTACGAGGGCACCAGCCAGATCCAGAAACTACTCATCGGGCGCGCCGAAACCGGTGTCTCCGCCTTCGTCTGACCTCTTTCACCAGGAGTTTTCGCATGACCAGCACCCTGAACGACCTGTTCGCCGTCGACCGGCTCTTCTCCACCGAGGAGCGGGAGATCGCCGGCACGGTCCGCGACTATCTCGCGCGGGACGTGGCCCCGCACATCGCCGAGTGGTATGAGGCCGGCGACATCCCGGCCCGCGAACTGGCCCGCGGCCTCGGTGCCCTCGGGGTGCTCGGCATGCACCTGGAGGGCTACGGGTGCGCCGGCACCTCCGCGAAGGCCTACGGTCTCGCTTGCCTGGAACTGGAGGCCGCCGATTCGGGACTGCGATCGCTGGTCTCGGTGCAGGGGTCGCTTGCGATGTTCGCGATCTGGCGCTGGGGCAGCGAGGAGCAGAAGCAGCAGTGGCTGCCCGCGATGGCCGCCGGGGAGGCGATCGGCTGCTTCGGCCTCACCGAACCGGACTACGGCTCCAATCCCGGCGGCATGCGCACCCGGGCGCGCCGTGACGGCGACGACTGGATCCTGTCGGGCAACAAGATGTGGATCACCAACGGCTCGGTGGCCGACGTCGCCGTCGTCTGGGCGCAGACCGGGGAACAGGGGGACGGGCACGGTGTCCGCGGCTTCGTCGTGCCGACCGGCACCCCCGGATTCTCCGCGCCGAAGATCACCCGCAAGCTGTCGCTGCGCGCCTCGGTGACCAGCGAGCTGGTGCTCGACGACGTGCGACTGCCGGCGTCGGCGATGCTGCCCGAGGCGCAGGGGCTCCGCGGTCCGCTGAGCTGCCTGTCCGAAGCGCGTTTCGGCATCGTCTTCGGCGCCATGGGCGCGGCTCGTGACTGCCTGGAGACGGCGCTCGCGTACGCCGGTGAGCGGGAGATCTTCGACCGCCCACTCTCCGGTTTCCAGCTCACGCAGGCCAAGTTCGCCGACATGGCCCTCGAATACGGCAAGGGTGTGCTGCTGGCGGCCCAGCTCGGCGATCTGAAGGACGCCGGTGCGATCACTCCCGCGCAGGTCAGTCTGGGCAAGCTCAACAATGTGCGCGAGGCCATCGCGATCGCCCGGAACTGCCGCACCGTGCTCGGCGCGGCCGGTATCACCGGCGAGTTCCCGATCATGCGGCACGCGAACAACCTGGAATCGGTGCTGACCTACGAGGGCACCTCCGAGGTGCACCAGCTGATCATCGGGCAGACGCTCACCGGACAAGCCGCCTATCGCGGGTGATCGCAGCATATCCGGCTAGGGTGAGTGCGGAGCGTACGGCGTTCCGCCGCCGAGCCGGTAGGAGAGGGATGGACAAGCAGGGCTACGAGTTGTCGGACCTGGAGGCCCTCGAGGCCGAGTCCGTCCACATCTTCCGGGAGGTCGCGGCCACGTTCGAGCGCCCCGGGATGCTGTTCTCCGGCGGCAAGGACTCGGTGGTGATGTTCCACCTGGCGCGCAAAGCGTTCTGGCCCGCGCCGATGCCCTTCCCGCTGATGCACGTCGACACCGGGCACAACTTCGACGAGGTGATCGAGTACCGCGACCGCGTGGTCGCCGAGACCGGTGCCACGCTGCTGGTGTCGAGCGTGCAGGACGACATCGACGCCGGCCGCGTCGTCGAACAGACCGGGCCCGGCACGTCGCGCAACCGGCTGCAGACGGCGGCGCTGCTGCGCGGCATCACCGAGAACCGGTTCGACGCCGTGTTCGGCGGGGCCCGCCGCGACGAGGAGAAGGCCCGCGCCAAGGAGCGGGTGTTCAGTTTCCGCGATTCGTTCGGTGCGTGGGACCCGCGCAATCAGCGGCCGGAACTGTGGAACCTCTACAACGGCCGCCACCACCGGGGCGAGCACATCCGGGTCTTCCCGCTGAGCAACTGGACCGAGCTCGACATCTGGCGGTACATCGACGCCGAGAACATCGAGCTGCCGTCGATCTACTACGCGCACGACCGCGAGGTGGTGCCGCGCGACGGCATGCTGCTGGCCAAGACGCGGTTCCTGCAGACCTATCCGGGCGAGACCGGCCACGTCGAACGAGTCCGCTTCCGCACCGTCGGCGACGCCACCTGCACGGGCTGCGTGGAGAGTGACGCGGACACGCCCGCGAAGGTGATCGAGGAGGTGTCGTCCACCCGGATCACCGAACGCGGAGCGACGCGCGCCGACGACCGGATCTCCGAAGCCGGGATGGAAGACCGCAAGAAGGAGGGGTACTTCTGATGGCCGGGGAACTGTTGCGGATCGCCACCGCGGGCAGCGTCGACGACGGCAAGTCCACGCTGATCGGCCGCCTCCTGTACGACTCGAAGTCGATCTTCGCCGACCAGCTCGAAGCCATCGAGCGCACCAGCGCCAGCCGCGGCGACGAGTTCGCCGACCTGTCGCTGCTCACCGACGGCCTGCGCGCCGAGCGCGAGCAGGGCATCACGATCGATGTCGCCTACCGCTACTTCTCCACACCCGAGCGCAAGTTCATCATCGCCGACTCGCCCGGACACGTGCAGTACACGCGCAACATGGTGACCGGCGCGTCGACCGCGGACCTCGCGATCATCCTGATCGACGCCCGCAAGGGGGTGCTGGAACAGACCCGCAGGCACGCCTTCCTGTCGTCGCTGCTGGGCATCCCGCACCTGACCGTCTGCGTCAACAAGATGGACCTGGTCGGCTACTCGCAGGAGCGTTTCGAGGAGATCCGCGACGAGTTCGTGGCGTTCGCGGCCAAGCTCAACGTCACCGATCTGAGCTTCATCCCGCTCTCCGCGTTGCGGGGCGACAACGTGGTCGAGCGCAGCGCGGAGATGGACTGGTACGACGGCCGCCCGCTCCTGCGGCACCTGGAGAACGTGTACATCGCGTCGGACCGGAACCTGATCGACGCCCGTTTCGGTGTGCAGTACGTGATCCGGCCGCAGCGCAGCGACGGCCTGGACCACCGCGCGTACGCGGGCACCGTCGGCGGCGGGGTGTTCGCCGTGGGCGACAAGGTGGTGGTGCTGCCGAGCGGCTTCGCCACCACGATCGACAAGCTGTGGGGTCCGGGCGGCGCCGAACTCGACGAGGCGTTCGCGTCGATGGCGGTGTCGATGGAACTGTCCGACGAGATCGACATCGTGCGCGGCGACATGATCGTGCGCCCGAACAACCGGCCGCACGTCGACCGCGATCTCGACGCGATGGTCTGCTGGTTCTCCGAGAACACCGAGCTGCGGCCGGGCGCCACCTACCTGATGACCTGCGGCACCCGGCAGACCCGCGTCCAGGTCAGCGGCCTCAACTACCGGCTCGACGTCAACACGCTGCACCGCGACGAGCAGGCGCCCGGGCTGGCGCTCAACGAGATCGGCCGCGTCACCCTGCACGCGCAGCAGCCCCTGCTGTTCGACGCGTACCGGCGCAACCGCGCCACCGGCAGCTTCATCCTGATCGACGAGGCCACCAACGCGACGCTGGCCGCCGGCATGATCACCGGGCCGGTCGCCCATGACACGAACGTGGTCTGGCAGACCACCAAGGTGAGCCGCGATCAGCGCGCGCACCGCGGCGCCACCATCTGGATGACCGGACTCTCCGGCTCCGGGAAGTCGTCGCTGGCCGTCGAACTCGAGCGGCGGCTGATCGCATCCGGCCGCCCCGCCTACCTGCTCGACGGCGACAATCTGCGGCACGGCCTCAACTCCGACCTCGGTTTCAGCGATGACGACCGCCGCGAGAACATCCGGCGCACCGCCGAGGTGGCGGCCCTGTTCGCCGACTCCGGCGCGGTGGTGCTGGTGTCGCTGATCAGCCCGTTCGCCGACGAGCGGCAGCGGGCCCGGGAGATCCACGAGGCCCGCGACCTGCCCTTCTACGAGGTCTTCCTGGACACGCCGCTCGCCGAGTGCGAGGCGCGCGACGCCAAGGGCCTGTACGCGAAGGCCCGGGCCGGCGAGATCACCCAGTTCACCGGGATCGACTCCCCGTATGAGGCTCCGGAGCACGCCGACATCGTCGTCACCCCCGCCGACGGCACCCCCGGCGATACCGCCGACGCGGTGCTGCGGAACCTGGGAATCTGAGGTGGAGCGCGGCCAGCAGATCGCCGGCTACGAGGTGATCGACAGGCTCGGACAGGGCGGGATGGGTGAGGTGTACCTGGTCTGGAACCCGACGTTGGAGCGGCGCGAGGCAATGAAGGTGATCTCGATGGCCGGATCGGGAAACGACGACTTTCAGCGTAGGTTCTCCGCCGAGGCGAAGACGACGGCGGCCCTCGATCATCCGAGCATCGTCACGATCTACCAGCACGGTGTCGCCGGTCGGCAGCCGTGGTTCACCATGTCGTACATCAAGGGCCTGGATCTGGCCGCCGCGCGGTTGTCCGAGCACGAGGAGATTCTCCGGGCCTCCGAGCAGGTGGCGGATGCGCTCGACTACGCGCACCGCAACGGTGTGGTGCACCGCGACATCAAACCGGCCAACATCCTGATCCGCCGAGACCCACAGAGCGGGTTGCTGGAGCGTGCGGTGGTAGTCGACTTCGGCATCGCGAAACTGGCCGACGGCACCAGCCTGACCGCCACTGATGCCTTCGTCGGCACCCTCCGTTACTCGGCGCCCGAGGTGATCGGGGGCGCGCGTGCCGGCGCACGTTCCGACCAGTATTCGCTGGCCTGCACCCTGTACGAGGTGCTCGCCGGCCGGCCGGTATTCGACGAGACCGTCGCCTCGGCGATCATGATGGCGCACGTCTCGAAGACGGCGAATCCGCTGAGTACCCACCGTCCCGATCTGCGGCCGCTCGATCCGGTGTTCGCGCGCGCCCTGGCCAAGGAACCGGCCCAGCGGTACCCGGACTGTCGAAGCTTCATCGCCGCGCTCCGCGCGAGCACCACCGCGCAAGCGCCGGTCCACCCACAAACGCAATCGGTGCCGCCGCGGGTCGCGACGCCGCCGCCGAGTGCACCGGTGCGGTCCGGCCCGCACTGGGACACGCTGCCGTCGCTCTCCACCGCACCCGGCTGGTACGCGCCCGCCGCCTCGGGCGATCCGAGAGCCGTGGTGCCGTACTTCCCGACGCCCCCGCGACGTACCGGCGGCTGGAAGGTACTTCAGTGTCTGTGGACACTGGTCCCGCTTCTGACCTGCGGAATCCTCGGCCCTGCCGCGTATCTATACTGCGCGATCCGGATCAACAAGGTGTTGTGGTGGGTCCTGTTCGGCGCCTCGGTCGTGCTGTGGATGGTCTGCGCCGCGATCATCGGCAGCGTTCCGACCGAGGCGCCGGCCTCCGATGCCGCGCTGTTGACGCTGTGGCTGCTGCCGACGATCGGCGGCCTGGCCCTGTCACCGCTATACATCCGGGACCTCGAAGCGAAACTCGACCGGTCGAGCACGGCCTGACGACGGGCGGAAACGCACCGTCGCCGGGCCGCACCGCTGGCTGAGTCCGTCCGTCCCGCGGCCGGTCAACGGGCCGCGGCGCGGACGTCGGCGTCGTCGTCGGCGCGGGCGAGCGCGATGAGCTCGGCGACCCGCGGGTCGTCCGACCACGGGCGGAGGGTCTGCACGGTGGCCTTGCGCACGTCGCCGTGCGGATCGGACACCAGCGGCGCGAGGGCGTCGATCGACTCGCTGCCCGGCGCCACCGCGAGCCCGGTGGCCGCCCCCTTGCGGACCTGCCAGGCGCTGTCGCGCAGCGCCTTCCGCAGCAGTTTCCCGTCGGCCTGCGCATCGCCGAGGGAACTCAGCGCGGCGAGTGCGGCGGCGCGCACCAGCGGGTCGGGGTCGACGGCCAGCGCGCGCAGCGTGTCCGCGCCGGCGCCGACGGTCGCCAGGCCCTGTGCGGCGACGACCCGCACCTCGCGGTCACCGTCGGCGGCCGCCCGCGCGATCGATGCCGCGTCGTCGAGGGAGACCAGGCCGCGGATGGCCTCGATCCGCACCCGGTGATGCGGATCGGTCAGGAATCCGGCGAAGAACGCGGACTCGGCCTCCTTCAGGGCGCGCAGGACGTCGAGCACCCCGGCCCGCACCAGCGGATCGTCCGACGCCGCCGCGCCCAGCAGCACCGACACCAGTTCGGGTTTGCCGCTCACCACCTCGATCAGCTCGCGCAGGGCCTCGACGGCGGCGCGGCGCACCCCGCCGTCGGCGTCGCGCAACGCCGCGGCCAGCGCGAGGTCGAAACCGGGCGGCGTGTGTTCGGTGAGCGTCGCGACGGCCGTGCGGCGCACCGTGGCGTCGTCGTCGGCGAGATACCCGGCCAGCTCGCCGACCGTGACCGTCTCCATCGCGACCAGTTCGGCGATCCGCGGTGACAGCGGCTCCCGCCGGGCCGGGGCCGCATTCGGGCGGGCGATCGGCCGGTCCGTGGCGGACGGAAGACCGCCACCGGGGCCGACCGTGACGGTGGGCTGCGCGACGGCGATCACCGAACGATCCGCCGGCGGCAGGTGATCGAGGCCGTCCACGGGGACCAGATACGGCGCCACCGGGCGCCCCAGGAACTCCATCTCGCCGTCCGCGTTCTTGCGGACGTTGAGGTGATAGCCCCAGGCCGCGTCGTCGCGCTCGGGAAGGTCGCTGCGCTGGTGGTACAGGCCCCACCGGCTCTCGGTGCGGGTCAGCGAGCTGCGTGCGGCGAGTTCGGCGCAGTCGCGGATGAAGGTCACCTCGGCGCAGCGCATCAGCTCGTGCGGGGTCCGCCCGCCCATCTCGGCGATCTCCCCCTTCATCCGCTCGAAGGTCTCGATGGCGATGCCCAGCTTGTTCGACGTCTTCGGGGGTGCGACGTAGTCGTTCACGAACCGGCGCAGCTTGTACTCGACCTGCGGCTGCGGCGGCCCGTCGGGGTTGCGCAGCGGCCGGTAGATCAGTTCGTGGGCGGCGGCGATCTGGTCGCCGGGCAGGTTGCCGGGCGCACCGACGTTCTTGGCCCGCTCGCTCGCGTGCCCGCCGGTCAGCTCGCCGTAGACGAAGGCCCCGATCATGTAGTTGTGCGGCACGCAGGCGAGGTCGCCCGCGGCGTACAGGCCGTCGACCGTGGTCGCGCCGTTCTCGTCGACCCAGACCCCGGACGCGGAGTGCCCGCTGCACAGGCCGATCTCGGAGACGTGCATCTCGATGTCGTGCGTGTGATAGCTGTGGCCGCGGTTCGCGTGGAAGGTGCCGCGAGTCGGGCGCTCGGTGGTGTGCAGGATCGATTCGAGGGTGTCGATGGTCTCGGTCGGCAGGTGCGAGACCTTCAGGTACACCGGGCCGCGCGCCGAGTCGATCTCGCGGACCACCTCGGTCATCATGTCGCCGGACCAGTAGTCCGAGTCGACGAAGCGGTCGCCGTCGGCGTTCACCTGATAGCCGCCGAACGGGTTGGCGACGTACGCGCACGCCGGGCCGTTGTAGTCTTTGATCAGCGGATTGATCTGGAAGCACTCGATCCCGCTCAGCTCCGCGCCGGCGTGATACGCCATCGAGTAGCCGTCGCCGGCGTTGGTCGGATTCTCGTAGGTGCCGTACAGGTAGCCCGACGCCGGGAGCCCCAGGCGCCCGCACGGCCCGGTCGCCAGGATCACCGACTTGGCGCCGATCACGTAGAACTCGCCGGTCCGGGTGTGCAGGGCCGCCGCGCCGACGGCGCGGCCGTCCTCGGTGAGGACGCGCACCGGCATCAGCCGGTTCTCGATGGTGATCTTCTCCCGCATCTCGCGGCGGCGCAGCACGCGGTACAGCACCTTCTTGACGTCCCGGCCCTCCGGCATCGGCAGCACGTACGACCCCGAGCGGTGCACCCGGCGTACCGCGTACTCGCCGTACTCGTCCTTCTCGAACTTCACGCCGTAGCGCTCCAGCCGGGAGATCATCCCGAATCCGCGGGTCGCGGTCTGGTAGACGGTCTTCTGGTTCACGATGCCGTCGTTGGCTCGGGTGATCTCGGCGACGTAGTCCTCGGGCAGCGCCTTGCCCGGGATCACCGCGTTGTTCACCCCGTCCATGCCCATCGCGAGGGCGCCGGAATGCCGGACGTGCGCCTTCTCCAGCAGCAGCACGTTCGCGCCGTTCTCGGCCGCGGTGAGCGCCGCCATGCAGCCCGCGGTGCCGCCGCCGATCACCAGGACGTCGCAGTCCAGGCGTTTCGCGTCGGCGAGGTCGGGAGCGGTGAACGGTGCAGCTGCGGGGGCGGTCATGCGGAGGCCTTCTCTCGGAGCCGGTCGGATCGGTGGGTCGGTCGGGGAGTGGCGAGAGCGGCGGCGGCCGCCGCGCGGGCCGCGTCGTTCGCGGCGGCCGGGGTGCGCGGATACGGGACGTCGACGATCCGCCGGACCGGTTCGCCGGCCCGGCCGAGCACGACGATGCGGTCACCGAGCAGGACCGCCTCGTCGATGTCATGGGTGACGAAGACGACCGTGGCGGGATGCGCCTTCAGGGTCCGGATCAGCAGTTGCTGCATGGACTTGCGGGTCTGCGCGTCGAGGGCGCCGAACGGCTCGTCCATCAGGACCGCGCGCGGCGCACCCGCCAGGCCGCGGGCCAGCTGTACCCGCTGGCGCATACCGCCGGACAGTTCGCGGGGCAGGTGATCGGCGAAGTCGTCGAGCCCGATCTCGGCGATCCAGCGATCCGCCTCGGCCTTGCGCCGGGCGCGCGGCACTCCGCGGAGCGTGAGTGCCAGCAGGATGTTGCGGCGGACGCTGCGCCACGGATGCAGGGCGTCGTCCTGGAAGACCATGGCGCGGTCACGCGAGGTGCCGGTCACCGGCTCGCCGTCGACGGTGACGGCGCCGTCGTCGATCGGCCGGAGTCCGGCGATCGCGCGGAGCAGCGTGGACTTGCCGCAGCCGGACGGGCCGGTCACCACCAGCACCTCACCGGCGGGGATGGACAGGGAGACGTCGTCGACGACGGTGCGGTCGCCGTGGCGCAGGGTGACGCCGGCGATGTCGATGGCGGTGCTCATGAGTGTCGTTCTCCTCTGGGAAGCCAGCCGGTGACGCGGCGGCCGATCAGTTCGATGCCGCCGGAAGTGACGGCGCCGAGAGCGGCGATGGTGAACATGCCGACGAAGACGCCCGGGTAGTCGACCACCGTGTAGCTCTGCCAGGTCTGGTAGCCGATACCGAGGCGGCCGGAGATCATCTCGGCGGAGATCAGGCAGATCCAGGCGACGCCGATCCCGACCGACAGGCCGCTGAACACGCCCGGCATGATCCCGGGCACGATCACCCGCAGCACCACGTCGCGGCGGGTGCCGCCCATGGTCAGCACCGACTCCTCCCAGATGGTCGGCAGCGCGCGGACGGCGTGCCGGGTGGAGACGACGATCGGGAACAGCGCGGCGACGAAGGTGATGAACACCATGCCCGCCTCGTCGCTCGGAAAGACCAGGATGGCGATGGGGACCAGGGCGATCGCCGGGATGGGCCGCGCCAGCTCGGTGAGAGTGCCGAGGGTGTCGCCGGCCACCGACGACCGGCCGAGGGCGATACCCAGCGGCACGCCCACCGCGGTCGCCAGCGCGAAGCCGGTCCCGATCCGGATCAGCGACTGTCCGACGTCGAGGTAGTACTGCGACGTCCCCAGTCGCTGCCACCAGGCGCTCAGCACCTCGCCGGGCGACGGGACGGTGTCGAAGTGCAGCCAGGCGACGACGTCGTTCGCGGCGAGCAGCTGCCACAGACCGACGACGGCCAGCACGGTCGCCACCCGCAGCGCCCAGCGGGTGACCGGGATGCCGGGCCGTGCGCCGGCGGCCGGTGCGGCCGTGGCGACGGAGGCGTCGGCGGGCTCGGTGCCGGGGACGACGGCCGCGGTCACGGCCGCACCTGCGCGAGCGCGTCGTCGTAGCCGACCGGGACCGCGGCGGGATGGGCGGCCCGATAGGTGGCCGCGCTGTCCGGCGTGGTGAACGCCTCGAAGCGGTCGCCGTCGCGCAGCCAGACCGCATGATCGGCGAACCAGCGGGTGCCCAGCACCGGGTCGGTCACGTAGGCGGCGGTGACCTTCTGATGCGTGGCGCGGGCGGCGCGGACCAGCCGCAGGAGGCCGGTCGCGTCGTCGGTCTTGACGGTGTGCGAGCCGTCGTACCAGACCTCGCCGGGCGCGGCGCCCTGGTCGCCGCGCCGGTCGAGGAGCTGCTGGTAGTTCCCGCCGGTCTCGGCGACGGCGGTGCGCAGCGGCCCGTCGTTCACGAAGGTCGCGAGATCGACCGGGTGCGGAAAACTGCCGATCGACTTCAGGTACGGCTCGTCCGCGGCGAGCGCGTCGACCAGGCCCGGCTTGAGCGCCGGGTCGAAATCGGTGCCGCCGGGACCGTTGTACAGGTAGACCACCTCGGGCGGCAGGCCGCTGGCCTCGGCGACCTGCTTGGCGGCGGCCAGCGGATCGGCGGCGAGAGCGCCGGTGGCGTCGAGCTGCGCCTTCAGGAACGCGTCGATCACCTCGGGGTGATCCTTGATGAACGTGTTCCGGGCGATGGTGCCGTGCAGGGTCGGGCGGCCGAGCTGGGCGCCGTCGTAGATCACCTTCGCCTTGTTCTGGAACACGAGCAGGCCGGGCCAGGCGACGAACTGGGCCAGCGCGTCGACCTTGCCGCTCTCCAGCGCCGACGCGCCGACCTGCGGTTGCTGGTTGGTGACGGTCACCTGGTCGGCCGGGATACCGGCCTGGCTCAGGGCCGCGACCAGGGTGCCGTGTCCGGCCGAGCCCACGCTGGCCGACACGCGCTTGCCGCGCAGACCGGTGATCGAGGTGATCGGCGAGTCCGGCCGTGCGACCACCATGTTCAGCGACCCCTTGGCCGAGGAGCCGGTGACCGACAGGATCGACGTCGCCGTCGCCGGGTTCACGTTCGCGCGGGAGCCGTTGATCAGCAGCGGATAGTCGCCCATCGAACCGATGTCGATCTTGCCGGCGATCATGCCGGTGGTGATGGGGGCGCCGGTGTCGTAGTCCTCCCAGCGCACCGAGTACTTGGTGCCCGACTTCTTGCCGGCCTCGTCGAGGCGCTTCTCGAAGTAGCCGCGGGCCCGCAGCAGCGTGCCTGCGGTGACGGTGTTGATGGTCTTGGACTGGTAGCCGACGACGATCTGCGTGGTGCCGGAGTCGGCGTCGGAGGAGAGTGAGCAGGCCGTGGCGCCGAGGGCGACGGCCACGGCGAGGACGGGGGACAGGATTCGAGCGGATCTGGGCATGGGGGAACCTCACACGTGGGCTGAGAAACTTGAGGCGGGGAACTTCGAGGCGGGACTTCTGGGGCGGGTCCGGGCGGTCAGCGCAGCAGGTACGGCATGTTGACGGTCACCGCGCCGGTGGGGCAGCGGATGGCGCACGGGCCGCAGTACCAGCATTCGTCGACGTGCATGAACGCCTTACCCGACTCCGGGTTGATGGCCAGCGAGTCGAGGGGGCACACCTCGACGCAGAGCGTGCAGCCTTCGATGCACAGCGATTCGTCGATGGTCACCGGCACGTCGGCGCGATTGTTGACGAGGGTCATCGGGGTTCTCCGATCGGCGGGGTGGAGGCGGCCCGCAGCGCGGTGGCGTGCAGGGAGATCCGGTCACTGCGCATCCGCAGGTATTCCAGATCGACGGGCCGGGCGTCCGGCCCGAGCCGGGTCAGACGTTCGATCAGCAGCAGGGCGGTCCCGGCCGGCACGGCGAGGTTGGCGGCCGAATGCGGATCGGCGTTGGCGGCCTCGACGCTCTGTTCGGCCGAGTGCAGACGTTCGCCGGAGACCTGTTCGAGGAGGGCGAAGACGTCGGTGTTCTCCAGGTCGTGGGCCAGCACCGGGACACCGACGTCAGGGGCGAGGTAGGTGAGATCCAGGCTCACCGGTTCGTCGTCGAGCAGCCGGAGCCGTTCGATGTAGACCACCTCGCCGCCGGGCTCCAGCCGCAGGCGCCTGGCGACCGCCGCCGGGGCCCGCACGACGGTCGCGACCCGGACCTCGTTGCGGACCGCGCCGTAGGTGCGAAGGGTCTCCTTCAGTCCGCGGAGGGCATCGATGCCGTGCGGCGCCCGCCGTCGTATGACGTGGGTGCCGACGCGCGGAGCGCGGTCGATCTGGCCTTCGCCGCACAGCAGTGCGAGGGCGTCGCGGACCGCGTTGCGGGAGACACCGAACTCGGCGGCGAGCGCGCGTTCGTCGAGTGCACCGGTGCGTTCGCCCCGGTCGATGCCGCGCCGCAGCACGTCGGCGACGACGCGGGCGTCGTCCGCACGGCGGCGGTTCGGATCGGTGCTGATCGGCATGGATGGGAGCCTATGGCGCTGATCGCGGCGGGCGCCCCGGTGCGCGGAGGCCACGGATGCGGGCGGGCTGAACCCGCCACCCCGAGGCGCTCGGATACCGTGAATGACCTGCGGCGAAGAGTCGTTTCCCGGTGATTCCGCCACCGGTTCGGCGGGCCTGCGCGTTGAACTCAGCGCGCGCAAAATGCGGTGCGCCGCCCGCGCCGGTTTTCGGGCGCGGGCTACCCGGCGAGTTGCGCCAGCTGGAAGCACGCCGCGAGCAGCACGGCCTCGGCGACCGCGCCGAGCAGCGCGACACCCAGGACCGGAAGATCCTGGGCCACTCGCGACTTGATCCAGCGGCCCGTCCGGTTCAGGAGCAGGAGACCACCGATCGCCGAGAGGGCGACCGCGGCGACGGGCCAGACCCAGGCCCGCTCCCCGCAGGCGGCGCCGGGCTCGCAGGTCGAAGCGGTCCACAGCGTGGAGACGGACAGGACGAGACTTCCGACGATCGCGACGAGGGCCTGACCGAAGACGAGTACGCCGGCGGCGGCGTTGTCGGCGGTACGGAGAACTCGATGGGCGGAGTCGGGGAGCGCGTGCACGGTGTCCAGTCTTCGACGACGGTCCGCCGCCCGGAAGCGTAGAACTACCCGGATGCGCCCGCGCGGTAGGCTGCTCAACCGTGAACGCCGCACCTCGCCGACTTGCCCGTACGACCGCCGGACTGGTGTGCGCCGCCGCGTTCCTCGGCCTCACCGCCTGCGGCGGCGGGCACGACTCGTCGCCCGCGGAGTCGGGCGGGGACTCGTCCGTCGTGGACTCCGGGCCGACGCTGGCGACCGGGGATCTGACCGATTGCCAGGCGGCCCTGCAGGTCTCCGCGCAGATCGGCCAGTACCTGGAGTTGTACAACGACACCGCCGACCTGCGGGACGAGGCGGAGCTTCCGTCCGCGGTGCCGCTCGGCTTCATCGAGAACAGCCAGGCGCTGGTGAAGAAGATGAACGACGATCCGCTGCGCACCGTCGTCGTCGATTCCATCGCGATCCAGAAGCGGTACAACGCCGCTCTCGCCGCGAATCAGCGCGGCCAGGCGAGCACGGCGGTGCGCGACCAGTCGGGGCTGTTCACCACCGCGCTCGACAAGTGCGGTTCCACCCTCTCGGCGGACGATCGCAAGGACTTCGACCGCACCAAGGCCGCGTACGCGAAGGGCTTCCCGGCGAAGTAGTCGTGGCTCGTCGAGACCACTCGTTCTGGCCGGGGCCGGTCAGAACGGTGGTGGCCCGGCGGCGTGTTCGCGTTCACGCAGGCGGAGTCGAAAGGTGCGGCGCCAGATTTGTAGGCGGTGGCTGAGTTGGTCGGTGGCCCGCGCCAGCTCGTTGAGTCGGCAAACGGCCCCTGCGAGCCAGTCGAGCCGGCACGTGGCCCTGCCAGGTCGTTGAGCCGTCGGGCGCGAGACGGTATGTGGAGGAAGCGCGGGCCGAATGCTCCTGACTGCAGGTAGAACGTGAATCATCTGTTCCGGGTGTCACATTGCAGTGGAAGGAGCCTCCGGTGATTGTTCACGGTACAAGGCGTGGGGCTGGACGTGCATGCGCGTTCGGTCGTCGCTCACGCGGGTGATGAGGACAGCGGCCTGATCGTACGGGCCATGCTGAGTCCGAACCATCGGGAGATCGTGCAGTGGCTGGTGGCGCTGACCGCACCGGTCCAGGTGGTGTATGAGACAGGGCCGACCGGGGTCTGGCCCGCGCGATCCAGGCCGCGGGGGTGGACTGCCTGGTCGCGGCGCCGTCGTTGCTGCCGAGCCCGCGTCGAAAGGCCCTTCTGGAGACTCGATTCGTCGATGTCGGAAGTCGCGACCGCGACGCTCGCGCCATTCGCGCGGACGCTCGGAACGCGGCGCCGTTTGCGAGTCGCCTGAGTACACGATTTGCGACCTATGTCCGCCTATCTGTGTCGTCGCCTGGGCGCGCCACGCCGAACATGTACTGAACCGGACAATGGGTCTGCTATGTTCTCGCCGTGAATATACGACTAGTCGGACGCACCCGACAAGAAGTGAAACTACAGGGCGGTGCACGTCCTCTGGTTGTGGGAGCCGTGTTGCTCGCGTTTGTGTTGTTGCTCGGTATCGCAGGTATGGGACCGGCTTCCGCTCGGCCAACTGGAGGCTTCACTGATCGATCGGGAACGCGAGCCTTAGTAGTGCCCCATAAGGTGGTGTAACTCGGTGGCCGAGATCGTCTCCGACTTCGTGTCGGGACGGACGTAGAGCGGCCACCGTGTGATCCTTCGAGTCAACCGTCTAAAGAATCCTCGAACGGAGTCATCACGATGACCGCACCTCATATTGTCGACCCTGCAGGCCTGCTTGGCCAAGCCCTCGCCGACGCGTCACCGGATCTGATGCGCGAGCTGCTGCAAA